>NZ_JBNNPF010000036.1:41600-82411 GCF_050275515.1 Streptomyces sp. NPDC004126 | reverse complement strand
GACAATCCCAGCCCCGCCGGCACCATCCAGCCCCGCCGGCGTTTGAGGCGCGGGGGTCTGGGGGCGGAGCCCCCAGGGGGTCCGAGGCGCAGCCCCGGGGAACGGGCGAAGGGCGGGTAGGGGACGGCCCCGCGCAGCGGGCCGTCAGGAGGCGGCCGCCGCCGCAGGGGTCGGGACCCCGATGCGCTCCAGCGCGTCCTGCGCCCCGTACGGCTGGAGGTACGGCATCCAGCGCGGATCCCGGTGCCCCGTGCCGATGATCCGCCACGCCAACCCCGACGGCGGAGCCGGCTGGTGGCGCAGCCGCCAGCCGAGTTCCAGCAGGTGCCGGTCCGCCTTCACGTGGTTGCACCGCCGGCATGCGGCGACCACGTTGTCCCAGACGTGCTGGCCCCCGCGGCTGCGCGGGATCACGTGGTCCACGCTCGTGGCGACGGCCCCGCAGTACATGCAGCGGCCGCCGTCGCGGGCGAACAGCGCGCGGCGGGTGAGTGGAACGGGCCCCCGGTAGGGGACCCGCACGAAGCGCTTGAGCCTGACCACGCTGGGCGCGGGGACGGCTCGTGTCGCGCTGTGCAGGAAGGCGCCCGATTCCTCCAGGGAGATTGCCTTGTTCTCCAGGACGAGGACGAGCGCGCGGCGGAGCGGTACGACGCCGAGGGGCTCGTACGACGCGTTGAGGACCAGGACGTGCGGCACGGACTGCCTCCTTGTACGCCGGCGGCGCGTGGCTCGCGCCGGGACGATCTGCTCTCAGTCTCCCCTTACGGCTGGTCGAAGCGCCACCACGCGCCGGTAACGGGCCCGGGGTGTTTTCAACCACACTCCCTTTCATCCCCAGGTGAGTCCGGTCTCTCCCTCGAACAACGCAACGAGGTCGGTCCCGCGCCCCGTTAGTGTGGATGGCCTGCCCGCACAGCCAGCACGACCGTACGACCGTTCCGCGGGCGGACCGCTATGCCCTGGAGGTTCCCGCCGTGCCCTCGCCCGCCACCCTGCTGCCGCAGGCCGCGTCCACCACCGACGACGCCGCCGAGAGCGTGACGAACGCCGCGAGCTTCGTCGAGGAGAACTGGGCCACCTGGCTGAGCATCGGACTGCGGATCCTGCTGATCATCGTGATCGCGGTGGCGCTGCGCAGCGTGGTCCGCAAGGCCCTGACGAAGCTGATAAGCCGGATGAACACCAGCGCGGAGGCCGTGGAGGGCACGGCGCTGGGCGGGCTGCTGGTCAATGCCGAGCGGCGCCGCCAGCGGTCGGAGGCGATCGGCTCCGTGCTGCGTTCGGTGTCCTCGTTCCTGATCCTGGGTACGGCCGCGCTGATGGTGCTGGCGGCGCTGAAGATCGACCTGGGTCCGCTGCTGGCGAGTGCCGGTGTGGCCGGTGTGGCGATCGGTTTCGGTGCCCGCAACCTGGTGACGGACTTCCTCTCCGGCGTGTTCATGATCATGGAGGACCAGTACGGCGTGGGCGACAAGATCGACGCCGGGGTGGCCTCCGGCGAGGTCATCGAGGTCGGCCTGCGCGTGACCAAGCTGCGCGGCGACAACGGTGAGATCTGGTACGTCCGCAACGGCGAGATCAAGCGCATCGGGAACCTGAGCCAGGGCTGGGCGACGGCGGGCGTGGCCGTGCAGGTCAAGCCGACGGAGAACCTGGCGCACATCCGCGAGGTGGTCCAGGGGGTCGCGGACACCCTGGCGAAGGAGACCCCGTGGGACGAGCGCCTGTGGGGCCCGGTGGAGGTGCTGGGCCTGGACGAGGTGCTGCTGGCCTCCATGACGGTGAAGGTGTCGGCGAAGACCATGCCGGGCCAGCAGTTCGCGGTGGAGCGCGAGCTGCGCTGGCGGATCAAGGACGCGTTCGACGCGGCGGGCATCCGGATCATCGGCGGCGCGCCGGCCCCGGGCGAGGACGAGGTCCCTGCCGACCCGGCGGCGGCCGTCGCGGCGCCGTCCGCGCTGGCCAATCCGGCCTCCCCGCAGTCCCTGGCCACCGCCCCGATACCGACCGCGCCGGCGCCCGCGCCCGCGCCGGGGGTCCGGCTGCCCAAGTAGCCCCCGCCCACGCCGTACGCTGCCCCGCCGGTCCGTTCCGGCGGGGCAGCGGCATTGACAGGCCTCCGAAGCCAATAGGAAACTTAACTAACAGTCTCCTCGGTGAGGGAGGGAACCCGCCATGCCCGCCGCCACCCCGGGAACGCCCAGCCTGCTGCGCGCCATGAACGACCGCGCCGCCCTGGAGCTGCTGCTGACGCACGGCCCCCTGTCCCGGACCCGGATCGGGCACCTCACCGGGCTGTCGAAGCCCACCGCCTCCCAGCTGCTCGCCCGCCTGGAGGCCGCCGGGCTCGTCGTCGCCACCGGCACCGACGGCGGCCGCCCCGGCCCGAACGCCCAGCTGTACGCGCTCAACGCCCGCGCCGCCCACGTCGGCGGCCTCGACGTGACCCCCGACCGGGTGCTCGCCGCCGTCGCCGACCTGGCCGGCACCGTGGTCGGCCGCTTCGAGCTCCCCTACACCGAGGGCGCCGACGCCGTCGGCCAGGTCACCCGGGCCCTCGGCGGAGCCCTGGAGGACGCCGGGCTGACCCTGTCCGACCTGCACCGCCTGGTCATCGCCACCCCCGGCGCCTTCGACCCGCGCACCGGACGGCTGCGCTACGCCAGCCACCTCCCCGGCTGGCACTCCCCCACCCTCCTCGACGAGCTGGCCGCGGCCCTGCCCCTGCCGGTCGAGTACGAGAACGACGTCAACCTCGCCGCGGTCGCCGAGCACCGCCTCGGCGCGGCCCGCGGCCACGAGGACTTCGTCCTGCTGTGGAACGAGGAGGGCCTCGGCGCCGCCCTCGTCCTCGGCGGCCGGCTGCACCGCGGCTGGACGGGCGGCGCGGGCGAGGTGGGCTTCCTGCCCGTGCCCGGCCACCCCCTGGTCCGCCAGGTCACCCGGGCCAACACCGGCGGCTACCAGGAGCTGGCCGGCGTACAGGTGCTGCCCGCGCTCGCCGCCTCGGCCGGACTCGGCCCCGGCTCCGGCTCCGCCCCGGGCGCCCCGCACGCCGCGCAGGTGGCCGCCGGGACCGAGCTGCTGCGGCGGGCCGCCGCCGAACCGGAGGGCGCCCGCCTGGCCTTCCTCCGGTCCTACGCCACCGCGCTCGCCACCGGTCTCGCCTCGCTGGTCGCCGTACTGGACCCGGAGATCGTGGTCCTGTCGGGCGCCCTGATCACCGCGGGCGGCGACCCGCTGCGCACCCTGCTGGAGGACGAGCTCGCCGAACTGGCCCCCTCCCGGCCGCGGCTGGTCACCGGCGAGGTGCGCGAGCGGCCCGTGCTGCGCGGCGCGCTGGAGAGCGCCCTGGCCGCCACCCGCGAGGAAGTCTTCGACACCTCCCGCTGACGCCGACACCCGTAGCCCCCGTACCCCCCACCCCTCATCCAGTTCTCCCCCAGAGAGCGAGCCCCGCCATGCCCCGAGCCGCACGCCTGACCACCACCGCGGCCGCCCTTGCCGCCATATCCGTACTCGCCACCTCCTGCACCGGCCAGAACGGCGCCGGCGCCGGCGACGACCCGAAGGCCGACGTCACCATCGCCTTCTGGCACGGCTGGTCCGCCCCCTCCGAGGTCAAGGCGATCCAGGACAGCATCGACCGCTTCGAGAAGGCCCACCCGAACATCAAGGTCAAAGCCACCGGCAACATGACCGACGACAAGATCAACCAGGCGCTGCGCGCGGGCGGGGACAAGGCCCCCGACGTCGTCTCCTCCTTCGCCACCGACAGCGTCGGCAAGTTCTGCAACTCCGGCGCCTTCGCCGACCTGAACCCCTTCATGGCGAAGTCCGGGGTCGACGGGGCGAAGGTCTTCCCCGCGACCCTGCTGGAGTACACGCGCTACAAGGGCAACCAGTGCACCCTGCCGCTGCTGCACGACGCCTACGGCCTCGTCTACAACAAGACCGCGTTCGCCGCCGCCGGGATCACCGAAGCGCCCGTGACGTGGAGCGAGTTCGCCGAGGTCGCGCAGAAGCTCACCAAGCCCAAGGGCGATTCGTACGAACAGCTGGGCGTGATGCCCACCTTCCACGGCTACGAGACCACCCCGCAGCGCCTCGTCGCCCAGTGGAGCCCCACCTACTTCACCGCCGACGGCAAGGCGAACCTGGCCGGCGACCCGGCCTTCGCGAAGATGCTGACCGCCCAGAAGGACCTGGTGGCCAAGCTCGGCGGCTACGAGAAGCTGGAACGCTTCCGCGCGGGATTCGGAGACGAGTGGAGCGCCGAACACCCCTTCCACAAGGGACTCGTCGCCATGCAGATCGACGGCGAGTGGCGCCCGGCCATGGCCAAGGAAGCCGGCGTCCCCTTCGAGATCGGCACCGCCCCGCTGCCCGTGCCCGACGACCAGCGGGCCGACTACGGCAAGGGCTACCTCTCCGGCACCGTCATGGGCATCTCCTCCGCGAGCCGGAAGCAGAACGCCGCCTGGGAGCTGGTGCGGTACATGACCACCGACACCGAGGCCGTCGTCGCCTTCGCCAACGCCATCCACAACATCCCGTCCACGCTGGCCGCGCTGCAGTCGCCGCAGCTCCGGGTGACCCCCGAGTCGAAGACGTTCCTCGACATCGCCCGGCACGCGAAGTCGAACACCACCCCCGCCCGGGCCGACGGCGGCGCCTACCAGCTGACCTTCCAGGACTTCGCGTACGCCGTCGAGAAGGGCGACGTCCCCGACCTCGCCGCCGGGCTCGCCAAGACCGACCGGCAGATCGACACGGACATCGCGAAGGCCGAGTAGCCCCGATGACCCCGGCCGCGGACACCCCGCACACCCCCGCCCTGCGGGCCAGGCACCGGCGCTCCGCCCTGCGGACCCTCGCCTTCCTGTCGCCCTGGCTGATCGGCTCCGCCGTCTTCTTCGCCTACCCGCTGCTGTCCACCGTCTACTTCTCCTTCACCCGCTACGACGGCTTCCGGCCCCCGGTCTTCAACGGCCTGGACAACTGGAGCTACGTCTTCACCGACTATCCGCTCTTCTGGCCGGCCATGCGCAACACCCTGTGGCTGGTCGTGGTCATGGTGAGCTGCCGGGTCGTCTTCGGCCTCGGCGTCGGACTGCTCGTCACCAAGGTCAAGACCGGTGCCGGGCTCTTCCGGACCCTGTTCTACCTGCCCTACCTGGCCCCGCCGGTGGCCGCGACCCTCGCCTTCGTCTTCCTCCTCAACCCCGGCACCGGCCCGGTCAACACCCTGCTGGACGCCGCCGGGCTGCCCGCGCCCGGCTGGTTCACCGACGCCGGCTGGTCCAAGCCCGCGCTCACCGCCCTCGCGGTGTGGGGCACCGGCGACCTGATGGTGATCTTCATGGCCGCGCTGCTCGACGTACCGAAGGAGCAGTACGAGGCCGCCGAGCTGGACGGCGCCGGGGCCTGGGCCCGCTTCCGGCACATCACCCTGCCGAACATCTCCCCCGTCGTGCTGTTCGCCGTGGTCACCGGGGTCATCCAGGCCATGCAGTACTACACGCAGCCGACGGTCGCCTCGAAGGCCGCCGCCGGGATCATCGGCGGCTCCGGCCAGCAGACCGAGCCGGGCTACCCCGGCAGGTCCACGCTGACCCTCCCCCAGACCGTCTACCACCTCGGCTTCCAGCGCTTCGACTACGGCTCCGCCTGCGTCCTGGCCCTGGTGCTGTTCGCCCTCTCCATGGCCTTCACCGCGCTCCTGATGCGCCGCCGGGGCGGACTGATCGGAACGGGTGACTGACATGCGCGCACACCGCCGCAAGGCCGTGCTCCACTGGGTCGGGGTGCACTCCCTGGCCGTCGCCGCCGCCCTGTTCTTCGTCCTCCCCTTCGTCTTCCTCCTCCTCACCTCGCTGATGAGCGACCAGCAGGCACTGACCCGCGAGCTGTGGCCGCGCACCTGGGAATGGGGCAACTACGCGCAGGTCTGGCACACCCCCGGCTTCCTGACCTGGTGGCGCAACACCCTGCTGTACGCGGGGCTCGGGACCGTGCTGACCGTGGTGTCCTCGGTGCCCGTCGCCTACGCCCTCGCCAAGTTCCGCTTCCGCGGACGGCGGCTCGCGCTGCTCCTGGTGATCGCCACGATGATGCTGCCGCCGCAGGTGGTCGTCATCCCCATGTACCTCTTCTGGGCGAAGCAGCTCGACCTGTCCGGCACCCTGTGGCCGCTGATCGTGCCCCTGGCCTTCGGCGACGCGTTCGCGATCTTCCTGCTGCGGCAGTTCCTGCTGACCATCCCCGACGAGTACCTCGACGCGGCCCGCGTCGACGGCTGCGGCGAGGTCCGCACCCTGCTGCGCGTCGTCCTGCCCATGGCGAAGCCGGGCATCGCGGCCGTCGCCCTGTTCCAGTTCTTCTACGCCTGGAACGACTACTTCGGCCCGCAGATCTACGCCTCCGACAACCCGGCCGCCTGGACCCTCAGCTACGGCCTGGAGTCCTTCAAGGGGGCGCACCACACCAACTGGAACCTGACCATGGCGGCGACGGTGCTCGTCATGGCCCCGGTGATCGTCCTCTTCTTCTTCGCCCAGAAGGCGTTCGTCGAGGGAGTCACCCTGACCGGATTGAAAGGCTGATCCCGATGAAACTCGCAGTGGTGGGCGGCGGTTCCACCTACACGCCCGAACTGGCCGACGGTTTCGCACGGCTGCGCGACACCCTGCCCGTCAGCGAACTCGTGCTGGTCGACCCGGCCGCCGAACGGCTTGAGCTGGTCGGCGGCCTGGCCCGGCGGATCTTCGCCCGGCAGGGCCACCCGGGGCGCGTCACCACCACCTCCGACCTGGACGCGGGCGTCGCCGGCGCCGACGCGGTGCTGCTGCAGCTGCGCGTCGGCGGGCAGGCGGCCCGGCTCCAGGACGAGACGTGGCCGCTGGAGTGCGGCTGCGTCGGCCAGGAGACCACCGGTGCCGGCGGGCTCGCCAAGGCCCTGCGGACCGTACCGGTGGTCCTCGACATCGCCGAACGGGTCCGCCGGGCCGCCCCCGACGCCTGGATCATCGACTTCACCAACCCGGTCGGGATCGTCACCCGGGCCCTGCTCCAGGCCGGGCACAAGGCCGTCGGGCTGTGCAACGTCGCCATCGGCTTCCAGCGCAAGTTCGCGCGGCTGCTGGACGTGGCGCCCGCCGAGGTCCACCTCGACCACGTCGGCCTCAACCACCTGACCTGGGAACTCGGGGTCCGGCTCGGCGGCCCGGACGGCACCGACGTGCTGCCGCGGCTGCTGGCCGAGCACGGGGACGCCGTCGCCGCCGACCTGCACCTGCCGCGGGCGCTGCTGGACCGGCTCGGCGCGGTGCCCTCGTACTACCTGCGCTACTTCTACGCCCACGACGAGGTGGTCCGGGAACTCGGCGAGAAGCCCTCGCGGGCCGCCGAGGTCGCCGCGATGGAGCGGGAGCTCCTCGCCCTGTACGCCGACCCCGCGCTCGACGAGAAGCCCGCGCTGCTGGCCAAGCGGGGCGGGGCCTTCTACTCCGAGGCCGCCGTGGACCTCGCGGCGGCCCTGCTGGGCGGCGGCGGGCCGTCCGTCCAGGTGGTCAACGCCCGCAACGGCGGCACGCTGCCGTTCCTGGCGGACGACGCCGTGATCGAGGTGCAGGCGCGGGTCGACGGCAACGGCCCGGTACCGCTGCCCGCGCCCCGGCTCGACCCCCTGTACGCCGGGCTGGTCGCGCACGTCGCCGCGTACGAGGACCTCGCCCTGGACGCGGCCCTGCGCGGCGGGCGCGAGCGGGTCTTCAAGGCCCTGCTGGCCCATCCGCTCGTCGGACAGTACGACCTCGCCGAGGGGCTCGCCGACCGGCTCCTCGCGCACAACAAGGAGCACCTGCCGTGGGCGTAGCCGTCCCGCCCGCCTGCGCCGTCGTCGCGATCGACGCGGGCAACAGCAAGACCGACGCCGCGCTGGTCGCCGCCGACGGCACGGTCCTCGGCACCGGGCGCGCCGGGGGCTTCCAGCCGCCCGTGACCGGTGTGGAGGCGGCCGTGGACGTCCTCGCGGAGGCCGTCGCCGGGGCGGCGGCGGCCGCCGGGCTGCCCGGGGTGCCGCGCGCGGCCCGGGTCTCGGCCTGTCTGGCCAACGCCGACCTGCCGGTGGAGGAGCGCCGGCTCACCGAGGCGGTGGCGGCGCGGGGCTGGGGCGCGGCCACCGAGGTGCGCAACGACACCTTCGCGATCCTGCGGGCGGGTGCGGACGGCCCGCTCGGGGTCGCCGTGGTCTGCGGGGCGGGCATCAACTGCGTGGGCATGCTGCCCGACGGGCGGACCGCCCGCTTCGCCGCCCTCGGGCAGATCTCCGGGGACTGGGGCGGCGGGGGCGGCCTGGCCCAGGAGGCCCTGTGGTGGGCGGCCCGCGCCGAGGACGGACGGGGCGGGCCCACGGCCCTGGCGGCGGCGCTGCCGGGGCACTTCGGGCTGGCTTCGATGGCGGCGCTGATCGAGGCGCTGCACCTGGGCGGGCTGGACCGGGGGCGGCTGCACGAGCTGGTGCCGGTGCTGTTCGCGGTGGCGGGGGCGGGCGACGCGGTGGCGGCGGCGCTGGTGGAGCGGCAGGCCGAGGAGGTGGTGGCGCTGGCGTCGGTGGCGCTGGAGCGGCTCGGCCTGCTGGAGCGGGAGGCGCCGGTGCTGCTGGGCGGCGGTGTGCTCGCGGCCCGGCACCCGGGGCTGAACGGCCGGATCGGGGAACTGCTGGCCGCCCGCGCCCCCCTGGCCCGGCTCTCGGTGGTCACGGCCGCGCCGGTGCTGGGTGCGGCCCTGCTGGGCCTGGACGCGCTGGGCGCGCCGCCCGCGGCGATGGCGAGGCTGCGTGCCCGGTTCGAGTGAACCCGGGCCGCCGGCGCGCACCTGCGGAACCACGGGGGCCGCTGCGGCGTATTGACGGTGAAGGGTGACGGGGGAACGGCCGGGGGCAGGAGCCGGGGGCGGCGGCCGGAGGTCCGGGAGGGGGTCCGGAAGGGGGATCGTCCAAGATCGGGCACCGGGTGCTGTGGTCGGGCGCCGCTACGGCCATACTGCTGCGGAGCAGAGGGACCGAGGGGGAGGTCACGGTGGCCATCACGACACGCGCGTCCGCGCCCGGGGGCGGTACCTCCGGGACGCCCGCCGGGCCGGCTGGGAGACCGTCCGCGCCGCCGGGGCGCAGTACCGCCTGGGCCGAGGGCGTGGAGCGGGTGCGCGCCGCGGCGACGACCGAGCCGGGCCGGCTGCGGATCATCGGCGCGGTGCTGGCCGCCCTGGTCGTGCTGTTCGGCGCGGTCGCGGTGTGGGAGGTGTCCGGCCGGGCCACCGCCGCGGAGGACGTGGTGGGCCGCAGCCAGCCGCTGAGCGCGGACGCCGCGAGCATCTACCGCTCCCTCGCCGACGCCGACACGGCCTCCTCCAGCGGTTTCCTCGCGGGTGCCCAGGAGCCCCGGGAGGTCCGCCAGCGCTACGAGAAGGACATCGCGAACGCCTCCCGGCTGCTGGTGAGCGCGGCCGCGAACACCGGGGCCGGCGGGGAGTCCCGCAAGGAGATCGCGCTGCTCGGCGAGCAGCTGCCCCGGTACACCGGTCTGATCGAGCAGGCCCGCGCCACGAACCGGCAGGGCCTGCCGCTGGGCGGCGCCTACCTGCGCTACGCGAACGAGCAGATGAGCACGGTGCTGCTGCCGGCGGCGCAGCGGCTCTACGAGGCGGAGACGGGCCGGCTGTACACGGACTACGACGAGGCCCGGTCCTGGCCGGTGGCGGCGACGGGCGCGGGCGTGCTCGCGCTGGGCGCCCTGGTGTGGGCGCAGCGGCGGAACTACCGTCGTACCAACCGGGTCTTCAACCACGGGCTGCTGGCGGCGACGGCCGCCGCGTCGGTGGTGCTGCTGTGGCTGACGGTGGGGCAGTCGGTCGCGCGGGCGGGGCTGGGCGAGGCCCGGGCCGACGGCCAGGAGTCCCTGAAGGTGCTCAACGACGCGCGGATCGCCTCGCTCCAGGCGCGGGCGAACGAGAACCTGACGCTGATCGCGCGGGGTGCCGTACTGGCCGAGGACAAGAAGTCCGACAAGTACGACGTGGACTACGAGAAGAACATGAAGCAGCTCGACGCCGGGCTGGCACGGGCGCTGCGGCTGGCCGACGACGCGAGCGGCCGGGAGCCGGTCTCGAAGGCCGTCGAGGGCGTGGCGCAGTGGAAGCAGCGGCACGCGGCGGCCCGGGACGCCGACATGAAGGGCGACTACGAGCAGGCCCTGCCGCAGGTCATCGGGGACGCGAAGCACAAGGACAGCAGCGGGGCCTCGTTCGACACGGTGGACGCCTCCCTGGAGCGGGCCGTGGCCCATGAGCAGAAGCAGTTCACCGTGGCCGCCCGGGACGGGCTCGGCGCGCTGGGCGGGCTGGTGACGGGCTCGGCGGTGCTGGCGGTCGCCGGCGCGGCGGCGGCCCTCCTCGGCATCGGCCGCAGGCTTTCGGAGTACAGGTGAGATCGATGCGGATACGAGGCACACGGGTGCGGCGTGCGGCGGGCCGGCTGCGCGGCTGGGGCGGGGTGAGCGCGATGGCCGCGGCCTGCGCGGTGACGGCCGCGGCGGTGCTGCTGCCGCTGGCCGGGTCCTCGCCGTCCGGCGGTTCCGGCGTGGTCCACGATCCGGCTTCGATCGCGGTGGTCCCGTACGCGCCGGCCGACACCTGCCAGGATCCGGAAGCCAGTCTGCGTCCGTCGGGGCTGGACGGCCCGGCGATCGAGCGGATCCGCAAGGCGGGCAAGCTCGTGGCGGGCGTGGACCAGAACAGCTTCAAGTGGGGCTACCGCAATCCGGACGGCCACCTGGACGGTTTCGACATCGACCTGGTCAAGGCGATAGCGAAGGACATCCTGGGCAACGAGGACCTGGTCATCTACCGGGCGATCCCGACCAGTCAGCGCGTCCCGGCGCTCCAGGAGGGCCGGGTCGACATCGTGGTGCGGACCATGACGATCAACTGCAAGCGGCTGGAGGACGTCGCGTTCTCGACGGCCTACTTCGAGGCGGGCCAGCAGGTGCTGGCCCCCAAGGGTTCGCCGATCACCGGCTACGACGCCTCGCTGAAGGGCCGCCGGATCTGCACGGCGGCCGGTTCCACGGCGGAGGCGGCCCTGAAGTCCCAGTCGTACGGGTCGGTCGGGGTGTCGGTGGCGAACCAGCTGGACTGCCTGGTGCGGCTCCAGCTGGGCGAGGTGGACGGGATCATCACGGACAACGCGCTGGCCGCCGGGCAGGCGGCGCAGGACCCGTCGGTGCAGCTGGTCGGGGCGCCGTTCACCCGCGAGTTCTACGGGGTGGCGATGAACAAGGACGCCTCCGACCTGGTGCGCCGGGTGAACAAGGTGCTGGAGAACTACCGGGCGGGCGGTGACCAGAGCCCGTGGGCGACCTCGTACCGCAAGCACTTCGAGGACGTCCTGCCGAAGGCGAGCGTGCCTCCGGCGCCCAAGTACCGGGACGGCTGAGGCCCATGGCGGATTCGGAGCGGTACGTGAGCGAGTGGGGCGGACTTCATGCGGGCGGGGACCGGGCGGGCGGCTTCCGTGCGGCGGGGCGGCCCGGGGCGGGGGCCGCGGTGATGGACCGGGACGACGTGGACCGTGCGCTGGCCCGTCTGGGTGCGGAGCACGAGGCCGTGGAGACGTCCCTGCTCGCGCTGCAGGACCACGCGGGCCGGCGGCTGCTGGAGGGCGCCGCGCTGAGCGGGGTCACCAAGGAGCGGTGGGCCTCCGCGGACGCGGCGGTGACCCGGCTGTGGACGTACTTCGACGCGTACAGCGGGGCGCTGGCAGCGGCCCGGGAGATCCGCGAGCGGCGCCGCTGGCCGAGCCGGGAGGACCTGGCGGAGCTGACGGAGCGGCTGCGCGGACCGGGGGTGACGATCGCCGGGGCCGGCGCGGAGGGCGTGGCGCTGGCGGAGCGCTTCTCGCTGGCCGAGCTGGTGTCCCGGATGAACGAGCTGTACGCGGCCTCCCTGGACGTGGTGGTCGCCGCGGACGCGGTGTGGTCGGCGCTGCCCGCGCGGATCGACCTGCTCGCCGCCGAGCTGCACCGGACGCGTTCGCTGGCGCACTCGGTGGGGGTGCGGCCGGGCGAGCACCCCTCGGGGGACGACCTGGAGGAGATCACCGCCGAGCTGGCGGAGCTGCGGGCGTCGGTGATCGCGGACCCGCTGGCCTTCTGGGTGGCGGTGGCGGGGAGTTCCGCCCCGGGCGGGGGCCGTCCGGACACCGCCCGCTACGACCGGGCGGCGCGCGCGCTGGACGACGTACGCCGTGAGGTCGAGGCGGTCCTGACGGTGCGGCAGGACGCGGAGCAGCGGCTGATCGCGGTGCGGGACCTGCTGTCGCGGGCGGACCGGACCCTGGCGGAGGCGCGGACGGCGCGCGGGGAGGTGCTGGCGAAGATCGCGGCGTCGGAGGTGCCGGCGGTCAGCGGTCCGCCGACGGTCCTGCAGGAGCAGCTGGCGGCGGCGGCCGAGTACCGGCGGCAGTCGCAGTGGCACCGGCTGTCCCCGCTGCTCGACGCGCTGGAGGACCGGGCCGAGGAGGAACTGCGGCGGGCCCGTGAATCGTTGACAGCGGTGACGGCGCCGCTGGCGGTCCGGGCCGAGCTGCGCGGGCGGCTCGACGCGTACAAGGCGAAGGCGGCCCGGCACGGCCTGGCGGAGGACCCGCTGCTGATCGAGCGGTACGACGCGGCCCGGCGGATGCTGTGGAGCGCGCCCTGCGACCTGCGGGCCGCCGAGCAGGCGGTGTGGCGCTACCAGCAGGCGACGGCGGAGGCGCTGGCGCCGCAGGACCACCGGCCCGGACGGCCGGGGGAGGAGGAGGCATGAGCCTGATCGGATCGCCCTGCCTTCGTCCGGGCTGCCCGGGGTCGTACGAGGACATGGGCGGCGGCGAGGTGTACTGCGACACCTGCGGGCTCGCTCCGGTGGGAGCGGTCGCGGCGGGCGCGGAGGAGCTGGTGTCGCCGCCGACGGGGATGACGAGCGCCGCCCGGCTGGGGGACTCGCGGGGTTCGGCGGGTTCGCGCGGTTCGGGGCGCTCCTCGGCGTCGGCGCGTTCGTCGCGGTCCTCGCGGTCCTCGTCCTCGCGGCGTTCGGTGTCGGGGCGGCTGTCGCGGGCGCTGCCCGGTTCGGTGTCCACCCGGTCGGTGTCGGTGCGCAGTTCGGGCTCGTCGGCGTCCTCGTCGGGGCGCAGCCGGCTGGGCGCGGGGCTGGTCAGCGTCCCGGAGGTGCCGCGTCCGGACCCTTCGGCGGCGGTGCTGGAGAACCCGGAGGTGCCGGAGCGCAAGCGGTTCTGCTCGCGCTCGGACTGCGGCGCGCCGGTGGGCCGGGCGCGCGGGGACCGGCCGGGGCGCACGGAGGGCTTCTGCACCAAGTGCGGGCACCCGTACTCGTTCGTGCCGAAGCTGCGCGCCGGGGACGTGGTGCACGGCCAGTACGAGGTGGCGGGCTGTCTCGCGCACGGCGGGCTCGGCTGGGTCTACCTGGCGGTGGACCGGGCGGTGTCGGACCGGTGGGTGGTGCTCAAGGGCCTGCTCGACACCGGGGACCAGGACGCGATGGAGGCGGCGATCTCCGAGCGGCGCTTCCTCGCGGAGATCGAGCACTCGAACATCGTGCGGATCTACAACTTCGTGGAGCACCTGGACCAGCGGACGGGTTCGCTGGACGGGTACATCGTCATGGAGTACGTGGGCGGCAAGTCGCTGAAGGAGATCGCCAACGAGCGGCGGCGGCCGGACGGGCGGCGCGATCCGCTGCCGGTGGAGCAGGCGTGCGCGTACGGGATCGAGGCCCTGGAGGCGCTCGGACACCTGCACAGCCGGAACCTGCTGTACTGCGACTTCAAGGTCGACAACGCGATCCAGCAGCAGGACCAGCTGAAGCTGATCGACATGGGTGCGGTGCGGCGGATGGACGACGAGGAGTCGGCCATCTACGGCACGGTGGGCTACCAGGCGCCGGAGGTGGCGGAGCTGGGGCCCTCGGTGGCCTCGGACCTGTACACGGTGGCGCGCACGCTGGCGGTGCTGACCTTCGACTTCCAGGGCTACACGAACGTGTTCGTGGACTCGCTGCCGGATCCGGAGCACATCGAGGTGTTCCAGCGGTACGAGTCCTTCTACCGGCTGCTGGTGCGGGCGACGGATCCGGATCCGGGGCGGCGGTTCGCGTCGGCGCAGGAGATGGCCGACCAGCTGACGGGCGTGCTGCGGGAGGTCGTGGCGCTGCAGACGGGCCGGCCGCGGCCGTGGCTGTCGACCCTGTTCGGGCCGGAACTGCGGGTTCCGGACACTGAGTTGTACGAGGACGCGGCGGGGGCGGAGGTGTCCCGGCTGGGCGTGCGGCCGGTGGCCTCCCGGCGGGGCGGAGGCCTGTTCGGGCGGCGCTCCGGCGGCGCGGAGGCCGAGGCGGGGGGCGCGGCGGAGGGCGCGGCGGCCGGCTCCGGCGGCGGTGCCGCCGCCGTGGGCGCGGGGGCCGTGAACCCGGCTGCGGCCGGTGCGGCCGAGGTCGCCGGTGCGTCCGGGGTCGCCGCCGTGCCCATTGCGCCCGTCGGGGGCGGGGCGTTGCCCTCGCTCGGGACCACCGCCACGCACATCGCCGGGGCCCCGGTGCCCGGGCCGCGGCACGCCGCCGCGGCGCCCGCGCAGGCGTTCGGGCCGCTCCCGGTGCCGCGTACGCCCGTACCGGCGGCGGCCGGCCTGGCGGTGCTCGACGCCCGTGACACCGCGCTCGCGCTGCCGGTGCCGCTGGTGGACCCGACCGACCCCAATGCCGGGTTCCTCGCCGGACTCCTCGCCTCCGCTCCCGCCGACCTGCTCGGCGCCCTGGCCGCGGCCCCGGCCGACTCCGCCGAGCTGCGGCTGCGGGAGCTGCGCGCCCGGCTCGAACTGGGCGAACTGGCCGTGGCCGGCGAGGCCCTGGCCGAGCTGGAGGCCCGCCATCCGGACGACTGGCGGGTGGTGTGGGCACGCGGGATCGCCTCCCTGGCCACCGGGGACGACGAGATAGCGGCCCTGTCCTTCGACGCCGTCTACGACGCCTTCCCGGGCGAGCCGGCGCCGAAGCTGGCGCTCGGGCTGTGCGCCGAGGTCCTGGGCCAGCTGGACAACGCCGCCGAGTACTACCGGCTCGTCTGGATCACCGACCCGGGCTTCGTGAGCGCGGCCTTCGGGCTGGCCCGGGTCCAACTGGCCGCCGGGGACCGGGACGCGGCGGTGCGCACCCTGGAATCCGTACCGGAGGCGTCGATCCACTACACCGCCGCACGGGTGGCGGCGGTACGGGCACGCCTGCGCGACCGGTCCCCGGACGAGGAGCTGCTGGCCGACCTCGTGGCGGCTTCGGGCCAGGTGGAGGCGCTGCGGCGGTTCGGCCTGGATCCGGAGCGGCAGGAGCGGCTGGCGACGGAGGTTCTGGGCTCCGCCCTGGACTGGGTACTGTCGGGTAGCCGGGGTGCCGACCCCGGCCGGACCTCGCTGCTCGGCAGTCAACTGGACGAGCGGGGGCTGCGCTTCGGCCTGGAACGCTCCTACCGTGTCCTCGCCCGGCTGGCGCAGCGGGGCGAGGAGCGGATCGAACTGGTGGAACGGGCAAACCGTTTCCGTCCCCGGACGTGGGTGTGAGTGATGTCGATGCATCGGCTGTCGGGCTGCCCCAGCTGCGCGGAGCCCCTGGAGGAGGGTGACCGTTTCTGCGGCGTGTGCGGATACGCCCTCTCCGCCGCGCCCCCGGACGCGGACCCCACCCCGACCCTCCCGGTCACCCCGACCGCGGGCACGGCGGGCCGGGCCGGCCACGAACCCCCGGCCGGCACCCCGCCGGCACCTCCGGCCGCACCCCCAGCACCTCTGGCCGCGCCGTCGGCTCCTGCAGCCGTCCCGCCGGTCCCTCCGGCACCTCCGGCCGTCCCGCCGGTGCCCCCGGCCGGCCCGCCGGTGCCCCCGGCCGGCCCGCCGGTGCCCCCGGCCGCGCCGTCTGCTCGTACGGCCGCACCCCCGGCACCTCCGGCCGTCCCGCCGGTCCCGTCGGCCGCGCCCCCGGCCCCGGCCCCGGCCCCGGCCCCGGCCCCGGCCCCGGCCCCGGCACATCCTGCCGTGCCGCCCGCACCGGCCGCGGCTGCCGTGACGGCGCCCGGGTGGGAGCCCGGGTACGGCGCCCCGGCGGGCTCGGCCGCGCCCGGCGGCCAGCCCTCCCCCGCCGCCGTCCCGGCCGGGGCCGCGTACTCCGTCCCCGGCTACGGCGGGGCCCCGGCCGGGTACGGCGTGCCCGCGCCCGGCTGGGAGGGCGAGGGCCCGGACGCCCCCTGGGCCTCCGCCGCCCCCGGCCCCGACGGCCCCGACGGCCCGCACGAAGACCCGTACGCCCCGCAGGGCACCGGCACCGGGGAGGCGCACGCCGCCGCCCCGCAGGGCGAGGGCCGGACCTGCGTCGCCTGCCGCGCCGGGCACGTGGACACCGACGGGTACTGCGAGCACTGCGGCCACGCGCAGCCCCGCGAGCGGGACCACCTGGAGGAGGAGCTCTGCAGCGTCGCCGCCGTCAGCGACCGCGGCCTGCGCCACCACCGCAACGAGGACTCCTTCGCCGTCTCGGCCACCGCCCTGCCCGACGGATCCGCCGCGACCGTCGCCATCGTCTGCGACGGCGTCTCCTCCGCCAGCCGCCCCGACGAGGCCTCGGCCGCGGCCGCCGGCGCAGCCAACGAGGCGCTCCTGGACGCCCTTCCGCGCGGCGCCGACCCGGTGGCGGCCATGCACGGGGCGATCCTCGCGGCGGCCGCCGCCGTCGCCGCGCTCGCCCCGCCGGCCCCCGGCGCGCAGAACGCCCCCGCCTGCACGCTGGTCGGAGCCGTCGTCAGCGGCGGCGTGCTCACCATCGGCTGGGTCGGCGACAGCCGCGCCTACTGGGTGCCGGACGACCGCGCGGCCCTGGCCCGGCGGCTCACCGAGGACGACTCCTGGGCCGCGCAGATGGTCGCGGCGGGCCTGATGGGCGAGGCCGAGGCCTACGCCGACGTCCGGGCCCACGCCATCACCGGCTGGCTCGGGGCCGACGCGTACGACCTCGAACCGCACACCGCCAGCTTCAGACCGGACCACCCCGGCGTGGTGGTCGTCTGCACGGACGGCCTGTGGAACTACGCCGAGTCCGCGCAGGAGATGGCGCAGGTCCTGCCCGCGGACGCCGCCGACCGGCCGCTGCACAGCGCGCAGGTCCTGGTCGGGCACGCCCTGGACGGGGGCGGACACGACAACATCACCGTCGCCGTCGTGCCCTTCGCGGGCCCGGCGCAGCCCCACGCCCAGAGCGAAGCGGAACCCGAAGCGGAACCGCAGGCCCGCCCCCGGGCCTGACCATCCGCCACCCCAGCCGGCCCGGAGGAGGAGACCGACCGATGGCGAACTTCGCCAAGCCGAGCGCACCCCGCTTCAGCGTGGAGGTGTACCAGAACGAGTTCCTGCCCGAGGGCGGACGGGACGTGCACGCCATCGTGACGGTCACCTCCACCGGCGGAGCCACGGCCACCGCCGCGCACGTGCCCGGCGGCCAGGACGCCGCCGTCGTGATCATGGTGGACTGCTCCGGCTCCATGGAGTACCCGCCGGACAAGATGCGGGGCGCCCGCGAGGCCACCGCCGCCGCGATCGACACCCTGCGCGACGGCACCGCGTTCGCCGTGATCGCCGGGACGCACGAGGCCCGGGAGGTCTACCCCGGCCAGGGCGGCCTCGCCACCGCCGGGCCCGCCACCCGCGCCCAGGCCAAGGAGGCGCTGCGCGGCCTGCGGTCGGGCGGCGGCACGGCCATCGGGACCTGGCTGCGGCTCGCCGACGGCCTGCTGCGCCGCACCCCGGCGACGATCCGGCACGGCATCCTGCTCACCGACGGCCGCAACGAGCACGAGGACCCGGCCGTGCTGCGCGCCACCCTCGACGCCTGCGCCGGCCGCTTCACCTGCGACGCCCGCGGGGTGGGTACGGACTGGGAGGTGAAGGAGGTCACCGGCATCGCGAGGGCGCTGCTCGGCTCCGCCGACATCGTCGCCGATCCGGCCCACCTCGCCGAGGACTTCACGCGCATGATGGAGCAGGCCATGCGCAAGGAGGTCGCGGACGTCGCGCTGCGCCTGTGGACCCCGGTCGGCGCGGAGGTCCAGTACGTCAAGCAGGTCTCGCCGTCCGTCCACGACCTGACCGGCCGCCGCACCGAGGCGGGCCCGCGCGCCGGGGACTACCCGACCGGCTCGTGGGGCGACGAGTCCCGCGAGTACCACGTGTGCGTCCGGGTGCCGGGGGCCGCCGTGGGCCAGGAGATGCTGGCCGCCCGCGCCTCGCTGGTGCTGCCGGGAGTGGACGGCGGGCCCCGGCCCCCGCTCGCGCAGGGACTGGTCCGGGCGGTGTGGACGGACGACCTCGCGGCGTCGACGGCCATCAGCCCCCAGGTGGCGCACTACACGGGACAGGCGGAACTCGCGGAGGCTATCCAGCAGGGCCTGGAAGCCCGCAAAATGGGCGATGTCGACGGTGCGACGGCGAAGCTGGGCCGTGCCGTGCAGTTGGCGAGCGCCTCCGGGAACGCCGACACCGCCAAACTGCTCTCGAAGGTGGTGGATGTCGTGGACGCGGCGGCGGGTACTGTGCGGCTGAAGGCGAAGGTCGCCGATGCCGACGAGATGACCCTTGAAACGCGTTCGACGCAGACCGTCCGAGTGAAGAAGACCTGAGAAGAAGCCTGACGCGATGACGCAGGAAAAAGGGGGAAACGCCGCGATGCCGACCTGCCCGAACGGCCACCAGTCCGCCTCCGACGACTGGTGCGAGGTCTGCGGCCTCCGCATGACCGCCGGCGCCGCCCCCGCTGCACCCTCCTACGGCTACGGCTACCCTCCCACCGGCGGGGAGCCGACCGCCCAGGCCGAACTGTGCCCGCAGTGCCGGACCCCGCGCGAGGCGATGGCCCCCTTCTGCGAGGAGTGCCGGTACAACTTCCTCACCCGCTCGGCGACCCCGTACGCCGCCGAGCCCGTACCGGCCGCGGGCCCCGGCGCGTCCGGGCCCGGCACCGGCGCGGTGGCCACCCCGCCGCCCCCGCCGCCGGCCCCGCCGCAGCCGGTGTTCTCCCAGGACCACTTCGACTACCAGGGGTCCCGCCCGTCCCGGGTCAACCGGCCGGCCGAGCCGCTGCAGAGCGATGACGACTGGGTGCTCCAGCCGCCCGCGCAGGAGCAGCCCGTCGCCGCGCCGGTGCAGGCTCAGCCGCAGCCCGTACCGCAGGAGTTCCGGCCGCAGTCCGAGTACCCGCAGTCCGAGTACCGGCAGCAGCCCGACTACCAGCAGCCCCGGCCGCCGCAGCCGCCGCTGCCGCCGCAGCCCGAGCCCTTCGCGGCCCCGGACCGCGCCGGCAGCGCCTCCTGGTCGGCGACGATCGGCCCCGACCGCTCGTACTTCATGGCGATGATGCAGCGCAGCGGTCCCGAGGCCGCCGCGCTCAACCTGCCCGCCTACTCCCCGGAGCTCCACCTCCCGCTCTCCGGCGGCCAGATCACCATCGGCCGCCGCCGCGCCTCCACGGGCGAGTCCCCGGACATCGACCTGTCGGTGCCCCCGGAGGACCCGGGCGTCTCCCACCAGCACGCGGTGCTGGTCCAGCAGCCGGACCTGACCTGGGCCGTGGTCGACCAGAACTCCACCAACGGCACCACCATCAACGGCGGCGAGGACCCCATCCAGCCGTACGTGCCCGTCCCCCTCGCCGACGGCGACCGCGTCCACGTCGGAGCCTGGACCACGATCACGGTCCGCCGCGGCTAACCGCGGGGCGGCGGGGGCTCCTCCCCCAGGGGCCACACGTAGGGCCCCTGGGGATCGTCGAGCCAGGCCCACTGCCCCTCCGGCGTGACCGTGACCCCGAACCGTTCGCGCGCCGGCCGCCCCTCGCCCCGCCACAGGTCGAGCGCCTCGCGCGGGTGCAGCACGTCCGCGGTCAGGATCAGCAGGAACTGGAAGCGCTCGTTCTCCACCAGTTCGTACGGGATCCCGTGCAGCGGCCCGGTCGCCCCGGGCGGCCCCGGCGCGGCCGTGGCCCCGCGCAGCGGGACGAAGTACGCCGGGGTGTGCAGGAAGCGGCCCTCCGCGAAACCGGCGTCCCTGACGGTCAGCGCGATCAGCCCCGTCGACAGCGGGGCCAGGATCCGCGCCCCCGGCCGGCACTGGCCGAGCCAGGCGGGCGGGATCAGCGGCAGGGTGCAGGTCACGAGGATCCGGTCGAAGGGCGCCCGGGCCGGGCAGCCGCGCGCCCCGTCGCCGGTGACCACGGCGGGCCGGTAGCCGAGCCGGGCCAGGTGGGAGCGCGCCGACTCGGTGATCTCCTCGTCCAGGTCCACCGTGGTGACGAGGCCGTCGCCGAGGCGGTGGCAGAGCAGGGCCGCGTTGTAGCCGGTGCCGGCACCGATCTCCAGCACGTTGTCCCCGTCGCGCACCCGGAGCGCGTCCAGCATCTTCGCCATCAGGGAGGGCTGGCTGCTGGAGGAGACCAGCTCGCCGTCGCGCAGCCGCGTGGCGAGCGGGGCGTCGGTGTACACCCCGCGCAGCCAGCGGGCCCGGCGCTCGGGGTCCGGGTCCTCGTCCCACAGCCGCTCGTGCCCCGCTCCGCGCCCGGTCCAGAAGTACGGCACGAACAGGTGCCGGGGCACGGCGGCGAAGGCCGCCCGCCAGGCCGGGTCCTCCAGCACGCCCGCGGCGGTGAGTTCCCGTACCTGGGCGGCGTGCGCCGTCTCCCGCAGGTCCTTCTCCGCGGCCTTCGCCGTGCCCATGTCTCCACTGTGCTGCGGGCGGGCCCCGGGTGCGACCTCTCGGCGGGGCCGGGTGCCGCCGGTCCTAGGACCGGGGTCCTCCGTCCGGGCGTCTGAGACGATGGTCGGGTGAATGACGACGCGCAGAGCACGGTGCAGGAGACGACCTTCTACGAGCAGGTCGGCGGCGAAGAGACCTTCCGCCGACTGGTCCACCGCTTCTACCAGGGGGTCGCGGGGGACCCGCTGCTGCGCCCGATGTACCCGGAGGAGGACCTCGGGCCCGCCGAGGAGCGGTTCGCACTGTTCCTGATGCAGTACTGGGGCGGCCCGACGACGTACAGCGAGCACCGCGGGCACCCGCGCCTGCGCATGCGGCACGCACCGTTCCAGGTGGACGCGGCCGCGCACGACGCGTGGCTCGCCCACATGCGCGTGGCGGTGGACGAGCTGGGGCTCGCGCCGCAGCACGAGGCGCAGCTGTGGCGGTACCTGACCTACGCGGCCGCCTCGATGATCAACACCGCGGGCTAGCGCACAGCTCGCGGGGCGCGCCCTGCGTGCGCCGTGCGCGCGCCCCTGCAAGCGGCCGTACGCGGCCCCCCGGACGAGCGCCCGCTCCGGCCCGTACGGGGCACGGGCGGGCGGTCCGCGGTACCCCGCGCGCACTCCCGGGAACCCCTCCGTCGCACCAGCACCGACGGAACTGGAGGTTCCATGTCACAGGACACTGCGGACGCGGCGGATCCGACCACCGACGCCGACGAGGAGGCACTGGACCGCGCCCTGGCCGCGGGCCGGTCCGCCGCGGCTCCCGGTCCGCACGAGAGTACGAGCGCGTCCCAACCGGGTCGCGGGCCGGCCGCGTACCGGTCCGACGGACAGCCGGCCGCCCGCAGGCAGCCGGACTCGGAATAGGAGGCGCGCCATGTCCTTGAGGTTCCAGAACAACTACCACCGCGAGATCTGGACGATGGTGGAGCGGCACCAGCCCAACTGCTCCGACGGCAGCAACTGGGTGAAGGAGGGCTGGTGGAGGATCGGCCCCGGGGAGAGCGCGGTCGTCTACGGCGGTGACGTCAGTGCCGTCAACCAGATCTGGTACTGCTACGCGTACTCGGGCGACGGCGTCGAGTGGCGGGACCGCTTCCAGGAGACGGTCCCGCACCGCGCCTTCGAGTGGTGTTCGAACACGTCGGACAGCAGCTCACGGACGATCCTCATGAACGAGTTCGTCGTGAGCCGTCCGAACCACGTGCACTCGTTCAACCCGTAGCCGGCGCCGGGCACGCAGCAGGCCCGTCCGCCCCCGGTGACCGGCGGGCGGGCGGGCCGGTCCGTGACACGGGCCCTGGACGGGACGAACCTAGACGGGCCGCACCTGGAGGGCGCCGAGGCCGGCGGGGCCGCCGCCGGGGCGGCGCAGGGCGACGGAGCCGTAGGGGGTGCGCAGCCGCAGCCAGCCGCCGGAGACGAGCAGCTCCAGCGGGTCCGGGGCACCGGCGGCGGAGCCCCCGGAGCCGGAACCGGCGGGGACCGTGGAGCGCACCGGGCGCAGGAAGCCCAGGGACTGGGCGGCGTGCACGGCGCGCAGCGGCAGCTCGGTGTCGCCCAGGGTCCGCGACCAGATCTCGCGGCCGATGCGGTCCCGCTCGGAGCGGGTCCGGTGCTGCGGGGGCAGGGCCTCGTCACGGGCGCGGAACTCGGCCACGGCGGCGGCCACGGCCGCGCGCACCGCCTCGGGGGCGGGCAGGCCGGGAACGGGACGCCAGCCGCCGCGGGGCGGCAGGACGCCCGCCCAGGGCGGGCCGGTGACGGGTCCGGGCACGGTCACGGCGGCGCCGCTCTCGTCGACGGCCTCCAGCAGCTCGCCCGCGGAGACGGTGACGTCCAGCGGGGTCGCGAGGGGCTCGGCGAGGCGTGCCGCGCGGACGGCCAGGACCTCGAAGGAGGGCGGGCGTCCGAAGACGGCGAGCGCGCCGCCGCCCGCCGGCGCCTGGAGGCGTACGGCGGCGGCGCGGTCGTAGTGCACCAGCCGGCCCAGGAAGGCGGCGAGGTCCGCCGCCTCCCCGGAGTCGGCGAGGCGCAGCTGTCCGCTCATGCCGCGAGGCGCCTTCCGGCGGCCGCGGGAGCGTTCTCGGGGGTGTCGAGGTACTGCTCCAGGAAGTGCCGTTCCTCGTCGGTGATGCGGCGGGGCCGCCCCTCGGCGAGGTTGTAGGGCACGACGACCGTCTCCGCGCGGACGTAGACGGTCTCCGGCGCGTCCTCGGTCGCCTCGTCCTTGACCTCGTAGCGGATGGTCAGGGACGCGGCGCCTATCCGGGTCACCCAGGACTCGATGAGCACCGGCTCGTGCCGGTGCACGAGGGGGAGCTTGTAGTCGATCTCGTGGCGGGCCACGACGGACCCGCCCGTGAAGGACTCGCTGCCCTCTCCCGGCGCCAGGCGGAACATGAAGTCGATGCGCGCCTCCTCCAGGTAGCGGAGGAAGACGACGTTGTTGACGTGCCCGAAGGCATCCATGTCCGCCCAGCGGAGGGGGCACCGGTAGTGGTGTCTGGCCATGACCGCGACCTAGCCCCGGGTGAGCTTCTTGTAGGTGGCGCGGTGCGGACGGGTGGCGTCCGGGCCGAGCCGCTCGACCTTGTTCTTCTCGTAGGACTCGAAGTTGCCCTCGAACCAGAACCACTTGGACTCGCCCTCGTAGGCGAGGATGTGGGTGGCCACCCGGTCCAGGAACCAGCGGTCGTGGGAGACGACCACGGCCGCACCCGGGAACTCCAGCAGCGCGTTCTCCAGGGAGCCCAGGGTCTCGACGTCGAGGTCGTTGGTGGGCTCGTCGAGGAGCAGCAGGTTGCCGCCCTGCTTGAGGGTGAGCGCGAGGTTCAGGCGGTTGCGCTCACCACCGGAGAGGACACCGGCCGGCTTCTGCTGGTCCGGGCCCTTGAAGCCGAAGGCGCTGACGTACGCGCGGGACGGCATCTCGACGTTGCCGACGTTGATGTAGTCCAGCTCGTCCGACACGACCGCCCAGAGGGTCTTCTTGGGGTCGATGTTGGCGCGGCCCTGGTCGACGTACGAGATCTTGACGGTCTCGCCGACCTTGATCTCGCCGGAGTCCGGCTTCTCCAGGCCCTGGATCATCTTGAAGAGCGTGGTCTTGCCGGCGCCGTTCGGGCCGATGATGCCGACGATGCCGTTGCGCGGCAGCGTGAAGGACAGGTCGTCGATGAGGACCTTGTCACCGAACGCCTTGGAGAGGTTGTTGACCTCGACCACGATCGAGCCCAGGCGCGGGCCCGGCGGGATCTGGATCTCCTCGAAGTCGAGCTTGCGCATCTTGTCGGCCTCGGCCGCCATCTCCTCGTAGCGAGCGAGACGGGCCTTGGACTTCGCCTGGCGGCCCTTGGCGTTGGAGCGGACCCACTCCAGCTCTTCCTTGAGGCGCTTGGCGCGCTTCTCGTCCTTCTTGCCCTCGACCTTGAGGCGCTCGGCCTTCTTCTCCAGGTAGGTGGAGTAGTTGCCCTCGTAGGGGTGCGCGCGGCCGCGGTCGAGTTCGAGGATCCACTCCGCGACGTTGTCGAGGAAGTAGCGGTCGTGGGTGACGGCCACGACGGCGCCCTTGTACTGGGCCAGGTGCTGCTCCAGCCAGTTCACGGACTCGGCGTCGAGGTGGTTGGTGGGCTCGTCGAGGAGCAGCAGGTCGGGGGCCTCCAGCAGCAGCTTGCAGAGGGCCACGCGGCGCTTCTCACCACCGGAGAGGTTGGTGACGGGCCAGTCGCCGGGCGGGCAGCCCAGGGCGTCCATGGCCTGCTCCAGCTGGGCGTCGAGGTCCCACGCGTTGGCGTGGTCCAGGTCGTCCTGGAGCTTGCCCATCTCCTCCATCAGCTCGTCGGTGTAGTTCGTCGCCATTTCCTCGGCGATCGCGTTGAACCGGTTGAGCTTCTGCTTGATCGGGCCGACGCCGTCCTCGACGTTCTCCAGGACCGTCTTGGACTCGTCGAGCTTCGGCTCCTGCATGAGGATGCCGACGGAGTAGCCGGGCGACAGGAAGGCGTCACCGTTGGAAGGCTGCTCGATGCCCGCCATGATCTTCAGGACGGTGGACTTACCGGCGCCGTTCGGGCCGACCACGCCGATCTTGGCCCCCGGCAGGAAGTTCAGGAAGACGTCGTCGAGGATCACCTTGTCGCCGTGCGCCTTGCGCGTCTTGCGCATGGTGTAGATGAACTCAGCCAAGAGAAACCGTCCGGCAGATCGATGGTGGGCAGATACACCCCATACTGCCGTACGTCCATCCCCCGGGGGAAACCAGTACTGGCCCCCCGGGGCCCCCGCGGGCCCCCGGCCAGGGCAGGATGACCCTGAGTACCACCGGCATCACCAGTACGGGTACGACGCTCCGGGGGGAGTCCTTGTGGACGGCTGGCCGCTACCGCTCGCGATAGCGCTCATCGGGATGGCGGGCACGCTCTTCGCGCCACTGCTGACGCAGCGGCTCGTCGGCCGGGTCCAGTCCGAGCAGTTCGAGCGGCAGGAACGGATCGCCGAGGGCCAGAGGCGGCACGAGCGCGCGGTGGCGGAGCTGGACGTCCGCCGGGCCTGCTACGTGGCGGCGATGGCCGGGTACCGGCGCTACCGGATCGAGCTCATGAACTTCCTGTGGCTCGTCCACCGGGCGGACACCGCCCCGGAGGCCACGGCACGGGGCCGGGCCGGGCTGGAGGACGCCCGGCAGGCCGTGCACCTGGCATTCGCGGAGGCGCAGCTGGTCGGCTCCGAGGCGGTCGTGGCCGAGCTGGACTCGACGACCGAACGGCTCGCAGGCGCTTTCTACCGGATCCTGCGCCTGCAGGAGGGCGACCCGGAACCGGACGGCTCCTTCGAGGCCGTCAAGGCGGATCTGCTCGGGCTCGGGGAACGGTGGCGGGAGATGCGGGCCGTGATGCGGGCCGACCTCGGGACGGACCCCGAGGTTCAGCGGGGGCGGTAGACGGGGAGGGCGTCGGGGAGGGCGTCCAGGGTGAGGGCGGCGGGGGCCTGGGCGTATTCGCCGTCGTAGGCGAGCGGGGTGCCGGGCGGGACGTCCGCGACGCGCAGGCGGCGCAGCCGGGTGGCGATGTGGACGGGTGACCGGCTGAGCGGGCCGGCGAACGCGGCGGCCAGCAGGCGCGGGCCGGGGCGGCCGCCGCCGTGGACGATCCGCAGGTCGAGCAGGCCCTCGCCGAGGCCGGCCCGGCGGCGGGGTGCGGGGCCCGTGCCCTGGTAGGTGCCGTTGCCGGCGAAGAGCAGCCACGCGCTGCGGGGCCGCCCGGCCAGGGTCATCCGTACGGGCCGCTCGGCCCGCAGCACCCGCCAGGCGGCCAGTACGGCGGCCGGCCCGCCCCCGATGCGCGGCGCCCACCGCAGGCGGTGCCGCAGCAGCTCGGGGTAGGCGCCGATGCTGAAGTTGTTCAGGAAGTACCGGACCTCCTGCCCGGCCCCGCCGGCCGGGGTGATGCGGCCCAGGGAGACGCGGACCGCCTGGCCCGCGGCGAGGGCGCGGCAGGTGTCCTCCGGGCCGGTGAGGCCGAGGTCCAGCGCGAAGTGGTTGAGGGTGCCGCCGGGGAACACCGCGAGCGGCACCCCGGCCCGCAGGGCGGCGGTCGCGGCGGCGTTGACGGTGCCGTCGCCCCCGTACACCCCGAGCACCTCCGCCCGGGCGGCGGCCGCCGCCATCGCGGCCTCCACCTCCTCCCCCGCGCACTCCACGACCTCCGCCCGCGGCAGCAGCTCGCGCAGCACGTCGAGCCCCGTCCCGCGGGCCGTGCCGGACGCGGTGTTCACCACGACCGTCAGCCCGGCCCCGTCCGGCAGGGCGGGCGCGTCGGCCGCCGGGCGCTCCGCGCCGGGGACGGCCCGCGCCTGCTCGGCGCGGCGCACGAGGCCGCGTACGGCGAACCCGGCCGCGGCCCCGAGGGCCGCGCCCGCCAGCACGTCGGACGGGTAGTGCACGCCGGTGTAGACCCGGGAGAAGGCCACCGACGCGGCGACCGGGGCCACCACGGCCCCCCATCCGGGGGATTCCAGGGCGAGGCCGACGGTGAAGGCGGCGGCCGAGGCGGAGTGCCCGGACGGGAAGGAGGTGGTCCACGGCGGCACGGCCGGCAGCCGCGCCACGGGCACCCCTTCCAGCAGCGGCCTGGGCCTGCGCACGGACCACTTGCCGACGGTGTTGACGGCGGCCGAGGCCAGCGCCAGCGAGGCGGCGGCGGTCAGCGCCCCCTTGCGGGCCCGGGGCGAGCCGACGACGGTGATCACCGCGGCGGTGCCGCCCCACAGCACCCCGTGGTTCGCGGCCCGGCCCAGGGCGGGCAGCACCCGCTCGGCCCCGGGCCAGTGCCGCTGTGCCACGAGGTCGAACAGTCGTCGGTCCCAGGCCGCGAGGGTGCCCCGCCAGGTCAGTTTCTGATCAGCCACCCCTCGCCCCTACCCCGGGCAGCCGCCCGGAATCAGCCCTCGCCGTCCTCCCCCTCGAACGGACGCTTGCGCAGCAGCAGGACGACCATGCCGCCCAGCACCACCAGCCCGACCGCGAGGGAGGCGATGACCGGGGTGGCCGCGGAGCTGCCGCTGGTCGCCAGCCGCTCCTCGTCCGGGGAGTCCGACCCGGCCGTGGCTGACTCGGCCACCGCCACCTCGGACGCGCCGGCCAGCTGGCCCACGGTCCCGGCCGCGCCCGCCGGGACGGCCGGCGGCTGCGGCCAGACACCGGTGGCGGTGGCGGCCGCCGCGGACTCGCTGGAGCCGGCCACGATCTGCGCCTCGGCCGGGATCCCGCTGGTGAAGACCCGCCCGACGGGCACCTTCGTGGAGCCGTGCACGGTCACCGAGGCCGTCCCGTCCGGGGTGCCGGCGGGCACCTCGAAGTACAGCCGGCTGCCGTTGCCCGCGGAGGTCACCGGCCGCCCCTCGGAGTCGACCACCCGCACCCCCATGGCGGTGGCGGCCGCGTCGGGGGTGACGGTGACGCTCTGCGCCCCCGTCCGGACGGTGACCGGGCCCAGCCGGGTGCCGACGGCGCCCGTCAGCGGACCGGACACCTGTCCGGGGTCCAGTCCCAGCGACGCCGGCGGCTCCGGCAGCCGGCCGGCCTCCCGCTGGAGGTAGTCGGCGAGCCGCGCCGCCGCCGGGTCGGCCGCCTCCACCTGCGCGCCGTCGGCCAGCCGCCAGATCGCCACCTGGGTCCCGGCGGCCGCGCTCTCCGCGGTCAGCGCCCCGGCCCCGGCCGCCTTCGCCAGCCCGGCCAGGTCGTTGTGCTGGGGGTAGGAGTGCTCCAGGACCCAGCGGATCCGGCCGCCCGCGTCGGTGTTCTGGGCCAGGGGGCTGCCGCCCCAGCCGCTCTCCGTGTACCGGGCCTGGGGCTGCGCGTAGCCGGCGATCCCGACTCCGTACGTCTGGAGCATGCCGCCGCCGTCGACCCGCATCTCGTACAGCCCGGCGGGGATCTGCCGGACCGAGCCGTCCCCGGCGCGCAGGACCGCCTGCCCGTACGTCTTGAGGCCGTCGAGCACGGCGCTCGCGCCCCCGGCGGCCCGGCCGGCGGCTGCCGGGCCGGAGTCCGCCGCGGCGCGGGCGCCGGGTGCGGCGGTGAGGGCCGCGGCCAGCAGGGCCGCCGCCAGGGGCCGACGGACGGAGCCGCGTGCCGCACCGACGGGGGCGACGGCCGCAACCGGACCGCCACCGACGGTAAGCGGAACCTCCGGACGGACCGGTCCGGCCTCGGGTGGGACGGTGGACGCGGAGGCGGGCCCGCCCGCGGACGCGGTGGACGCCGCGCGGGGATCGGAGGATGCGGAGGATGCGGGAACAGCAATCGGCACAGTTCTCCCCTTCGGGCCGAAGACCAAGGTGCCCGTGAGTACCGGGGAATCCTAGCCGCCTCGAACACTCAGACCACCGCCGCCTTCTGAGGGCCCATCAGTGGGGTGTCCGTCTTGACGACCCTGCGGAAGGCCGCCGTTCCGCGGGTGAGGTCGTGTCCGACGGCGATCGCGTCGATGTCCGCCGAAAACCAGCGGACGCCCTCGCCGTCGGGCGGGTCCTCCCGGACCCGCAGACGCCCGTGCACCACCAGCGGTTCCCCGACCGAGACGGAACTGGCCAGGTTGACCGCCAGCACCCGGCGCGCCCACACGGTGTAGAAGCTGGTGGGGCGGTCCGTCCAGGTCTCCGTGCGCCGGTCGAAGTACCGCGGGGTCACGGCGAAGCGGAATCTCGCGGACGGACCGGTCACCGTCTCCTTGAAGTCGATCTGCGTCGCCACGTGCCCGACCAGCGTCACCAGGGTGTCGTTCATCCCGGCCGCCCTCCCCCGCACTCCGTACCCGTGCGGACCATCCGCACGAGGTACGACCATGCTGGCCCCGGGCCCCGGCACCCCGCTCCGGCCTGTGGATTACTGGCGGGTTGTGGACAACTTCGTCCCCCCTGCGGCGACCGCCGCGTACTGCTCGCGCACCTCGCGGTAGCGCAGCAGCTCGGCCGCCACCGGTTCCAGCACCCGGGCCCGGCCGCAGCCGGCCGCCGCCTGCCTGAGCCGCCGTTCGGCGTCCTGGCCGTACCTGCGGGCCGGGCCCCGGGCGGCGATCGAGCAGGCCCACTCCACCAGCGGCCCGCCGACGATGCCCGCCACCATGAACAGCACGGGCGGCAGCAGCTTCGGCTCCAGGACCCCGACGATCTGCCCGACCAGCCACAGCCCGCCGAAGATCTGCACCAGCGTCATGGCCGCCTGCGCCAGCACCGCGACCGGCCACCAGGCGGGCCGCGGCGGCTTCGCGCCGGGCACGGCGACGGCCGCGCCCAGGGTCACCGCCAGCTCGTCCAGCGCCTCCGGCAGCCGCTCGGCACCGCGCACGGCGGTCTCCCGCACGGCCTGCGCCCAGGGGTCGGGCAGGCCGACGACGGCCTCGTCGGCGACCGTCCGCACGGCCTGCTCCACGCGCTGGCGGGCGGTCACCTCCTCCTCGGGGGGTGCGGCGGCGGCCGTGCCGGAGCCGCGGCCCTTGGCCGACATGAGGGCCAGGGAGGCGAGCGAGCGGGGGGCGCGCCGGCTCTCGTACCAGCGCCACAGCCGCAGCCAGGGCGTGCCGCAGGCCGTGCCCGCGTTGCGCCGCCAGGCCCGTTCGGCGGCGAGGCCGGCCGCGTACGCCCCGACCGCTTCCGCGAGCCGGTCCTCGAACTCGGCGCGCGCCGCCTCGCCGATCTCGGGGCCGGAGGGTCCGGAGTGCCCGTCGGCGACGTAGAGCGGGCGCAGGCGCAGGGCGGCCCGGTCGACGTCGGCGGAGATCCGCCGGGTCGCGGCGCCCTTCTCCTGGGTGAACTGTCCGAGGAGCTCGCGGAGTTCCCCGACGCCCTCACCCGTCAGGGCGGACAGTCCGAGGACGGTGGCGCCGGGATCGCCGTGCTCGCCGAGGGCGATCCCGTCGTCGTCCAGCAGCCGCCGCAGGTCGTCGAGTACGAGGTCGGCGGCGTCGCCGGGGAGCCGGTCGACCTGGTTCAGGACGACGAAGGTGACCTCGGCGTGCCCGGCCAGCGGCCGCAGGTACCGCTCGTGCAGGACGGCGTCCGCGTACTTCTCCGGGTCCACCACCCACACCACGGCGTCGACCAGCGCCAGCACCCGGTCGACGTGCTCCCGGTGCGCGCCGAGCGCCGAGTCCAGGTCGGGCAGGTCGACGAGGACCATGCCGCGCAGCGCCTCGGCCTCCGGGGTCTCGCGGGGCCGGCGCCGCAGCCGTCCGGGGATCTCCAGCCGGTCGAGCAGTCCGGCGGCGCCGTCGGACCAGCTGCAGGCGATGGGGGCGGCTGTGGTCGGGCGGCGCAGTCCGGTTTCGGAGATCTGCACTCCGGCGAGTGAATTGAAGAGGGTGGACTTGCCGCTTCCGGTGGCTCCGGCGATGGCGACGACGGTGTGCTGCGGGGACAGGCCGCGGCGCGCGGCGGCTTCGTCGAGGACCCGTCCGGCCTCGGCGAGGGTCTTGCCGTCGAGGCGGGTGCGGGACAGTCCGACGAGCTGGCGCAGGGCGTCGAGGCGCGTCCGCAGGGCCTGGGCCTCGGGGCTGAGCGGGGGCGCGGGCGCCTTGCCGCCGTCGCTGCCGGCGCCGGAGACCGCCCGCACGATCGCCTCGTCGCCGCCGTCGTCGTCCTCGGCGCCCGCGCCGCCGCGTGCGCCTTCGGCTCCGCCTTCCGCCTCCTCGTCGAGGCCGCCGGCGAGGAGGGCGGCGTCGAGCAGCGCGTCGTCGATGAGGGCGTCCCCGGCGCGCGCGCCGCTGCCGCGCGGGCCGCCCTTGCGGTTGGCCCTGTTGCGCGAGCGTGCGATGAACCCGTCGTCCCACCGGTCGCCGGCGTGGTCGCGGTCGCGGTCGGTCACGGCGGTCACCGCGTCACCTCTCCTTCTGCAGTACGGACAGCGCGGCGATCAGCTCGGCCTGTGGTTCGGGGGTGACTTCGAGGGCCTGGAGGGGGGCGAGCCGGCGGTCCCGTTCGGCGCGCAGGACCTGGTCGAGGTGGTCCCCGACGAGTTCGCCGCCGCGGTCGCGCAGGCGTACGGCGGCCTGTACGCCGATCCGCTCGGCCAGCTTCTCCCCCGCCGGGCGGGCCCGTTTGCCGCCGAGGAGGGCGGCGACGAGGAGGGCGGCGACGCCGTCGGGGTCGGGCGCGGGCTGCTTGCCGAGCTTGGCGACCTCCTCCTCGGCGAGTTCCTCCAGTACGCGCCGCCAGCGGCGTACGGCCATGCCGATACGTTCCGCCGCCTCCCGGTCGGGTGCGGGCAGCGGCACCGCGCCGGCGGCGGGTTCGCGCCGCCAGACGTCGGCGATCCGCTCGTCGGCGGCGGCGACGGCGCACTGCAGGAGCGCGGCGAGGGATTCCGCGAGGGAGTCGAGGAGTTCGTCGGCGCTGGTGTCGAGGGGGTAGCCGCGCCACCGGGTGAGGGCGTCGCCGGCGAGCACGGCGCCCTTGTCGAGGCGGTTGCGGACCCGCTTGCCCTCCTGCCGGTACGCGTCCTCGACGGCGGAGGTCAGCCGGACCGCGGCGGCGTGCTGCGCGGCGACGGCGGAGGCCAGCTCCGGCATGCGGCGCTTGAGGGAGTCGAGGGCGCCGAGGGCGGTCCGGCCGACCGCGTACTGCCGGGCGGCCGGGTCGTGGACGTGGTGGGTGAGCCAGGCGAGCAGCGGCGCGACGGCACTGGCCGGCAGCAGCCCGCCGCCGCCTGCGGACTCGGGCAGTTCGGGCACGGTGAACCGCGGTACGTCGCCCAGCCCGGCGCGGGTGAGCAGTGCGCCGTACTGGCGCGAGACCTCGGCGAGCACCTGGTGCGGGACGCGGTCGAGGACGGTGATCAGGGTGGCGTTGTACTGCTTGGCGGTGCGCAGCAGGTGCCAGGGGACGGCGTCGGCGTACCGCGAGGCGGTGGTGACCATGACCCAGACGTCCGCGGCGCAGATCAGCTCGGCGGCGAGGGTGCGGTTCTCGACGACGAGGGAGTCGATGTCGGGGGCGTCGAGGACGGCGAGGCCGCGCGGGAGGGTGGACACGGTCTCGATCCGGAGCTCGCTGGTGGCGCCGGGGTGGCCGGGGGCGCGCAGGGGGTTCTTCCTGGAGGGGGGCACCAGGTCCTCGTCGGACTGGGGCGCCCAGACGCGCATGAGGTCGGGGAGGATCCGCATCCCGGCGAACCAGTGGTGGTCGTCCGGGTGGCAGACGAGGACCGGGGTGCGGGTGGTGGGGCGCAGCACTCCGGCTTCGCTGACCTGGCGGCCGACGAGGGAGTTGACGAGGGTGGACTTGCCGGCCCCGGTGGAGCCGCCGACGACGGCGAGGAGCGGCGCCTCGGGCGCCTTCAGCCGGGGGACGAGGTAGTCGTCGAGCTGCGCGAGCAGCTCTGCTCTGGTCTGGCGGGCGCGTGGGGCGCCCGGCAGGGGCAGCGGCAGACGCACGGACGCGACCCGGTCGCGCAGGGCGGACAGGGCATCGAGCAGCTGAGGCCGAACATCCAAGGTCACCACATGCGAAGAATGCCCAATTTGGGACCATTTTTGAAGCTTATACGCCCTCTGCGCGCCGACCGCGACTCCTGAGGGACATCATGGACACGGCGGACGAGTGGGACGCAGGCATAACGAGTGCACAACACCCAGGCCGACGCGGCGCAAAAGCGGTGCGAGAATCGCACCTGCCTGCGATTATCGGGACCGCTTCACCGAACCTCCACAACGTGGCACGCGAGTGAAGCAACCGGGACAAGGCAACCGGAGCCCTATCCTTGACCCGGCACGGACCGCAGTCCCACCCCCACCAAGGGGCTCCAGGCCACCACGGTCACCTTCCGGCCCCCGTAGCTCAGTGGATAGAGCAGGCGCCTTCTAAGCGCTTGGCCGCAGGTTCGAGTCCTGCCGGGGGCACTTCCTTCCACCCTCCCCGGGGGTTTCCCGGGGCCGTCCGGGCCGCCTCGAAGGGCGGTCGTCACGGCGTCCGCGATTGGCGGAAATTCACTCGACAGGACCCTTGCGGGATCCTTGCACCCGCAAAAGCGGAAAGCCCAAAACCGGAAGAGCACCGTCCCGCCCGACGGGGGTTTGTTCGGGCGGGACGGCGTGCGGGGTGGCTCCGGGGGCGACTTCGGGGTCGGCTTCGGGTCCGGGTCCTGGATCAGCCGGCCTGTGAGGCGGAGACGGGGGCGGGCTCGGCGGGGGCCCCGTCGGCCGGGGCGTCCTGCGGGGAGACGCCGAAGGCCTTCACCGCCTGGTAGTACGTCCAGGCCGTGCTGTCGCAGGAACCCTTCTTGACGCCCGAGTACTGCGAGCAGACCCGCTTCAGGTCGGCGTAGAAGCCGTCGTCCAGCCGGGACTTGTTGGCGGAGAAGGTGCCGGCCGCCTTGTAGTTGCGGTAGCCGAAGTCGTGGCGGGCGCAGGCCGTCTGGAAGGGGAAGCCGAAGGGGTTGTCGGGGGACGAGGAGCAGTAGTCCGTCGACCAGTCGAAGGCGTACGAGGCCCAGTTGCCCTGGCTGCCGCGCGCCGCGACCCAGGCGTTGTAGCTGGAGGCGCTGGTCTGCGTCCAGCCGCTCAGCACCTGCGGCTTGTCCGCCGGGACCGCCGAGGCCGGGGTGGCGAGGGCCAGCAGGCCCGCGGACACGGACGCGAGCAGGGGGACGAGACGGCGACGCATGGCATTCCTCCGAGTGGGGGCGGCGGGGCGAGCGGGCGACGGGGCCGCCCGGTCCAACTCCCGGCGCGGCGTCGGGACTCACCCTCGGAGCACGCCATATCCCCGACCCCTACCGCCCCTATAACGCGGCCCGGACGCGTACGTGTCGGCCCGGCTCCCCCTGGACCGCACCCCTCTCAGGTATGACCCCGTCTCCGACCTCCGGCAGATTCGAGGTTGATACCGGGGAGGGACGCGCGCGTGACTCCCGGCCCGAACACTTATGGGTATGAACCGCCGTCCGCTCGTCATCGCCGCCGCCGTCGCGGGAGTCCTCGCCCTGGCCGCCTTCGCGCTGCCCAACCTGCCGCCCAACCCGGTCACGGACGCCCTGCAGAAGCAGGTCCTGCGGGAGAAGGGCACGCGGTACGCCAGTGCCGCCGACGCACCGAAGAAGGGCGACCGGGCGTTCGTCCTGCCCAGCTGGATACCGGGGGACGCCACCGACATACGGATCCGCGCGCGCGGCGACGGCGGGGCCAGGCTGATCAGGTTCACCCTCGGCAAGACCCCGCTCGACGGTCCGCAGTGCGCCGGCGGAACGCCGAAGAAGGCGGGCGGCCCCCGCCTGGGCGCCCGCTGGTGGCCCGGCGACACGCGGCGCGAGGAGCGCCCCGAGTGCCGGGACCGCTACCAGTACCAGGTGTCGGTGCGCGGCCGGCAGGTCTACGCCTGGACCGACGGGACGCCCTCCCCCGGAGCCCGAATACCGGACGGCGGTGGCCCGGACGGCGGTGGCCCGGACGGCGGTGGCCCGGCCGTCGCGCCCGCCGCGGTCTCCGGCGGCACCCCCGCCCGGTAGGGGGAGCCGCTCAGCCGGCCTCGCGGGCCAGGACCGCGGCCGCGGCCCGGGCGAAGCCCTCCGGGTTGTCGAGCATGATGTTGTGCCCGCAGTCCGGTACGGCCACCACGGCGACGCCGGCGGCCTCCAGGGCATCGGCGCCGGCGAGCGGTCCGTCCTGCTCCGGGAGGAGGAAGCCGCGCGGGATCCTCAGCTCCAGCAGGAGCTCCCGCATGGTGGGCGTGGTGCCCGCGGCCAGGTTCACGGCGCTGCGGTGCAGGGCGGTGCGGCCGGCCAGCCGCATGGTCGACCACCAGTGCGCGCCGACCCGGTCCCGGACCTCCGCCCAGCCTCCGGCCAGGAACTCCTCCTCCGTGTAGGAGGCGAGGCCGCTGCTGCCGGCCGTGGCCGGACTGGGTGGCTGCGGGTCCAGGTTGGCGTCCACCAGGACGAGGCGGGAGACCAGCCGGGGGTGCCGGGCGGCCAGCACGATGGCCACCGCTCCGCCCATGCTGTGGGCGATCACCTCGGCGCCTTCGGCACCGGCCGCGGCCATGGCCTCCGCCACGGCGTCGGCGTGCGCCTCCAGGGTGTACGAGAACGTCTCGGGACGGTCGCTGTGGCCGTGCCCCAGCATGTCGAGCAGCAGCGAGCGCCGCCCGGCGAGCAGCGGGTGCACGGCGCTCGCGGCGAAGTAGGCCGGGGAGGTCGAGCCGAGCCCGTGCAGGTAGACGCGGGGCGCGTCCGCTCCCGGCAGTTCGACCCAGCGGATCCGGTCGCCTTCCGGCGTCACGATGGCACTGTGCACGGCGAGTTCCCCCTGGAGTGATGCGCGGAGTGATGCGCGAAGTGATGATCGACAAGTCAGGCACGAGGGTAACCAGGGCTCCAGCGGCCTCGTCTACCCTCGTCGGATGACCTTGTACGTGAACCAGCTCGACGGCGCCGAGCCCCTGACCGGACCGCCCCCGGCCGGGTCCGGTGTGGCGGTGTGGTCGCTGGACACCACGCGCGAGGCGATCGGCGGTCACGAGGCCGGCGGGGCCCGGGCGCTGCTGGACGCGGCCGAACGGGAGCGCGCCGACCGGCTGCTGCGCCCGGCCGACCAGCGCAGCTACCTCGCCTCGCACCTGGGGCTGCGCGTGCTGCTCGGCCGGTACCTGGGGCTGCCGCCGGAGGAGGTCGCCCTGGTCCGCGAGGACTGCCCGGGGTGCGGGGGGCCGCACGGCCGTCCCGCCGTGGCCGGGGGCTCGGTGCACTTCTCGCTGTCCCACAGCGACGACGTGGCGTACTTCGCCTTCTCGGGGGTGCCGGTGGGCGTCGACGTGGAGGGGGTGCCGAAGGCGAGCGCGGTGGCCGACGTCCTGAGCAGCCTGCATCCGGCGGAGGCGGGCGAGATCGCCGCGCTCCCGGAGGCGGAGCGGCAGGTGGCGCTGGCCCGGGTGTGGGCCCGCAAGGAGGCCTGCCTGAAGGGCACCGGCGCCGGGGTCGCCTTCGGCCTGGCCGAGCCGTACGTGGGCTCGGGCCCCGGCCCCGCCCCGGTCCCGGGCTGGACCCTGCGCGACCTCCCCGCCCCGGCCGGCTACGCCGCCGCGGTCGCGATCCGCGCCGCCGCCTGACCGGAGCCCCCGTCAGCGGCCCCGCCGCCGCCCCACCCTGGCGGTACGCGCCCGAGCGGCGGGGGCCAGCAGGGGCCACAGCCCGGCCAGCCACACCCCGGCCGAACCGGGAGCCGGCAGCCCCGCGGGCACGGCGTCGTGGAGCGCGGCCGTCTCCGGTTCCACGGCCCGGTGGTGGGACAGGATCGCCGGCTCGGCCGGCCCGGCGGCCGCGACGGCCACGCTGCGCAGGAACATCACGTTCGCGGCGAGCAGCCACACCGGGTCCCCGACCGGCTCGGCCCCCGACGCCCCGTCGCACCCCTCGGCCAGTGCCCACGGGTCCGGCGCCAGGTAGCGCACCGCCCCGACCCCCGTGAACCCGGCCGCCGCCGCGCACATCGCGCACGGTTCCTGCGTGCTCCACAGCGTGGCGGAGCCGAGGTCCCACCCCGTCCGGGCGGCCCCGAGCGCGTTCATCTCGGCGTGGGCCAGGGGCGTGCCCCGCAGCGGGCCCGCGCCCGGCCCCTCCCCGGGGGGCTCGTAGGCCTCGTTGCGGCCCTGGGCCAGCACACGCCCCGCCGGGTCCGTCAGAACCGCCCCGACCGCCAGACCTCCGGCGGCCAGCGCCGCGTGGGCCAGTTCCAGGGCCCGCCGCACCGCCTCCGGCGCCGACCGCCACGCCGTCCCGAACTCCCCGTCCCCGCCCGCTTCCTGCGTCATATCCGCATGCTCGCACGCCCCCGCCGCCCCTACCCTGGCCGCCATGGACATCCGCCGCGCCCGCAGCGCCGCCGAACTCGCAGCCGCCGAGGACCTCTTCGACGGGCCCGCCCGGACCGAGTGGTCCGAGCTCTTCCTCGCCCGGTCCGGCCACCTGATGCTCATCGCCTACGTCGACGGGGTGCCCGCCGGCATGGTCTCCGGCGTCGAGATGACCCACCCCGACAAGGGCACCGAGATGTGCCTGTACGAGCTGTCCGTGGGCGAGGGGTACCGCCGGCGCGGCATCGGCCGGGCCCTGACGCTGGCCCTCGCCGACGAGGCCCGGGCACGCGGCTGCTACGGCATGTGGGTGGGGGTCGACACGGACAACGAGGCTGCGCTGGCCACGTACGCGTCGGCGGGCGCCGAGGACGAGGGCGTCTTCTCGATGCGCGGCTGGCCCCTGCGCGACGCCTGACGGCGAGCGGCGGCGGACCAGGAGGCGAAGGCCCCGGTCCGCCCCCGGCGGTCGCGGAGAACGCCGGTCCGGCCCCGGTCCACCGGCACCCCTCCGGCGGAGTGCCGCAGGGCCGGCCGACGCCGCCTGAAGGCGCACCGCGGACCGGGGAGGCGGCGGACCCCCGCCCCTCCCCGGCGGCCGGGGAGGGCGCCGGTCCGGCACCGGTCCGGCCGCACCCCTCCGGCGGCGTGTCGTGGGGCCAGTCGGCGCACCCTCCGCGCGGGGGCGGTCGCGCTGGCCGAGCATCGGGCGCATGACCGCGATGACCTCCCTGCTCCCGGCCGCCGCACTGCTGGCGGCGGCCGCCGTCCTGCCGCCGCCGCACCCCGCCTCCGCCGCCGCCTCCGACGGCGCCCCCGCCTCCTACGTCGTGATGCTGAAGGACACCACCTCCCGCGCCCCGACCCGGGCCCTGGCCGCCGAGGCGGCGCGGGCGGGGGACGAGGTCGGGGCGGTCTACGACGCCGCCCTCAACGGCTTCGCGGTGCGGACCACCGCGGCCCGCGCCGCCGTCCTCGCCGCCGATCCCCGGGTCGCCTCCGTGGAGCCGGACGCGCCGTTCCGGATCTCCGGCGCGTCCTCCGACCCCGAGCCCCCGGCCGTCCCCGTCCCCGCCCCCGCCCCCGTCGTGGCGCCCGGCCCGGCCGCCCTGACCCAGCGGCCGGCCCCCTGGGCGCTCGACCGGATCGACCAGCGCGAGCTGCCCCTCGACGGTTCGTACACGTACTCCGGGAACAGCGGCCAGGGCGTCACCGTCTACGTGGTCGACACCGGGATCAACACCCTCCACCAGGAGTTCGGCGGCCGCGCCCGCAACGGCTACTCCGGCTACAGCGGGCTGTTCCAGGGCGGCGCCCAGGACTGCAACGGCCACGGCACGCACGTCGCCGCCACCGTCGGCGGGGCGACGTACGGGGTCGCGAAGGGGGTCTCCCTGGTCGGTGTGAAGGTGGCCGACTGCCGGGGCGACGGGAGCCTCTCGGTGATCCTGCGCGGCCTCGACTGGATGGTGAAGGACCACGTCAGGAACCCGGCCCGGGGTCCCGCCGTCGCCAACATGAGCATGGGCGGCACCCGGAGCCACTCCATGGACGCGGCGGTGATCCGCGCGGTCGCCTACGGGATCACCTTCACCGTGGCCGCCGGCAACGAAGCCCGGGACGCCTGCTCCGGCTCCCCGGCCGCCGTCCCGCAGGCCCTCACGGTCGGCGCGACCGACGACGCGGACCGGCGTCCGGCCTTCTCCAACCACGGCCGCTGCGTGGACATCTCGGCACCGGGACAGTCCGTCACCTCGGCCTGGAAGGGCTCCCCGACCGCCCTCGCGCGTGCCTCGGGCACCTCCATGGCCGCCCCGCACGTCGCCGGCGCCGCCGCGCTGCTGCTGGCGGACGGCCGGGCCGCGACCCCCGCGGAGGTGGGCCGGCTGCTCGTCCGCGACGCCGTCCCGGACCGGATCGCGAACCTGCCCGCCGGAACCCCGAACCTGCTCCTGCACGTCGCGGCGGCACCCCCGGCAACAGCCCCGGCGGCACCGTAGCCCGGCAGCACCGACCAGTCGGTATCCGATGTCCCACCAGACCGGGTCTGATGGGACATCAATGTCTGTGCGCTTCGGGCGAAAGCAAGCCATTGACTTCTCAACACCGCGACGCGTCAATGACGGCCATCCGCACCGGCTCGGCCTTCCCCACACAGCGGGTGGGGGGAGGGGTTCGTCATGACGAAGGAGTCGCGACCCTGTGAGTACGAGAACCCTCAGACGAAGAGTGCTGGCCGGGGCGGGCGCCCTGTCCCTGGCCCTGACGGGCGGCGTCGTGGCCCTGACGGGACCGGCGCAGGCCGCGACCAAGACCACACCCGTGCCGGTGAAGTGCGTCGCCCCCGCGCCCCAGCCGGGCGCCAACGGCAACCAGGACTACACCGTCACGGTGCCGGACACCGCCAAGGCGGGCGAGACCGTGCCGATCACCATCGACCCCGGCGAGACGCCGGTCGTCCCGATGTTCACCATCGACACGGTCAACACCATCAAGGCGAAGCTGCTCGTCGGCGGGGTCGCCCAGACGGTCACCAGCCCGCCGGTGAACAGCCACCAGGAAGCCGGCAAGAAGGCCGACCCGCCCGCCTTCAACGGCACGATCAAGATCCCGGACGGCACCGAGGGCACGACCGTCCAGATCACGATCGACCAGGTGGTCACGGACGCCGACCTCGGCGGCACGGTCTACACGACGACCTGTACGCCGGACCCGCGCCCCAGCGCCCCGGTCGCCTCGATCGCCGTCGAGGCCCTGCCGAAGGACCCGGTCACCACCAAGCTGACGCCCAACAGCGGCAAGGCCGGCACCGCCGTCACCGCCACCGGCGCCAACTTCCCGGCCGGCCCGGTCACCTGCTCCGCCCAGCTCGCGGGCGTGGCGACCGGTGACGCCGGCACCGGCACGGCGGACGCGTCCGGCGCCGCCACCTGCAACATCACGATCACCAAGAAGGCCGACACGATCAAGATCGACGGATCGGTCGCCCCCGCCAAGCCCTTCGTGTTCATCGAGGAGCAGGCGGGCGTGCAGAACCCGGTGGACATCGAGGTGCTGCCCGGGCCGCTGGCCCTCGGCCCGAAGGACGGCCAGCCGGCCGTCAGCTTCGGGGCGGTGACCATCAACGGCAAGGCCCAGTCGGTGTTCGGCGCGTTCAACGCCGCGACCGTCCAGGACTTCCGGGGCGGCAGCCTCGGCTGGGACGTGACGGCGACCCGTACGCCGTTCCTGAACCAGGCGACGGGCCACTCGATGGCCAAGGCGCAGCTCGGCATCCAGCCGTCCTGCACCGTGACCAACCCGGACAGCCCGAGCACCTGCACGGCCGGCGCCCCGGGCGCCATCTCGGGCACGCCGATGAAGGTCGCCTCGCAGGCGGCCGGCGGTGAGGAGCTGACCGGCGGCGAGTTCGCCGTGGGCGGCGCGGCGATGATCCAGCTGCCGCCGTTCATGTTCGCCGACACCTACCAGTCGGTCGTGACCTTCTCCATCGCCTGACGGACGACCCGAAGCGGGTGGTGGGGGGGGGGGGGCCCCCCCCCCCCCCCCCCACCAACCCCCCCCCCCGCCCGACCACACCCCC
>NZ_JBNNPF010000036.1:0-41590 GCF_050275515.1 Streptomyces sp. NPDC004126 | reverse complement strand
TCCTCGCTCGCACAAACAACCGCGGGGTCTGTCACATACACACCCCCGCCCCGCCCCCCCCCCCGGGGGGGGGGGGGCCCCCCCCCCCCCCACCACCTTCCCGCATTCCCGCCGCGACCCTGGAGACCGACGCCCATGCGCATCCGCACCGTTGTCCGCCCCCTCCTCCCCGCCCTGTCCGGCGCGCTGGTGCTGCTGGTGCTGCTGCTCCCCGCCGCCCCCGCGAGGGCCGCGGACAACGGCACGTGGGGGGTCTTCCCGACGCCGCCGGCCGGCGCGTCGGTGACCGACCGGGCGTACTTCTTCCACCAGGGCACCGCCGGGACCACCGTCAGCGACAGCGCGACGATCGTGAACTCCTCCGACAGGGAGCTGACCTTCCGGGTCTTCGCCACCGACGCGGTGAACACCCCGTCGGGCGGGGCCTTCGCGCTGCTGCCCGTGCAGACCAAGCCGAAGGACGTCGGCGCCTGGGTCGCGCTGGCGCCGGAGGCGGCGGCCACCGTCACCGTCCCGCCCCGGGGCCGCAAGGACGTCCCCTTCACGGTCAAGGTCCCCCGGGACGCCGTGCCGGGCGACCACGTCGGCGGGATCGTCGCGCTGAACACCGAGGTCGAGGGGGTGCGCAAGGAGGGCAAGGTACAGGTCGGGGTGCAGCGCCAGGTGGGCGCCCGGCTGTACTTCAGGGTGCCCGGCCCGCTGACGCCGGGACTGACCGTGGAGGACGTACGGGTCAACCGGGGCGCCCCGCTGGTGCCGTGGGTCAAGGACGCCCGGGCGACCGTCACGTACACGCTGGTCAACCGGGGCAACGTGGTCGTCGAGCCGAGGGTGGCGGTGTCCGCCGAGGGGCTGTTCGGGCGGCGGGTGCTGAACCGGCCCGCCCGGGACCTGAAGCTCGTGCTGCTGCCCGGCCAGCGCGTCGAGCTGACCGAACCGTGGCCGGACGCGCCGCAGTTGGACTGGGTGTCCGTCAAGGTCCGGGCGGGTGCGGCCGCCTACCCGGACCTCGCTCCGGAAGCCGGCGCGGACTTCGTCGCCGTCCCGTGGCCGGCGGCGGGCGTGCTCCTGGTCCTGGCGGGCGCCGGCACCACCCTCCTGGTGCTGCGCCGGCGGCGCCGCGGAACTCCGGAAGAAGCGCTGAGCGAACCGGACTTGGCGCGGGCCCGCTGACCGGCAAGGGTGTCCCCGGGGTGACGGCATTCGGCCATCACCCGTGACGGGGAGGCAAGACGGATGGAACGAGAGCACAGCGAGCCCGGGTCCGCCGCGCACGCCGCCCGGCCGGTCAGGGGTGTGGGCCTGCTGACCCGCATCGAACGGGCACTGGGCACCGGGACCGCCGCCTACCTGCCCGGGGACGGCTGGATACGGCTCACCCTCCCGCTCGACGACGGCGGCCCGGCGCCCGTCACGGTGGACGTGGTCGCCGACACCGTGCGGGCCCCGCGCGGGATCGCGTACCTGCTGCCGGGCGGTGGCCTGAACTTCGCGGCGGACTTCTTCACCCCGGGCCACGACAACCTGGCCCACCACCTGCTCCGCCGGGGCCTGCTGGTGGTCGGGGTGACCCCGCGCGAGGACGCCGCCCGCCCCGAGGAGGTCACCGCGGACTCCGGACTGGCCGCGCACCGCCGGGACCTGGCGGCCGTGGTGGCCGCGCTGGACTCCGTACTGGGCCTGCCGTACGAGTACGCGGGCCACTCGGCGGGCGCCGTCCTGGCCCTGGACGCGGCCTCGCACGACCCCTCGGAGCGGCTGCGCCGGGTACTGGCCCTGGACACGACGGGCCCGTACGCGGGGGCCCCGGCCGACCGGGCCGCCGAGACCCGGGAGGCGTACGAGGAGCAGCTCGCGCGGGGTGTCCACGCGGCCGACCCGGGCCTCAAGGCGCTGGTCGCCCGGGCGGTCGCGGACCCGGCGGGCGTGTCGGAGGCGCCCTGGCCGCCGGACCCGGCCCGCCGCTTCACGCACGCGGGCCTCGCCCACTTCGCGCTGCTCCGCACCGCCGGCCTGCCCGGTCCGGCGAACTGGATCCACCGGCAGGGCCACGCCGCGGGCGAGTACGCCTTCGGCGCCACCCCGGCCGAGGACCGCTTCACCCTGGCCCACACCCCGCTGGCCGCCTGGCACGCGGCCACGTCGGCGCTGGGCAGCGGGCTGGTCCCGACGGCCCTGATGCGGGACCTCGCGGCGGTGTGGGCGGGCGACGGCAAGGCGTACGGGATCGCGTGGGAGCGGATCCGCTGCGAGGTGGTGTGGGTCAACACCGAGCTGGGCCGGGGGGACGAGCCGCGCGGGGCGGAGCTGATCCGGGCGGCGGGCAACGACCGGGTCCGCTTCGCCGTGGTCCCGGGCTACGGGCACGCCGACGCGGTCTGGTCGCGGACGGCGTCGGCGGACGTCTGGCCGCTCTTCGACGCCTGACGGGTGAGGGGCCCCCGACAGGGCCTCCCCCGAAGGGGCCTCCCCCGGCGGCAGGGTCCGCCGGGGGAGGTTCCGTGACGGTGTGGCACCCGCCGCCCGCCCGGGGCAAGGACGAGGACAAGGGCAGGGCGAAGGGCGGGGCGAAGGAACCCGACCGGAGCAAACGGCTCTCCGACAACCCCGTCAACGAGGTGGCGTTCAGCCCCGACGGCAGGACCCTGGCGGTCGGCACGTCGAAGGGGAGCCCCAAGAACCGCCGCTTCGGCTCCCCGTACGACGACGGCTGCCGGCTGTGGCGGGTGCCCTGACGGCAACGGCGCAGCCCCCGGCCGGTGAGGGTTGGCCGGGGGCTGCTGGTACTGCGGGCGCCGGGCCCGGGCCGGTACCGGCCCGGGGGACGGCCGGGAATCAGTGGTTGCGGGGGAAGCCCAGGTCGACGCCGGCGGGGGCGTCGGCCGGGTCGGGCCAGCGGGTGGTGACGACCTTGCCGCGCGTGTAGAAGTGGATGCCGTCGTTGCCGTAGATGTGGTGGTCGCCGAAGAGCGAGTCCTTCCAGCCGCCGAAGGAGTGGTAGCCCACCGGCACCGGGATCGGCACGTTGACGCCGACCATGCCCGCCTGGATCTCCAGCTGGAAGCGGCGGGCGGCGCCGCCGTCGCGGGTGAAGATCGCGGTGCCGTTGCCGAACGGCGAGGCGTTGATGAGGGCCACGCCCTCCTCGTAGGTCTCGGTGCGCAGCACGCACAGCACCGGGCCGAAGATCTCGTCGCGGTAGGCGTCGGAGTCGGTCTTGACGTTGTCGAGGAGCGAGAGGCCGATCCAGTGGCCGTTCTCGTTGCCCTCGACCGTGTAGCCGGTGCCGTCGAGGACGACGTCGGCGCCCTGGGCGGCGGCGCCCTTGACGTACGAGGCGACCTTGTCGCGGTGGGCGGCGGTGATCAGCGGGCCCATCTCGGAGGTCGGGTCGTTGCCGGGGCCGATCTTGATCTTCTCGGCGCGCTCGCGGATCTTCTCGACCAGCTCGTCGGCGATGGAGCCGACGGCGACGACCGCCGAGATGGCCATGCAGCGCTCGCCTGCCGAACCGTACGCGGCGGACACGGCCGCGTCGGCGGCGGCGTCCAGGTCGGCGTCCGGGAGCACCAGCATGTGGTTCTTGGCGCCGCCCAGCGCCTGCACGCGCTTGCCGTTGGCGGAGGCGGTGGTGTGGATGTGGCGGGCGATCGGCGTGGAGCCGACGAAGGAGACGGCGGAGATGCCGGGGTGGGCGAGGAGGGCGTCGACGGCCACCTTGTCGCCGTGGACGACGTTGAGGACGCCCGCCGGCAGGCCGGCCTCGGTCATCAGCTCGGCCAGCTTGTTGGAGGCCGACGGGTCCTTCTCGCTCGGCTTGAGGATGAAGGTGTTGCCGCAGGCGACGGCCAGCGGGAACATCCACATCGGGACCATCGCCGGGAAGTTGAACGGGGTGATGCCCGCGACCACGCCGAGCGGCTGGCGGATGGCGGAGACGTCCACCCGGTTGGAGACGGACGTGGACAGCTCGCCCTTGAGCTGCGTGGTGATCCCGCAGGCCAGCTCGACGATCTCCAGGCCGCGCGCGACCTCGCCCAGCGCGTCGGAGTGCACCTTGCCGTGCTCGGCGACGATCAGCTCGGCGATGGCGTCGCGGTTGGCGTCCAGCAGGGCGCGGTAGGCGAAGAGCACCTTGGTGCGGGCGGCCAGCGAGGACTGCCCCCAGGACAGGAAGGCCTCCTGGGCGACCTTGACGGCCGCGTCGACCTCCTCGGCGGAGGCCAGGGCGACCTGCGTGGTGACCTCGCCGGTGGCCGGGTCGGTGACCGGGCCGTAGTTGCCCGACGCGCCCTCGACGGTCTTGCCACCGATCCAGTGGTTGACGGTCTTCATTGTGCTGCTCCTTCACAGATGGCGACGTCGCTGCGCGGCTTGCCGGTCGTACTCTTCACGGGCCTGGGCCGCCGACGCACGGGTCGCGGTCTCGGCCACAGGAACATCCCACCACGCCTGTGCCGGGGGCGGGCCCGACACAGTGTCGGGTGTTCGGGTCTGTGCGTAGACACATGTGGGCCGGTCCGACAGGCGGGCCTCGGCCAGGGCTTTTCGCAGGTCACCGATGGTGCGGGTGTGGATCACGGCCATCCCGAGGGAGGCCGCGTTCGCTGCCAGGTCCACCGGAAGGGGGTCCCCGGTGTACGCCCCGCCGGGCGCCCGGAAGCGGTAGGCCGTGCCGAAGCCCTCGCCGCCGACCGCCCCGGAGAGGCCTCCGATGGAGGCGTAGCCGTGGTTGTCGAGGATGACCACCTTGAGGGGGATCCCCTCCTGGACGGCGGTGACGATCTCGGTGGGGTTCATCAGGTACGAGCCGTCGCCGACGAGCGCCCACACCGGCCGGTCCGGGGCGGCGAGGGCCACGCCGAGGGCGCCGGGGATCTCGTAGCCCATGCAGGAGTAGCCGTACTCCACGTGGTACTGGTACGCGGAGCGGGCCCGCCAGAGCCGGTGCAGGTCGCCGGGGAGCGAGCCGGCCGCGTTGACGATCACGTCGGTGTCGTCGACGACGGCGTCGAGGGCGCCGAGCACCTGGGCCTGGGTGGGGACGGCGTTCTCGTCGGAGGCGTGGAAGGCCTGGTCCACCAGGGCCTCCCAGTAGAGCTTGGCCTTCTGGTACGTCCGCTCGTACGCCGGGTCCACGCGGTGGCCCGCGAGCTCCGCGCGCAGCGCGTCCAGGCCCTCGCGGGCGTCGGCGACGAGCGGCAGCGCGGCCTGCTTGTGGGCGTCGTACGGGTCGAGGTTGAGGCCGAGGAAACGGACGCCGGGGTCCTGGAAGAGGGTCGAGGAGGCGGTGGTGAAGTCGGTCAGCCGGGTCCCGGCCGCGATGACCAGGTCGGCGGCGCGGGCCAGGTCGTCGGCGGTGGCGGTGCCGGTGTGTCCGACGGCGCCGACCTCGGCGGGGTGGTCGTGGCGCAGGGCGCCCTTGCCGGCCTGGGTGGCGGCGACGGGGATGCCGGTGGCGTCGGCGAAGGCCCGCAGGGCGTCCTCGGCGCCGCTGTGGCGGATGCCGCCGCCGACGACGAGGAGGGGCCGGCGGGCCGCGCGTACGGCCTCGGCGGCGGTCCGCAGCTCGTCGTTGTCGGGCCGGGGGCGGCGCACCCGCCACACCCGCTCGGCGAAGAACTCCTCGGGCCAGTCGTACGCCTCGGCCTGCACGTCCTGCGGGAGCGCGAGGGTGACGGCGCCGGTCTGCACGGGGTCGGTGAGCACCCGCACCGCCTGGAGGGCGGCCGGGACCAGGGCCTCGGGGCGGGTGATCCGGTCGAAGTGGCGGGACACCGGCCGCAGGGTGTCGTTGACGGAGACGTCGCCGGCCCAGGGCACCTCCAGCTGCTGGAGCACGGGGTCGGCGGGCCGGGTCGCGAAGGTGTCCCCGGGCAGCAGGAGCACCGGGATCCGGTTGATCGTGGCGAGGGCGGCGCCGGTGACGAGGTTGGTGGCGCCGGGCCCGATGGAGGTGGTCACGGCGTGCGCGGAGAGCCGCCCGCGCTGGCGGGCGTACCCGACGGCCGCGTGCACCATGGCCTGCTCGTTGCGCCCCTGGAGGAAGGGCATGGCCTCGGGCCCGCTCTCCAGCAGGGCCTGCCCGATCCCGGCGACGTTCCCGTGCCCGAAGATCCCCCAGGTGGCGGCGATCAGCCGGTGGCGCCGCCCGTCGCGCTCGGTGTACTGCGCGGCGAGGAAGCGCACGAGCGCCTGCGCGGTGGTGAGCCGGACGCTGCGCTGCGCGGTCACGGGGTCTCCTCGGGTCGGGGGAACGGGAGGCGGGGGTCCACGGCCTGGGCGGGCCAGGTGTCGCGGATCCAGGCGTGGTCGGGGTGGTCCCGGATCAGCCACTGGCGCTGCGCGTCCGGGCCGGCCATCACGTTCAGGTAGTACATGTCGTGCCCGGGTGCCGCGATGGAGGGGCCGTGCCAGCCGTCGGGGATCAGGACGACGTCACCGGACCGCACCTCGGCGAGGACGTCGGTCTTCCCGGCGGGCGAGGGCGTCACGCGCTGGTAGCCGACGCCGGGGGTGCCGCCGTGCGGGGCGATCTCGTAGAAGTAGATCTCCTCCAGGCGGGACTCCTCGCCGGGGTGGTGCTCGTCGTGCTTGTGGGGCGGGTACGAGGACCAGTTCCCGCCGGGGGTGAGCACCTCGACGGCGATGAGCCGGTCGCAGTCGAAGGCGTCGGCGGCGGCGAAGTTGTGCACCTGCCGCGAGCACCGGCCGGCGCCGCGCAGCTCGACGGGTACGGCGTCGGCGGGGCCGTAGCGGGGCTCCAGGCGGCGCTCGCAGCGTGCGCCGACGAGCGCGAACCGGCCGCCGGCGGCGGAGGCGATGTCGGCGCGGGCGTCCCGGGGCAGGTACGCGAAGTCGGTGGGCCCGTCGAACACGCTCGCGCGCCCGCGCAGCCGGAAGGTCCCCGCGGGGCCCTCCCCCACCCCGCCCCTTCCCGAAACCATGGCTCCGCTCCCGAACCCCCGCGCCTCAAACGCCGGCGGGGCTGAAAGACCGGGCGCTGCGCGCCCGGTGCGCTCAAACGCCGCGCGGCCCGGGGCCGGATCCGGGGGAGCGTCCGCGCAGTGGACCTCGCAGGAGCCTGCCAGGGGCAGGACGATCCATTCGGCGTCGCCGCAGGCGTGCGCGTACGACTCGCCCGGTGCCAGCTCCAGCACCACCAGCCGGGTGAGTTCCATCCCCGTCTCAGACCGCACCGGCACGCCCCAGCACCTCCTCCACCTCGTGCGGGAACGGCATCGCCGACGAGCACGCCAGCCGCGAGGCCACGATCGCCCCGGCGGCGTTCGCGTACCGCAGCGCCCGCTCCAGGTCCCAGCCGGCGAGCAGCCCGTGGCACAGGGCGCCCCCGAAGGCGTCCCCGGCGCCGAGTCCGTTCACCACCGTCACCGGTACCGGCGGCACCTCCACCCTCGTGCCGTCGCGGTGGACGGCCAGCACCCCTTCCGGCCCCCGCTTGACCACCGCCAGTTCCACCCCGGCCGCGAGCAGCGCCTCCGCGGCCGCGTACGGCTCGCGGAAGCCGGTGGCGACCTCGCACTCCTCGGTGTTGCCCACGGCCACCGTCGCCAGCCCGAGGGCCCGCTCGTACCAGGGCTGCGGCGGTCCGTCCCAGAGCATCGGCCTCCAGTCGAGGTCGAAGACGGTGGTCCCGGACTTCGAGCGGGCCTCCAGCGCGGCCAGGGTCGCGGCGCGGCTCGGCTCGGCGCTCAGACCCGTCCCGGTCATCCAGAACACCCGCGCCGCCCGCACCGCCGCCCGGTCGATCTCGTCCGGCCGGATCTCCAGATCGGGCGCCTTCGGGAGCCGGTAGAAGTAGAGCGGGAAGTGGTCGGGCGGGAAGACCTCGCAGAAGGTGACGGGCGTCGGGTGGGCGGCGACCTCCGCCACCCACCGGTCGTCGACCCCGAACGCCCGCAGTTCGGCGCGCAGATAGGCGCCGAAGGGGTCGGCCCCGGTCCGGGTGATGACGGCCGTGTGCCGCCCCAGCCGGGCGGCGGCGACGGCGACGTTGGTCGGGGAGCCGCCGAGGAACTTGCCGAAGGTGTCGGCCTCGGCGAGCGGTACACCGGTCTTCAGCGGGTAGAGATCCACCCCGATCCGCCCCATCGTGACCAGGTCGTGGACGGCTCCCCCGTCCGACGTCTCCACAGCCGGTTCTCCTCCCGCTCGTTCACCCGCTCGTCCGCCCACTCGTCCTCCCTCTTCGTCGAAGCCCGCACCCTAAGGTGGCCGTCATGACCTCCTCCCCACCCGCGTTGACGCGTATCCGTGTCGGTTCGGCTCCGGACTCCTGGGGTGTCTGGTTTCCGGAGGATCCCCTGCAGATCCCCTGGGAACGGTTCCTCGACGAGGTCGCGGACGCCGGGTACGAGTGGATCGAGCTGGGCCCGTACGGCTATCTGCCCACCGATCCGGCCCGGCTCGCCGACGAGACCGCCAAGCGTGGGCTGCGGGTGTCCGCCGGCACCGTCTTCACCGGACTCCATCACGGCCCCGGCGTCTGGGAGCAGACCTGGGCGCACGTGTCGCGGATCGCCGCGCTGGCCCGGGACACGGGGGCGGAGCACCTCGTCGTGATCCCGTCCTTCTGGCGCGACGACAAGACCGGCGGAATGCTGGAGGACCCGGTCCTGAGCCCCGCCCAGTGGCGTGAACTGACCTCCCAGACCGAGCGCCTGGGCCGGGAGGTGCGGGAGCGGTACGGGCTGCGGATCGTGGTCCACCCGCACGCGGACACGCACATCGACACCCCGCAGAACGTGGCCCGGTTCCTGGACGCCACCGATCCGGCGCTGGTCTCCCTGTGCCTGGACACGGGCCACTACGCGTACTGCGGCGGGGACAGCGTCGAGGCGATCGAGACGTTCGGCGAGCGGATCGGCTACCTGCACCTGAAGCAGGTCGACCCGCGGGTCCTCGCCGAAGTGCGGGCGCAGGGGACGCCCTTCGGCCCGGCGGTGGCGCGCGGGGTGATGTGCGAGCCGCCGTCCGGGGTGCCCGCGCTGGAGCCCGTGCTGGCGGCGGCGCAGCGGCTCGGGGTGGAGCTGTTCGCGATCGTGGAGCAGGACATGTACCCGTGTCCGCCGGAGCGTCCGCTGCCGGTCGCCCGGCGGACCCGCGCCTACCTGCGCTCCTGCGGCGCCCGTTGACGACCCCGAACCTCCAAGGAGAGACATGAGCACGCTCGGCATCGCCGTCATCGGCACCGGCAGGATGGGCGCCGACCACGTCCGCAGGATCGGCGAGGCGGTCGGCGGGGCGCGGGTGGTGGCCCTGGCCGACCCGGACGGGGACCGGGTCAAGGAGGTCGCGGCGGGCCTTGACGGGGTGGGCGCGTACACCGATCCGGCGGCGGCGGTGGCGGCGCCCGGGGTGGACGCCGTACTGATCGCCTCGCCGGGGCCGGCCCACGAGGAAGCGATTCTGCACGCCCTGGGGCGGGAGTTGCCGGTGCTCTGCGAGAAGCCGCTGACGCCGGATCCGGAGGGGGCCCTGCGGGTGCTGGAGGCGGAGCGGCGGCTCGGCCGGCGGCTGGTGCAGGTGGGGTTCATGCGGCGGTTCGACGCCGAGTACGAGCGGCTCAAGGCGCTGCTGGACGCGGGCGGGATCGGCCGGCCGCTGTTCCTGCACTGCCGTCACCGCAACGCCGCCTCGCCGTCCTTCTTCACCAGCGACATGCTGATCAGCGACTCGGTGGTGCACGAGGTGGACGCGGCCCGCTGGCTGCTGGGCCAGGAGGTGACGGCGGTGACGGTGCTGTCGCCCACGCCGTCATCGGCCGCGCCGGAGGGGCTGCGCGATCCCCGGCTGGTGCTGCTGGAGACCTCGGGCGGGGCGGTGGTCGACGTGGAGATCTTCGTGAACTGCGGGTTCGGCTACCAGGTGCAGTGCGAGGCCGTCGGCGAGTCGGGCAGCGCCCGGATCGGCGACGGGCACGCGATGGTCGTCCAGTCGGGCGGCCGCTGGGGCGGTGAGATCACCCAGGACTTCACCACGCGCTTCGCCGACGCCTACGACCGCCAGGTGCGGCGCTGGGTGGCGGCGGCCGCGCGGGGGCGGGTGGACGGCCCCGACGCCTGGGACGGGTACGCGGCCGCCGCCGTGTCGGAGGCCGGGCTGGCGGCCGCGCGCAGTGGCGTACGGACCCCGGTGCGGCTGGCGGAGCGGCCGGAGCTGTACGCCCGCTGATGCCCGGCGGGCCCCGCCGGTGGCGGCCGCGGCGTCGGCCGCCACCGGCGGCTCCTGTGTCACGTACGTCACGGGAGTCGCCGCCGTGTCACACATGTCCGTACTACGCGGGTTTTCCGTCACAGGGAGTCCACAGACGCTCCCCCGCACTCACCGAGCGTCGTTCTCCGGGCACAACCCGAGTGATCGTCAGTGTCCACGCGCCGGCTCCCCCGACGGCCTCCCGGCCGGCCCCGCGCCGTGGACCAGGAGGTGGCGCGCATGAGCGACCGACAGCTGTGGTCCTACAAGGAGATCGCCGCCCATATCCGGGTCCAGCCGGACACCGTGCGCTCCTACCGCAAGCACGGGCTGCTGCCCGCCCCCGACCACGTGGAGGGCGGCAAGCCCTACTGGTACGCCGACACCATCCGGACCTGGGTCTCGCGCCGCCCCGGCAACCGCGGCCGCCGCGAGGAGTGATCCGGCGGTACGGGGGCGGGGCCGGGCCCCGCCCCGGTCACCAGGACTCCTCCCCGGCCCGCCGGCCGCCGCCCGCGGCGTGCCCCCGCAGCCGCAGGGCGACCAGCGGGAAGACCAGCACCGAGACCATGCCGGCCCCGACCAGGGCGGCCGCCTCCCCGGCGCCGAGTTCGCCGTCCTGCACCCCGAGGGTGGTGATCGCCACCACCAGCGGCAGCGCGGTCGACCCGAACAGGACCAGCGCCCCGCGGTCGCGCCGCTCCAGGTCGCGCGGGGCCAGCAGCCAGATCGGCAGCCCGCGCACCAGCAGGAACAGCAGCAGGAACACGGGCAGCAGGAGCAGCTCGCGGCCGCCCGCGAGGAGGGCCTTCAGGTCGAAGTGGATCCCGGTGACCACGTAGAACAACGGGACCAGGAAGCCGAAGCCGATGGCCTCGACCTTCGACAGCACGGCATCGCTGCTCTCGGGCGCCGCCCCGTGCAGCACCAGCCGGGTGACCAGCCCGGCGGCGAAGGCGCCGAGCAGGACGTCGAGCCCCATCAGCTCGGCCAGCCCGAGCATCGCCACGAGCATCAGCGCCACCAGCCGTACGGCGAACTGGGCGCTGCTGTGCAGGGTCCGGGCGATGACCGCGGCGAACCAGGGCGGCTTGGGCCGCATCGCCCAGAAGACCGCCGCCGCCGTCAGGACGGCGAAGGCGGCCAGCAGCACCGCCGAGCGGGCCGGCGCCCGGCCGCTGAGCAGCAGGGCCATCGCGATGATCGGCCCGCACTCGCCGGCGGTGCCCACCGCCATGGTCACCGTCCCGAACCGGCCGCCCAGGTCCCCGGAGTCCCTCAGCATCGGCATGACCGTGCCCAGCGCGGTGCTGGTGAGCGCGGTGCCGACGTAGACGCCCTTGCCGAAGCCGCCGCCGTGGGCGAGGAGGGCGCCGGCGGCCAGCCCGAGGGCGAGGGCGGCCAGCCAGGCCCAGACCGACCGGCGCAGGGTGTCGCCCCTGACCTCGTCGAACTTGATCTCGTACCCGGCCAGGAAGATCAGCATGGCCAGGCCCAGCTGGCTGAGCACGTCGACCACCTCGCCGGTGTGCGCCCAGCCGAGCGCGTCGGGCCCGATGAGGACGCCGAGGAGGATCTCGAAGATCACCAGCGGGACGGAGAGCCAGCGCGCCGCCCCGTAGGCGAGCAGGGGCGCGAGGACCGCGGCGGCCATGATGAGGATGAGCGTCGCAGACTGGGCCATGAGCGCCATTTACGTACGCTCCGGCGGTCCCGGCCACCGGAGGACGGCCGGAGGGCCGCCGGACCCGCGCTCAATGGACACTCAATACCCCCTAGGGGTATAGAGTGGGGAGAGACAGACGTCCCCCGACAGAGGAGAACGACATGACCGCCGTGACGGTAACCGTGTACAAGGTCACCGGGATGACCTGCGGGCACTGCGAGGGCGCGGTGACCGCCGAGCTCACCGCCCTTCCCGGCGTGACCTCGGTCAAGGCCGTCGCCGCCACCGGGGAGGTCACCGTCGAGTCCCAGGCCCCGCTCTCCGAGGACGACGTGCGCGCCGCCGTGGACGAGGCCGGGTACGAGCTCGCCGGCGTGGCGGCCTGAGCCAGGCCCCCGCACCCCTCGCAAGGCAGCACCCGCCGGGCCGCACCCGCCAGCTCATACTGGACCGTACGGCCCGGCCCTCCCCCTGGAGCGGGACATGAGCAGCAGCACAGTGCACGACGGGCCCATAACGGAGGCCCCCGCCTCCGAGGTCGAACTGACGATCGGTGGGATGACCTGCGCCTCCTGCGCGGCCCGCATCGAGAAGAAGCTCAACCGGATGGACGGCGTCAGCGCCACGGTGAACTACGCCACCGAGAAGGCCCGGGTCTCCTACGGCGGCTCGGTCCAGGTGGCCGACCTGATCGCGACCGTGGTCAGGACGGGCTACACCGCCGAGGAACCCCCGCCGCCACGCCCGGAACCGGAGCCGGAAGCGGAGCCCGGGGACACCGCCGCCGCACGCGATCCCGAGCTCGCGGCGCTGCGGCAGCGGCTGCTGGTGTCCGCCGCCCTGGCCCTGCCGGTGGTCCTGCTCTCGATGATCCCCGCCCTCCAGTTCGACAACTGGCAGTGGCTCTGCCTCACCCTCGCCTCGCCCGTGGTGGTGTGGGGCGCCCTGCCCTTCCACCGGGCCGCCTGGACCAACCTCCGGCACGGCGCCGCGACCATGGACACCCTGGTCTCCGTCGGCACGCTGGCCGCCTACGCCTGGTCCCTGTGGGCGCTGTTCTTCGGCCACGCCGGCACGCCCGGCATGCGGCACGGCTTCGACCTCACCGCCGGGCGGACGGACGGCTCCTCCGCCCTCTACCTGGAGGTCGCGGCGGGCGTCGTGACCTTCATCCTGCTCGGCCGCTACCTGGAGGCCCGCTCCAAGCGGAAGGCGGGCGCGGCGCTGCGGGCGCTGATGGAGCTGGGCGCCAGGGACGTGGCCGTACTGCGCGACGGGCGCGAGGTGCGGATCCCCGTCGGCGCGCTCGCGGCCGGGGACCGGTTCGTGGTCCGGCCCGGCGAGAAGATCGCCACCGACGGCACCGTCGTCGAGGGGTCCTCCGCCGTGGACGCCGCCATGCTGACCGGCGAGTCCGTCCCGGTCGACGTCGCCGCGGGGGACGCCGTCACCGGCGCCACCGTGAACGCCTCCGGCCGGCTCGTCGTGGAGGCCACCCGGATCGGGGCCGACACCCAGCTCGCCCGGATGGCCCGCATGGTCGAGGAGGCCCAGAACGGCAAGGCCGAGGTGCAGCGGCTCGCCGACCGGATCTCCGCCGTCTTCGTGCCCGTCGTCCTGCTCCTCGCGCTCGGCACCTGGGTCGTCTGGCTGCTGCTCACCGACGACCCCACCGCCGCGTTCACCGCCGCCGTGGCCGTCCTGATCATCGCCTGCCCCTGCGCCCTGGGCCTGGCCACGCCGACCGCGCTGATGGTGGGCACCGGCCGGGGCGCGCAGCTGGGCATCCTGATCAAGGGGCCGGAGGTGCTGGAGTCCACCCGGCGCGTGGACACCGTCGTGCTCGACAAGACCGGGACGGTCACCACCGGCCGGATGACCCTGACCGGCGTGCACGCCGCCGAGGGCGTGGACGAGGGGGAACTGCTGCGGCTCGCGGGCGCGCTGGAGCACGCCTCCGAGCACCCGGTCGCCCGGGCGATCGCGGCCGGCGCCGCCGGGGCGGGCGGGGAGCTGCCCGCGCCCGCCTCCTTCGAGAACCTCGCCGGGCTCGGCGTCCGGGGCACGGTCGAGGGGCACGAGGTCCTGGTGGGGCGCGAGCGGCTGCTCACGGACCACGGGATCACCCTGCCCGCCCCGCTCGCCGCGGCCAGGTCCGCCGCCGAGGCGGCCGGTGCCACCGTGGTGCTGGCCGCCTGGGACGGCGCGGCCCGCGGGGTGCTGACCGTCGCCGACGCCGTCAAGGCGACCAGCGCCGAGGCCGTGGCCCGGCTGCGGGCGCTCGGCCTCACACCGGTGCTGCTGACCGGCGACAACAAGGCCGTCGCCGAGACGGTGGCCCGCGAGGTGGGCATCGACGAGGTGATCGCGGAGGTGCTCCCGCAGGACAAGGTGGACGTGGTCCGCCGGCTCCAGGCCGAGGGCCGCACGGTCGCCATGGTCGGCGACGGCGTCAACGACGCGGCCGCGCTGGCCCGGGCCGACCTGGGCCTGGCCATGGGCACCGGCACCGACGCGGCCATCGAGGCCGGCGACCTGACCCTCGTACGCGGTGACCTGCGGGTGGCGGCGGACGCGATCCGGCTGTCCCGGCGGACCCTGGCCACCATCAAGGGCAACCTGTTCTGGGCCTTCGGCTACAACGTGGCGGCGCTCCCGCTGGCCGCCGCGGGGCTGCTCAACCCGATGATCGCGGGGGCCGCGATGGCCTTCTCGTCGGTCTTCGTGGTGACCAACAGCCTGCGGCTGCGCTCGTTCCGCTAGAGGATCTCCTCCCCGTTCCCTCCACAGATCCTTCACTGGAGACGCAGATCACAGTGATGACAACGTAACCATCCGGGGTCGTCACAGGTCTAATGGGGCGATGCCGGAAAACGTCTTGGGGGACGTTTCGCGGAGGTCCTTGGGGGGCTTCCGGGCATCCGCCGGCCGGGACGCGTGCCCTCGGGAAGCTTTGAGCGGCCCACCCGACCCGAACGGGTCCCGGCACACACCGACGCCCCGGCGCGGATCCCGTGGGGGGAATCCGCCGCCGGGGAAAAGGGAAGCGCCCCGACCGTCGACCCGTGGGGGGATCGACGGCGGGGCGCTTTCCGCAAACCGGAGCGGCCGGGAGGACCTAGCGGGCCTCGACCGGGACGAACTCGCGAAGGACCTCGCCGGTGTAGATCTGGCGCGGGCGGCCGATGCGGGAGCCGGGCTCCTTGATCATCTCGTGCCACTGCGCGATCCAGCCGGGAAGGCGGCCGAGCGCGAAGAGCACGGTGAACATCTCGGTCGGGAAGCCCATGGCCCGGTAGATCAGACCGGTGTAGAAGTCCACGTTCGGGTAGAGGTTGCGGGCGACGAAGTACTCGTCGGCCAGCGCGTGCTCCTCCAGCTTGAGCGCGATGTCCAGCAGCTCGTCGCTCTTGCCGAGCGCCGAGAGGACGTCGTGCGCCGCCGCCTTGATGATCTTCGCCCGGGGGTCGAAGCTCTTGTAGACGCGGTGCCCGAAGCCCATCAGGCGGACGCCGTCCTCCTTGTTCTTCACCTTGCGGATGAAGGCGTCGACGTCGCCGCCGTCGTTCTTGATGCCCTGCAGCATCTCCAGGACGGACTGGTTGGCGCCACCGTGCAGCGGGCCCCACAGGGCCGAGATGCCGGCGGAGATCGAGGCGAACATGTTCGCCTGCGAGGAGCCGACCAGGCGCACGGTGGAGGTCGAGCAGTTCTGCTCGTGGTCCGCGTGCAGGATCAGCAGCTTGTCGAGCGCGGAGACCACGACCGGGTCCAGGTCGTACTCCTGGGCCGGCACGGAGAAGGTCATGCGCAGGAAGTTCTCGACGTAGCCGAGGTCGTTGCGCGGGTAGACCACCGGGTGGCCGACCGACTTCTTGTACGCGTACGCGGCGATCGTCGGGAGCTTGGCCAGCAGACGGATCGTCGAGAGGTGGCGCTGCTTCTCGTCGAACGGGTTGTGGCTGTCCTGGTAGAACGTCGACAGCGCGCTGACCACGGACGACAGCATGGCCATCGGGTGGGCGTCGCGCGGGAAGCCGTCGTAGAACCGCTTCACGTCCTCGTGGAGCAGCGTGTGCTGGGTGATCTCGTTGCGGAACGACGCGAGCTGGTCGACCGTCGGCAGCTCACCGTTGATCAGCAGGTAGGCGACCTCGATGAAGGTCGAGCGCTCCGCCAGCTGCTCGATCGGGTAGCCGCGGTAACGCAGGATGCCCTGCTCACCGTCGAGGTAGGTGATCGCCGACTTGTAGGCGGCGGTGTTGCCGTAGCCACTGTCCAGCGTGACGAGCCCGGTGTGGGCCCGGAGCTTCGAGATGTCGAAGCCCTGGTCACCGACGGTGCTTTCGACCACCGGGTAGGTGTATTCACCGTCCGCGTACCGGAGTACTACAGAGTTGTCGCTCACGTCATCCCTCACCGACGTAGTGCCTCTTCTTCGAGGTGCCCTGACTGCCTCTACCTTCCCCCATTTGGCGCAGGAGAGTGCACTCGGGGTCGGCCTTTGGTCTCTTTGACGGCACTGAGTGCCTTCAACCTGCTCATCCTGCCCCCTCCGCGCCGCTTGTCGGAACCCCAAATGATCGATCATCTAGGTGATGTTTCCCACCGAGACCCGGCCGGCGAGCCGCGCGGCCACCGCCGTGAACCTCCTGCCTGCGGAAACGGTACGCACCGCCTGCCCGAGAGCCTTGCGGGACCCGACCAGGACGACCAGTTTCTTCGCCCTGGTCACGGCCGTGTAGAGCAGGTTCCGTTGGAGCATCATCCAAGCCCCGGTGGTGACGGGGATCACGACCGCCGGATATTCACTCCCCTGGGAACGGTGGATGGTGACGGCGTACGCGTGCGCCAGCTCGTCCAGCTCGGCGAACTCGTACCCCACCTCCTCGTCCTCCTCTGTACGGACCGTCAAGCGCTGCTCTTCCACGTCCAGAGCGGTGACCACGCCGACGGTGCCGTTGAAGACGCCGTTGGCGCCCTTCTCGTAGTTGTTGCGGATCTGGGTGACCTTGTCGCCCACCCGGAAGACCCGGCCGCCGAACCGCTTCTCGGGCAGGTTCGGCCGGGCCGGGGTGATCGCCTGCTGGAGCAGGCCGTTGAGGTTCCCCGCGCCGGCCGGGCCCCGGTGCATGGGGGCCAGGACCTGCACGTCCCGGCGCGGGTCGAGCCCGAACCGGGCCGGGATCCGGCGGGCGGCCACGTCCACGGCGAGCAGCCCGGCCGCCTCCGTGTCCTCCTCCGGGAAGAGGAAGAAGTCCGGCAGGCCGTCGGTGATGGGAGGCACCCCGGTGTTGATGCGGTGGGCGTTGGTGACGACGCCCGACTGCTGGGCCTGGCGGAAGATCCGGGTCAGCCGGACGGCCGGCACCGGCCCGCCCTCGGCGAGGAGGTCCCGCAGCACCTCGCCGGCGCCGACCGAGGGCAGCTGGTCCACGTCGCCGACCAGCAGCAGGTGCGCTCCCGGCGCCACCGCCTTGACCAGCTTGTTGGCCAGCAGCAGGTCCAGCATCGAGGCCTCGTCGACCACGACCAGGTCGGCGTCCAGCGGCCGGTCCCGGTCGTAGGCCGCGTCCCCGCCGGGCTTGAGCTCCAGCAGCCGGTGCACGGTGGAGGCCTCGGCCCCGGTCAGCTCGGACAGCCGCTTCGCGGCCCGGCCGGTGGGGGCCGCGAGCACCACCTTGGCCTTCTTGGCCCGGGCCAGCTCCACGATGGAGCGCACGGTGAAGGACTTGCCGCAGCCGGGCCCGCCGGTGAGCACCGCCACCCGTCGGGTGAGGGCCAGCCTGACCGCGTCCCGCTGCTCGGGGGCGAGGCTGGCCCCGGTGCGGCCGGCGAGCCAGCCGAGGGCCTTGTCCCAGTCCACGTCCTGGAAGCCGGGCATCCGGTCCTCCTCGGCGTTCAGCAGCCGGCGGACCTGGCCGACCAGCGAGAGCTCCGCCCGGTGGAAGGGGACCAGGTAGACCGCGGTGAGGGGGTCGGGGCCGCCCTGGGGGTCGGGCACGGGCTCCCGTACGACGCCCTCCGGATCGGCGGCCAGTTCGGCCAGGCACTCGATGACCAGCCCGGTGTCCACCTGGAGCAGCTTCACGCCGTCGGCGATGAGGCGCTCCTCGGGGAGGAAGCAGTGCCCCTGGTCGGTGGACTGGGACAGTGCGTACTGGAGGCCGGCCTTGACCCGCTCGGGGCTGTCGTGCGGGATGCCGACGGCCTGGGCGATCCGGTCGGCGGTGAGGAAGCCGATGCCCCAGACGTCGGCGGCGAGCCGGTACGGCTGGTTCTTGACCACCGAGATGGAGGCGTCCCCGTACTTCTTGTAGATGCGGACGGCGATGGAGGTGGAGACGCCGACGCCCTGGAGGAAGACCATGACCTCCTTGATGGCCTTCTGCTCCTCCCAGGCGGCTCCGATCAGCTTCGTCCGCTTGGGGCCGAGGCCGGGGACCTCGATCAGCCGCTTCGGCTCGGCCTCGATGACGTCGAGGGTGTCGAGGCCGAAGTGCTCGACGATGCGGTCGGCGATCCTCGGGCCGATGCCCTTGATGAGGCCGGAGCCGAGGTAGCGGCGGATGCCCTGGATGGTGGCGGGCAGGATCGTCGAGTAGTTCTCGACGCTGAACTGCCTGCCGTACTGCGGGTGCGAGCCCCAGCGGCCCTCCATGCGCAGGGATTCGCCGGGCTGCGCGCCGAGCAGCGAGCCGACGACGGTCAGCAGGTCTCCCGCGCCGCGGCCGGTGTCGACCCGGGCGACCGTGTAGCCGCTCTCCTCGTTGGCGTAGGTGATGCGCTCCAGCACCCCCTCGACCACTGCCGGTTGCACCGCCCCGTTGTTCACCATGGCACGAAGCTACAGTCCGCCGCCGACAGGGCGCCGGGGCCTGTGGACGAACGAAAGGGGGTCCGGCCTCGCGGCCGGACCCCCTCACGGTTACCCCTCCCTCGTCGGACTTCCCGATCCCCCCGGATCCCCACCCGGAAGTCCCGACGCTCCATACGACCCGCGTGGCGCCCGGAGGGTTGCATGCGGAATCACAGCTTTACCTTTCCATTACGTTCAGCCACCCGGGGAGTACTCCGAGGTGCCGTGAAATCACCGCACACGTAGCGTTTCCGGCATGAGCGACTCTTCCTTCGAGGACGACGTACTGGGCGAACTGGGCGATGACAAGCTCCAGGAGATCGCCACCCTGCTCGGCACCGACACCGACGGCGCCCGCGCGACCGTCTCCGAGACCGTCGGGGCGATGACCGGCGGCCTCCAGGAGAAGGCCGACGCCGACGACGACGAGGTCCGCCAGGCCGTGGCCGAGGTGTCCGAGCCTCCCCTCCAGGGCGTGGCCACCCTCGGCGGCCTCGGCGGCCTGCTGAGCGGCGGGATGATGGCCGGGGTGCTCTCCAAGGTGAGCAAACCGGTGGCCAACGCCGTCTCGAAGAAGACCGGCATCCCCGCCCCCACCGTCATGCGCGTCATCGAACTGCTGATCCCGGTGCTGATGGCCGTCTTCGCCAAGCGCGCCGCGGGCAAGGGCGCCCCCACCGCCGGGGCCCCGGGAGCCGCTCCCGCCGGCGCCGGCGGCCTCGGCGACCTGCTGGGCTCGATCCTGGGCGGCGGCAAGAAGTAGCCCGGCCCCGGCGCCCGCCCCCGCGCTATCCTCGGCAGCCATGGAGACTTCCGGCGCGGCGGTGCGGCTGCGGGACCCCGGGCCCGGCGAGCTGGGCTGGATCGTGCAGCGCCACGGCGCGCTCTACGCGGCCGAGTACGGCTGGAACCAGGAGTTCGAGGGCCTGGTGGCCCGGATCGTCGCGGACTTCGCCGAGGACCACGACCCCCACCGGGAGCGGGTCTGGATCGCGGAGCACGAGGGCGAGCCGGTCGGCTCGGTGATGTGCGTGCGCGAGGACGGCTCGCCCGGCACGGCCCGGCTGCGGCTGCTGCTCGTGGACCCGGCCGGGCGCGGCCTCGGGGTGGGCACCCTGCTGGTCGCCGCCGTCGTCGCCTTCGCCCGTTCGGCGGGCTACCGCGAGCTGGTGCTGTGGACCAACGACGTGCTGACCGCGGCCCGTTCGATCTACGAGCGGGCCGGCTTCACCCTGGTCGCCGAGCGCCCGCACCGCTCGTACGGGGTCTCCCTCACGGGGCAGGACTGGCGGCTGCCGCTGCGCGAGGACCCCCCGCGCTGACCGGGTCCGGGGCCGGGTCCGGAGCCGGGACCGGGGCCGTACGGGTCTTCGCGCGTGCCGGGGCCAGCGAGGTCAGGCCCACCCCGCCGACCAGCAGCACCGCCGCCACCCAGCCCGGCCCGGAGACCCCCTCGCCGAGCACCAGAGCGGCCGAGGACATCCCGAACACCGGCACCAGCAGCGAGAACGGCGCCACGGCCGAGGCCGGGTAGCGGCGCAGCAGGTAGGCCCAGGCGCCGAAGCCGAACACCGTGGACACCCAGGCGACGTAGCCGATGACGGCCACCCCGGACCAGTCCAGGGCGCGCAGCGCGGCCAGGTCCCGCTCGGGCCCCTCCAGCAGCAGCGACAGCGCGAACAGCGGGACCACCGGGACGACGCACACCCACACCTGGAAGTTCATGGCGTCGGCCGGGGCCGCCTTGCGGGTGAGCACGTTGGACACGCCCCAGCAGGCGGCGGCCGCGACGACCAGGACGAAGCCGGTGACGGGCCCGGACAGGCCCCGGTCGACGGCGGCCACCCCGATCCCGGCCAGCGCCACGGCCATGCCCAGCAGCCGCACCCGGCCGGGCCGCTCGCGCAGCACGACGGCGGCCAGCAGGGCGGTGAAGACGGCCTGGACCTGGAGCACGAGCGAGGACAGCCCGGCCGGCATCCCGGCGGCCATCCCCGTGAACAGCAGCCCGAACTTGGCGATGCCGAGGGCGGCGCCGACCCCGAGGATCCACTTCCAGGCGACCTTGGGGCGCCCCACGAAGAACACGGCGGGCAGCGCGGCGACGAGGAAGCGCAGCGCGGACAGCAGCAGCGGCGGGAAGTGGCCGAGGCCGATCTCGATGACGACGAAGTTGAACCCCCAGACGGCGGCGACCAGGACGGCGAGTGCGGTGTGTACGGGACGCATGCTTCGAGCATCGACGCCCGAACCATGTAGCACCAGCGCGGATCCCTACCGGGATGGATGAAGCATCGCTTACGATTGGAGGATGCTCGACCTTTCCCGGCTGCGCGCCCTGCACGCCGTCTCCGTCCACGGTTCGGTCGCGGGCGCGGCGGCCGCACTCGGCTACACCCCCTCCGCGGTCTCGCAGCAGATCGCCAAGCTGGAGCGGGAGACCCGCACGACGCTGCTGGAGCGGCGCGGGCGCGGGGTCGCGCTCACCGAGGAGGCCCGGCACCTCGCCGACACCGCCCGCGAGCTGCTGGCGATCGTGGAGCGCGCCGAGACCACCCTGGAGGAGCGGCGCGGCCGGCCGAGCGGCCTGCTGACCGTCGCCGCCTTCGCGTCGGCGGCGCGCGGGCTGCTGCCGGGGGTGCTGGCCGAGCTGGCGGAGCGCCATCCCGCGCTGGACGTGCGCCTCACGGAGGTCGACCCCCACCTGTCGGTGGACCTGGTCGCCCGGGGCGTCACCGACCTGGCGGTGGCCCACGACTGGGACATCGCCCCGCTGCCCGCCCCCGAGGGCGTGGAGCAGGCCGTCATCGGGGACGACCCCTGCGACCTGGTGGTCCCGGCCGGACACCCCTTCACCACCCGGCGGGCGGTGCGCCGGACGGACCTGGGGGGCCAGCGGTGGGTGTGCCAGCCGCCCGGCCGGGTGTGCCACGACTGGCTGGTGCGGACCATGCGCACCGCCGGGCTCGAACCCGACATCGCGCACACCGCCGAGGAGAACCACACCATCGTCGCGCTGGTCGCGGCCGGTCTCGGGATCGCGGTCGTGCCCCGGCTGGGCACGGGCGCGCTGCCGCCGGGCGCGGTGGCGGTACGGCTGGAGCCCGGTCCGGTGCGCAGGCTGTACGCCCTGTGGCGGACGGGAGCGGCCCGCCGGCCCGCGATCACCGAGACCGTACGCACCCTCCAGGAGCACTGGGCGGCCGCCCCGGAGCATCCCTAACGGGCCATTCCCGAGTGTCCGTCAGGCGCGGCGCCGGGTACGGCAGTAGGGTCCCACGGGTGCCGAACCACGCCTCCCGCCGGGCTCTGCTCGCCGCCGCCGCCATGGCCGCCGTCACGGCCGCCGGAGCCGCCGGGGCCGCCTCCACGGCCTCCACCGCCGCCCCCGGGACCCCGGACGACTCCCGCGCCCCCGGCGGGCCGCCGGGGCGCCGCCCGGACCGGGAGCGGCTGCGGGCCGTGGTCTCCGGGCTGGGGCTGCCCGAGCTGGTGGGGCAGCTGTTCGTGTCCCGGGCCTACGGGCATTCGGCGACGGACCCCGACCCGGCGGACGCCGAGCTGAACATGCAGCACTTCGGGGTGCGCACCGCCGCCGAGCTGGTGGCCCGCTACCACCTGGGCGGAGTCGTCTACTTCGCGTGGGCGCACAACACCCGTGACCCGCACCAGATCGCCGCCCTGTCCAACGGGCTCCAGCGGGCCGCCGCGGACTCGGGGGCGGGGATCCCGCTGCTGCTGTCGGTGGACCAGGAGCACGGGGCCGTCGCCCGGATCGGCCGGCCCGCGACCCTGCTGCCGGGGGCGATGGCGCTGGGCGCGGCGGGCTCCGCCGAGGGCGCGCTCCGGGCGGCCCGGGTGGCGGGGACGGAGCTGGCGGCGCTGGGCATCCGGCAGGACTGGGCTCCGGTCGCCGACGTGAACGTCAACCCGGCCAACCCGGTGATCGGCGTACGCTCCTTCGGCTCCGACCCGGCCGCCGTCGCGGCGCTGGCCGCGGCCCAGGTGCGCGGCTACCAGGGGGCGGGGGTGGCGGCCGCGGCGAAGCACTTCCCGGGCCACGGGGACACCGAGACCGACAGCCACGTCGGGCTGCCGGTGATGCGGCACACCCGCGCCCAGTGGGAGGAGCTGGACGCGCCGCCGTTCCGGGCGGCGGTGCGCGCGGGCGTGGACGTGATCATGACGGCGCACATCGTCTTCCCCGCGCTCGACCCCTCGGGGGACCCGGCGACCCTCTCGCGGCCCATCGTGACCGGCCTGCTGCGCGAACGGCTGGGCTTCCGCGGGGTGGTGGTCACCGACGCCCTCGACATGGCGGGGGTCCGGCAGAAGTACGGGAACGACCGGGTGCCGGTGCTGGCGCTGAAGGCGGGCTGCGACCTGCTGCTGAACGCGCCGGACCTGGGGCTCGCGCAGCGCGCCGTGCTGGCGGCGGTTCAGTCGGGCGAGGTGTCGCGCGGCCGGATCGAGGAGTCGGTGCTGCGGGTCCTGGAGCTGAAGGCCCGCCGGGGCCTGTTCGAGGACCCGTACACCTCCGACGCGGCGGTGGACGCGGCGGTGGGGACGGGCGCGCACCTGGCGGCCGCCGACGCGGTCGCGGCGGGTACGACGACGCTGCTGGCCAATCCGCGCGGGCTGCTGCCGCTGGACGCGTCGGCCGGGCCGGAGCTGCTGGTCACCGGCACCGACCCGGTCTCCCCCACGGGCACCACGGGCCCCCCGACGGCGGTGCTGGCGCGCGAGCTGACCTCCCTGGGGTGCCGGGCGCAGGCGCTCCCGTCCGAGCGGGCGGTGGCGGCCGCGCCGGGGCACGCGGCGGTGCTGGTGTGCACGTACAACGTCCCGGAGGGCGAGAGTCCGCAGCGCACGCTGGTGGCGGAGCTGGTCGCCACGGGCGTCCCGGTGGTGCTGGTGGCGGTCCGCAATCCGTACGACCCGGCGCGGCTGCCCGCGTGTGCGGCCGAGGTGGCCACGTACACGTGGACGGACGTGGAGATGCGGGCGGCGGCCCGGGTGCTGACGGGCGCGAGCCGGCCGTCGGGCCGGCTCCCGGTGCCCGTCCCGGGCCGCTACCCGCTGGGCCACGGGCTGTCGTACTGAAGTACCGGAAGTACGACAGCCCGTCGGGGGCCCTTACCGGCGCAGCGACTCGCGGCGCAGGTCGGTCTGGTCGAGCACCGGGTCCGGCGCGGCGAGCGGTGCCGCCGCCTGCGGGGCGGCCCCGTCCGCGCGGAACACGTCGGCGGCGGGGGCCACTCCGGCCCACTGGAGGATCCGCGCGGTCGCGAGGGCCTTCTCGCCGTCCTGGAGCTTGGCGACGTTGGCCCCGTGGTTGGCGCCCGGAGCGGTCATCACGTAGCTGTCGCGCGTCCCGTACCCGAGGTGGAAGGGCTCGGCGCCCCACGGGTCGTTCTGCCCGTACACGAACAGCATCTGGTGGGCGTTGTTGCGGACCCAGGTGTCCACGTCCGCCATGGCCGCCGGCTGGAAGGCCATGGGGATGTCGCGCGGCACGAAGTTGCGCGGCGGCTGGTAGCCGTACCGGCTCAGGCCCTTGAGGTGGGGCTGCTTGATGTCGGGCGAGCCGAGCTGCGTGCCGGCCTGGTAGTAGTACGGCGTGTACGTCTCCAGGCCCTGGTCGGCGTAGGCCGAGAAGCCGGAGATCGTGTCGACCGTGTCCCAGATCTGCTGGTCGGTGGCGGTCTTGGCGTCCGGGATCGTGGCGCAGTCGGCGAGCAGGCTGTACTGCCAGAAGGCCCAGGTGTAGTCGAGGACCACGGCCTCGAAGGCCTTGTCGAGGCTGCCGACGGTGTTGAAGGTCCAGCCGTTCTCGGCTGCGGCGGCCTTGTACTTGGCCTCCAGCGGCTCGCGGCGGATCAGGGCCTCGCGCTGGACGTTGTTCAGCTTGTCGCGGCACTCCTTGGTGCCGACCTTGCCGAAGAACCGGTCGTAGGCCGAGTCCTCCTTGTTGACGACGTCGTTGGGCGCCACGTAGGCGACGACGCCGTCCATGTCGCGCGGGTAGAAGCGCTCGAAGTACGTCGCCGTCATGCCGCCCTTGCTGGCGCCCGTGGACAGCCAGTTCTTGGGGTAGAGCTTCTTCAGGGCGGTGAAGAGGCGGTGCTGGTCGCTGGCGGCCTGCCAGATGTCGAGCTTCGACCAGTCCGCCGGGTCCGGGCGGGACGGGTTGAAGAATCGATACTCCATGGACAGCTGGTTGCCGTCGATGATGGTCGTCGGCTCCGCGCGGCGCGGGTTGGTGTTGACGTTGTAGCCCGAGGTGAAGAACACCGTGGGACGGGAGACGTCCTTGTGCAACAGGGTGATGCGCTGCTTGAAGGTGCCCTTCCACGGCTGCCGGTGGTCGACGGGCTGCTCGTAGTTCAGTACGAAGAACCTGTAGCCGGGGTACGGCTTCTCCTCGATCAGGCTCATGCCCGGGATCGCGAGGATCTGGTCCTTGATGTCCGCTGCGGATCCCTGTCCCGCGGCGGCCTGCGCGGCGGCGGCCGGCTCTGCGGCGGTGGCCGTCTGAGCCGTGAGACCGGCCGTGCCCATGGTGCCGATCAGCACCGCGACGGGCAGTACCCGGCCAAGCGTCTTGCGCATTCACCCTCCCCTTGAGTTCACTGTGGTCGCCCGTGAACCTAGCGGGATCAACGCGTCCGTGAACAGCCCCAGTTGGGACGCGGGCTCAGCACAGGATCCAGCCAGATTCGACGGATCCGGCCGCCATCTCGCCCCTTACATACACACACCGGCTGATCGCGCCCACGGTGACGGGGCCCGCGTAGCGGGTGAATTGCCCCGCATCGCCCACCGGCACCCCGCCGCGCGGCTGAACGCTGACGGCCATGTGGCGGCGCTCCCCCGGCCGCAGGGCCACGGTCATCGCGCAGACCTGGGTCCGGCCCTTGAACACCCGCACCTCGGCGCCGGGCAGCGGCATCGCCTTGACCAGCTCGCCGGCGCAGCCGCCGGACGCCGCCGACGCGGCGGGCGCCGCGAAGACGCCTCCCACCGCGAGCCACAGCGCGCCCCCGAACACCCCCAGGGACACGACCCGTCCCCGACGCCCGCGGTCCTGCCTCATCCTGTCCCCCCGATCGGTCGTACGTAACACGTACGCACGTACGACGCTCAGTCGGCCCGGAAGGTTGCACTACTCTGGGCGATCGACCGGATGCACACCGTAGCCCTGAAAGGCAGCCGACATGACGACCGATCTGCTCGACCGCAAGCTGGAGCGCGCCTTCGCCCACCTGGACGCCGACGACAACGGCGTGATCGACGAGAAGGACATGATCGCGCTCGGGTCGCGGCTGCTGACGGCGCTGTCGGAGCCCGCCGACTCCCCCAAGGCGGCCGAGGTGTTCCGCGGGCTCACCGACTTCTGGGTGGACCTCTTCAACGAGCTCGGCGTCGGCCAGGACCAGAAGCTGACCCCGGTGCAGTACCGGGACGGCATGACCCGCCTGTACAAGGACGGCGGCCCGGCCTACGACAAGTCCTTCCGGCCGATGATGAAGGCGATCCTCACGGTCGTCGACACCAACGGCGACGGGCACATCAGCCCCGAGGAGTTCCACAAGGCGCAGCTGGCCTTCGACACCCGGCTGGAGCCCGCCGACGCGGACACCCTCTTCGCGAAGATCGACAAGAACCACGACGGCTACCTGTCGGTCGACGAACTCCTCGACGCCGTGCGCGAGTACTACACCGGTGACGACGAGGACGCCCCCGGGAACCTGCTCTTCGGCGAGCTCTGATCCCGGGGGCGCCCCTGTCCGGCCGCGGCGGCCCGCCGGCTACGCGGCGGCGGCCGCCTCGCCCTCGCCGGCGAAGGTCCGCCACAGCACCGCGTACCGCCCGCCGCGGGCCAGCAGTTCCGCGTGGCTGCCGTCCTCGACGACCCGGCCCCGGTCCATGACCACCACCCGGTCGGCCCGGGCCGCGGTCGTCAGCCGGTGCGCCACCACGAGGGTGGTCCGCTTGCCCGCGAGGCGCTCGGTGGCCTGGTTGACCTGCGCCTCGGTGGCCAGGTCCAGGGCCGCCGTGGCCTCGTCGAGCAGCAGCACGTCCGGGTCGACCAGCTCGGCGCGGGCCAGCGCGATCAGCTGGCGCTGGCCGGCCGAGAGGTTGCGGCCGCGCTCGGCGACGGCGTGCAGGTAGCCGCCGTCGAGGGTGGCGATCATGTCGTGGGCGCCGACCGCGCGGGCGGCGGCCTCCACCTCGGCGTCGCTCGCCCCGGGCCGGCCGTAGGCGATGGCGTCGCGGACCGTCCCCGGGAAGAGGTACGGCTCCTGGGGGACGACCCCCAGCCGGTGGCGGTACGCCGTCAGGTCCAGCTCCCGCAGGTCGGTGCCGTCGGCGGTGACCCGGCCGGCGGTCGGGTCGTAGAACCGGGCCACCATCTTGACCAGCGTGGACTTGCCCGCCCCGGTCTCGCCGACGAAGGCGACGGTCTGCCCGGCGGGTATCCGCAGGCTGATCCCGGCCAGCGCGTCGCCCTTGGTCCCGCGCTCCTCCGCGGTGCCGTACCGGAACCGCACGCCCTCGAAGGCGATCTCGCCGCGCAGCGCCGTGACCTCGCGGGGCTCGGCCGGGCGCGGGGTGGTGGTGGGCTCGCGCAGCAGGTCCTGGATCCGGCCGAGGGAGACGGTCGCCTGCTGGTACCCGTCGAAGACCTGGGACAGCTGCTGCACCGGCGCGAAGAACAGGTCGATGTACAGCAGGTACGCCACCAGCGCGCCCGTGGTGAGGGTGGCCGCCTCGACCCGGCCCGCGCCGACGATCAGCACGGCCGCCGCCGCGCCCGAGGACAGCAGCTGCACGAAGGGGAAGTAGACCGATATCAGCCACTGGCCGCGCACCCGCGCCTCGCGGTACGCGTCGCTGCGCTCGGCGAACCGGGCCCGGCCCGCCTCCTGCCGGCGGAAGGCCTGCACCAGCCGGATGCCTGCCACGGACTCCTGGAGGTCGGCGTTGACCAGGCCGACCCGGTCGCGCGCCAGCTCGTACGCGGCGACCGACCTGCGGCGGAACACGACAGTGCCGATGACCAGCACGGGCAGGGTGGCGAAGACGATCAGCGCGAGTTCGACGTCGAGGACCAGCAGGGCGACCAGGATGCCGAAGAAGGTCAGGACGGAGACGACGGCGGTGACGAGCCCGGTCTGCAGGAAGCTCGACAGGGAGTCCACGTCGGTGGTCATCCGGGTCATGATCTTGCCGGTGAGCTCGCGCTCGTAGTAGTCCAGGCCGAGCCGCTGGAGCTGCGCGAAGATCTTGACGCGCAGGGAGTAGAGCACGCGCTCGCCGGTGCGCCCGGTCATCCGGGTCTCCGCGAACTGCGCGGCCCACTGCCCGAGGACCACGGCCAGGGCGAACAGGGACGCCGCCCACACCGCGCCCAGCGCGGCCTGCTCCACGCCCTGGTCGATGCCGTGCCGGATCAGGACCGGCAGCAGCAGCCCGGCGCCCGCGTCGACGGCGACCAGGCCGAGGCTGACCGCGAGCGGGGCCCAGAAGCCGGCCAGCAGCCTGCGCAGGCCGTAGCTCTCCTCGGCGGCCGCGGACCGGGCCTCGTCCACGCCCGGCTCGTCGTCGGCGGGCGGCAGCGCGGCCACCTGCGCCAGCAGTTCCGGCGTGGCGCCCGGCGCCGGGTCGGCCTCGGAGCGCTCCTCGCGCCGCCACAGCTCGGGGGTGACCCCGTCGACGACGCGCCGCTTGGCGTTCACCGGCTCGGCGTCGATCTCCGCTTCGAGCTCGATGTCCTTCTCCAGGTCCCGCTCGAACTCCGCCATGGACGGCCCGTCGGGGGTGCGCGGCGAGTGCGCGCCGAGGACCTCGGGGTCGGTGAGCAGCCGCCGGTACAGCGGGGAGCGGCGCTCCAGCTCCTCGTGCGTGCCGATGTCGGCGAGCCGCCCGTGCTCCATGACGGCGATCCGGTCGGCGAGCGCGAGGGTGGAGCGGCGGTGGGCGATCAGCAGGGTGGTGCGGCCGGCCATGACGGCCCGCAGCGCCTCATGGATCTCGTGCTCGACGCGGGCGTCGACGGCCGAGGTGGCGTCGTCCAGGAGGAGCAGGCGGGGGTCGGTGAGGATGGCGCGGGCGAGTGCGACGCGCTGGCGCTGGCCGCCGGAGAGGGTCAGGCCCTGCTCGCCGACCTTGGTGTCGTAGCCGGCGGGGAGGGCCTCGATGAAGCCTTCCGCCTGGGCGGCGCGGGCGGCGGCGCGGACCTCCTCCTCGGAGGCGCCGGGACGCCCGTAGGCGATGTTGGCGCGGATGGTGTCGGAGAAGAGGAAGGAGTCCTCGGGCACCAGGCCGATGGCGCCGCGCAGCGAGTCGTAGGTCAGCTCGCGCACGTCGTGGCCGCCGACGCGGACGGTGCCGCGGTCGGCGTCGTAGAAGCGCGGCAGGAGCAGGGAGACGGTGGACTTGCCGCTGCCGGAGGCACCGACGAGGGCCACGGTCTCGCCCTCGGCGAGGGCGAGGGAGAACCCGTCGAGGACGGGGCGGCCGGGCTCGTACCCGAAGCGGACGTCCTCGAACTCGACGGTGGCGGGCGCGTCGGCGGGGAGTTCCCTCGTCCCCTCCCGGATCTCGGGCTCGGTGTCGACGAGCTCGAAGACCCGCTCCGCGCCGGCCCGGGCCTGCTGGGCGACGGTGAGCACCATGGCGAGCATGCGGACGGGGCCGACGAGCTGGGCCAGGTAGGTGGAGAAGGCGACGAAGGTGCCGAGGGTGACCTGTCCCCGGGTGGCCATCCAGCCGCCGAGGGCCAGGATGGCGACCTGCCCGAGGGCGGGGACGGCCTGGAGGGCGGGGGTGTAGCGGGAGTTCAGGCGGATGGCGCGCATCCGCCCGCCGAAGAGCCGGCGGCCGGCCGCGCGGAGCTTGCCGGTCTCCTGCTCCTCCTGCCCGAAGCCCTTGACGACGCGTACGCCGGTCACCGCGCCGTCGACGACGGATGCGACGGCCGCGGCCTGCTGCTGGGCGTACCAGGTGGCGGGGAAGAGCTTCTTGCGGCTGCGCTTGGCGATGAACCAGAGGGCGGGGGCCATCAGCAGTGCGACGAGGGTCAGCAGCGGGGACAGCCACAGCATGACGCCGAGGGATATTCCGAAGAGGAGGAAGTTCCCGATGGTCATGGGCAGCATGAAGAGCAGCCCCTGGATCAGCTGGAGGTCGCTCGTGGCCCGGCCGACGACCTGCCCGGTGGACAGCTCGTCCTGCCGGCGCCCGTCGAGGCGGGCGATGGTGTCGTACATGTCGGTGCGCAGGTCGTGCTGCACGTCGAGGGCGAGGCGCCCGCCGTAGTACCTGCGTATGTAGGTCAGTACGTAGACCAGCACGGCGGCGCCTATGAGCAGGCCGGCCCAGGGCCCCATCGGCTTGCTCTCGTCGCCGATGACGTCGTCGATGATGACCCGGGTGACGAGGGGGACGAGCGCCATGACGGCCATGCCCGCGAGCGAGGATCCGAGCGCGAGGAGCACGTTGGCCTTGTACCGCCAGGTGTAGGCGGCCAGCCGCCTGCCCCAGCCCTGTTTCTCCCCAGCCTGCGCCGCGGTCACGTGTTCGCCTCCCCGTAGGTCCTGTCCTGCCGCCTGCCCCAACGCCCCCACCGGCGGATTTCATCCCGCTGCAACAATCGCACCGGTGTTCCTGCGGGGCTCGGCGGCTTGGCCCGGACGGGTCAGAGGTGGGTCGGGGCGAACATCTTGAGGGTGGCCGGGAGGACCAGGACCGAGGGGCCCGGGGTCTTCAGGGCCCGGGTGAGGTCCTCGCGGAGGCTGTCCGGGGTGGTGGTGGACGCCGGGACACCGAAGGAGGCCGCCAGGGCGGTGAAGTCCGGGCGGGTCAGTTCGGTGGCCGTCGTGCGGCCGTCGAAGGAGGCCGTCATGTACTCGCGGAGGATGCCGTAGCCGCCGTCGTCGACGATCAGCCAGGTGACGTCCAGGTCGTGTTCCTTCGCGGTGGCCAGCTCCGAGAGGGAGTACATGGCGCCGCCGTCGCCGGAGACCGCGAGGACCGGGGTGCCGGGCTCGGCGACCGCCGCGCCCAGGGCCGCCGGGAAGGCGTAGCCGAGGCCGCCCGCGCCCTGCGCCGAGTGCATGGTGTTCGGGTGCTTCGGGTCGAAGGCGGACCAGGCCCAGTAGGCCAGGATCGTCATGTCCCAGAAGGACGGGGAGCGGGGCGGGAGGGCCTGCCTGATGGAGTCCAGGAGTTCCCGTTCGAGGGTGACGTCCTGCGGGGCGAGGCGGTCCTCGACCGCGGCGAGGAGCGCGCGGACCCGCTCCGGGACCTCGTCGTCCTCACGGGGTTCGACCGTCTCCAGGAGTGCCTGGAGGGCGAGGCGGGCGTCGGCGTGGATGCCGAGGGCCGGGTGGTTGGACTCCAGTTTGCCGAGGTCCGCCTCGATCTGGACGACTCGGCCGGCGGGGAAGAACGTGTGGTAGTTCGAGGACAGCTCGCCCAGGCCGGATCCGACGACGAGGAGGACGTCCGCGTCCTCCAGGAAGTCCGTCGTGTGGCGGTCCTCCAGCCAGGACCGGAGGGAGAGCGGGTGGTTCCAGGGGAAGGCGCCCTTGCCGCCGAAGGTGGTGACCACGGGGGCGTTCAGGCGCTCGGCGAGCTGCCGGAGCTTGCCGGCGGCGTCGGAGCGGACCACGCCGCCGCCCGCGATGATCACGGGGCGGGAGGCCTCCGAGAGCCAGTGCGCGGCCAGCGCGGTGAGCTCCGGGCGCGGGGCCAGCTCGTGCGGGCTCGCGTCCATGCCGGTGACCTGCGGGATCAGCGTCTCGGCGCGCAGCACGTCCTCGGGGATCTCCACCCAGACCGGGCCGTGCGGGGCGGTGAGCGCGGACTCCCAGGCCTCGGCGACCACGGAGGGGATCTGGGAGGGGGTGCGGGCGGTGTGGACGGACTTCACCACGTCGCGGAAGGACGCCGACTGGTCCCGCAGCTCGTGCAGGTGGCCCCGGCGGCCCCCGCCCAGGCCCGCGGTGGGGACCTGGGAGGAGATCGCGAGGACGGGTGCGGAGGCGGCCGCCGCCTCCGCGAGGGCGGGCAGGGACATCAGCGCCCCGGGCCCGGTGGAGAGCAGCAGCGGCACGGCCTCGCCGGTGAGGCGCCCGTACGCGTCGGCGGCGAAGCCCGCGTTGTTCTCCGTGCGCAGGGTGACCAGGCGCAGGTCGGAGCGGCCGACGGCGTCGAAGAGGCCCAGCGCGTGCTGGCCGGGCAGGCCGAAGACGGTGGTGGCGCCGAGCCCGCGCAGCGTCTCCACGACCAGGTCCCCGCCCGTACGGCCCGGCGGCGGGGCCAGGGCGGCCGCCGTCTGGGCCTCGGTGGGACGGAGTACCAGGTCGTGGTCGTGCGTCACGGTGTGTGGCTGCCCTTCGCCGCCGCCCTGTGGATGTGTGCTGATCAGGCCTGCCGGGAGGCGGCGATCTGACGGCTCATGATCGTGGTGAGCTCGTACGCGGTGTGCGAAGCCGCGACCGAGGTGATCTCGGCGTGATCGTACGCCGGGGCGACCTCGACCACGTCGGCGGAAACGAGGTTGCAGGACGACAGGCCGCGCAGGATCTCCAGCAGCTCGCGGGAGGTCATGCCGCCCGCCTCGGGGGTGCCGGTGCCGGGGGCGTGCGCCGGGTCGAGGCAGTCGATGTCGATGGAGATGTACAGCGGGCGGTCGCCGATGCGCTGGCGCAGCTGGTCGGCGACCTCGTCGGCGCCCCGGCGGTAGACGTCGGCGGAGGTGACGATGCCGAAGCCCAGCTTCTCGTCGTCGGTGAGGTCCTGCTTGCCGTACAGCGGGCCGCGGATACCGACGTGGGACAGCGCCTCGGTGTCGAGGATGCCTTCCTCGACGGCGCGGCGGAACGGGGTGCCGTGGGTGTACTCGGCGCCGAAGTAGGTGTCCCAGGTGTCGAGGTGGGCGTCGAAGTGGAGCAGGGCGACCGGGCCGTGCTTCTTGGCGACGGAGCGCAGCAGGGGCAGGGCGATGGTGTGGTCGCCGCCGAGGGTCATCATGCGGGCACCGGTGCCGAGGAGGTCGTCCGCGGCGGCCTCGATGGTCTCGACGGCCTCGTTGATGTTGAACGGGTTGGCGGCGATGTCACCGGCGTCCGCGACCTGCGCGAGGGCGAAGGGCGAGGCGTCCTGGGCCGGGTTGTACGGGCGCAGCAGGCGGGAGGCCTCGCGGATGGCGTTGCCGCCGAAGCGGGCGCCGGGGCGGTAGGAGACACCGGCGTCGAAGGGCACGCCGACCACGGCGACGTCGGCCTTGCCGACCTCGTCGAGGCGGGGCAGCCGGGCGAAGGTGGCCGGGCCCGCGTAGCGCGGGATGCGGGAGGAGTCGACGGGGCCGCGCGGCTGCGTGCTCATGGGGGGTGCCCTTCTGGTGGTCCTGCTGGTGCGGTCCTTCGAGCGTAAGCGTGCCGCGCGGGGGTGGGGAGGGTACGTTTCATCCATCTGGCAGCACTGGAATGTACGGAGTATCCATGTCCGAGGCCCCGGTCACCCCGAACCCCGCCGGTGAGCCGATGACACCGCCCGTGGAGCTGGCGGGGCTGCTCGGCGAGCGGGGGCTCGGGCTGCGGCACCTCGCGGGGCCGGCGGTGGCGGAAGTGCACGGGGTGCACGCCTCCGAGATGGCGGACCCCTCCCCCTACCTGCTGGGCGGCGAGCTCCTGCTGACGGCCGGGGCCGAGCTGACGGAGGCCGGCGCCGCCGCCTACGTCGGCCGGCTGGCCCGCGCCGGGGCCGCCGCGCTCGGCTTCGGCGTGACCCCGGTGCACGAGGTGGTGCCGCCGGGCCTGGCCGAGGCGTGCGAGCGGTACGGGCTCCCGCTGGTCGAGGTCCCGCCCGGGACCCCGTTCACGGCGGTCGCCCGCAGCGTCGGGCGGCTGATGGCGGAGGCGCGCACGCGGGAGCTGCGCCGGGTCGCGGAGGCCCAGCAGGCCCTGGCGGCGGCCGCGGCCCGCCCCGACCCGGTCCCGGCGCTGCTGTCCCGCCTGGCGGCGGCCCTGGGCGGCTGGTCCGCCCTCCTGGCCCCGGGCACCGACCCGGCGGGTGCCGGCGGGCCGGCCGGGGGCCCCGGGACCGACCCGAACGCCGGAACCGCCGGGGGCGTCGTCGCCGCCGGGGCCGTGCCCGGCGCGGAGGTGCTCGGCGCCGTGGCCGCGCTCGTGCGGCGGGTGGCCCCCGGGGCCGCGGCCACCGCCACCGACTCGCTCGGCGCGATGAGCCTGGCCGCGTACGCCGTGGGCGGGGGGCGGGTGCTGGCCCTGGCCACCCCGGGGCGGACCCCCGGCGACCACACCATCGCCTCCATCGCCGCCGTGCTGCTGAGCCTGGTCACCGCCGAGCGCCCCGCCGGGACGGAGGCCGCCGCCCTGACCCGGCTGCTGCTGGACGGGGACCCGGCCGGGGTGCTCGCGCCCGGGCCCTGGTACGCCGTCCACGCCCGGGGCGCCGGGGATCCGCAGGCCCTGGCAGCCGCGCTGGGCACCGTACTGCTGGACCCGGCCGGGCCCGGCGGCGTACGGCTGCTGACCGAGCGGGAGCCGGCCGCGCAGCCCGGCTGGCGGCTGGGCGTCTCCGCCCCGGCCGGCCCGGATTCCCTGGCCACGGCCGACGCCCAGGCCGGCCGGGCCCTGGAACGGGCCGAGGCGGCCCGTACCCCGTTGGCCCGGCACACCGGGGGCGGGCTCGCGGGCCTGGTCGGCGAGGCCGAGGCCCGGGCCCATGCCGAGGCGCTGCTCGGCCCGCTGCCGCCGGGGCTGCGCACGACCCTGCGGGCGTGGCTGGCGCACCACGGGAGCTGGGACCGCACGGCCGCGGCGCTGGACGTCCACCGCAACACGGTCCGCCAGCGCATCGGCCGCTGCGCGGTCCTCCTCGGCCGCGACCTGGACGACCCGGACGTCCGGGCGGAACTGTGGTTCGCGCTGTCCCGCTGACGCTTCCCGGAGCGGGTGGACCCAACGGGTGGGCTCAGCGGCTGGACTCAGCGGGTGAACTCGCCGAGCAGCCGCTTGCTCTCCCGTTCCACCGCGACCCGTCCGTACTTGTTGACCAGCGCGAGGTAGAACAGCCCCGGCGCGGTGGGTGACCACAGGCCGGAGCGTTCGGGGTCGAAGATGAAGCGGATCACCGGCTCGATCTCGAAGTCGACCAGCTCGTGCCGGTCGTGCTCCCACTTGTCGGAGACCCCGCGCGAGCGGCGCTCGACGAACTCCTGCGAGGTCACCCGGCGCAGCCGGGCCAGGAACAGCGCGCCCCACTGGTGGGTGCTCTTGTCGATGGTCAGGGCCAGCATGCTCAGCCGGTACTCGTCCGTGCTGAGTGCCAGTTCCTCGCTGAGGCCCCGGCGGGCCACGTTGAAGATGTTGGGCGCCTGGCGGGCCGCGTTGTCGACCACCCGGGACAGGGCCTCGTTGGCGGAGGAGTTCCAGGTGCCGGGGTGCGAGCCGACCATCTGGCTGCGCCGCGAGACGATCAGCTTCTCGTCGCGGGTGATCACGGCCACGTTGGTGCCGAACGAGGAGCTCATGAACGGCTCGACGTCGAGCGGGTCGTCGTGCGGGTCGATGTAGCGGCTCTTGGGGGTGCTGCCGTCCCGGAACTCCCGGTCAAGCTGCTGGGTGGCCAGGAAGGTGTAGTAGTCGGAGTTCTGGAACTGGATGTAGATCTCCGGGGACTCCGTCTCGGCGACCCGTCCGATGGTGATCCGCTCGACCGCGTAGTTGAGCCCGTTCCAGAAGTACGACCGGCCCGCCGCCTTGAGCCGGTCCTGCTCCGCGGCGATCTCCGCCCGCCATTCGGCGAGTTCCTCCGGCAGCTCCACGTCCTCGTCCACGGCCCGTACGTGCAGGGAGCTCTCGGGGATGACGCTCTCCCCGTCGCCCTCCACGATCAGCAGGTCGGTCCGCATGGGGCCCCAGGTGAACGGCTCCCAGGAGGCGCTGGCCCCGGACGTCGCGGGTGCCGCGGAGGTGGCGGGGGCGGCCGCGGCGGCTCCCGCCACCGGGGCGGCGGGGGCGGCCGGCGTGCCCGCCCGGTTGCGGACGAGGGCCACTTGTCCGCCGAGTGCGTGGTTGTGCCGGTCGGGCTGCGGGAAGCCCTTGGCGACCAGGCCGCTGCTGACCCGGTGGAAGATCGTGTCCATGTCGAGCAGCTCGGCGGCACCGTCGATGCCGGTGTCCAGGGTGCGCACGAGCTCCCCGGTGAACGCGGTGTACTCGGCGTCCGCCGGTGCCTTGGCGAGCGGCCGGCTGGGGCTGGTGGCGGCCCAGACGACCGTGCCCTGAACGTCCGTGTTGAGCGAGCCCATCACGTCGGCCGTGGCCTCGCTGGCGGCCCGTCCGCTGTAGCAGCAGTCGAGGATGATGATCCGCCGGGCGGCCTGGGCCTGCCCGAGCAGGACGGCCCGGCGCACCCACTCGTAGTGGACGGCGTTGTACCGCTCGGAGCCGGGCTTGTGCCGGGTTCCCGTCAGCCCCAGGTAGAGGCCGTCCTCGTCGGCGAAGCCGTGGCCGGCGTAGTAGAAGATCAGGGTGTCGGTGGCCCGGTCGGCGGCCGACTCCAGCGCGGCCATCACCTCGTCGGCGTTGCCCGGGTCGCGGACGACCTGGCAGTGCGCGTCCGGCAGGCCGAGGTGGCCGGGGCTGACCAGGATCCGGTGCAGGGCCCGCAGGTTCGTCTGCACCGACTCCAGGGCGGGGTGGTGGTCGTAGCGGGACACGCCGACGAGCACGGCTCGCGAGCGGGCCACGTCGGGCAGCCTGGAGCTCATCGGCCGCCCTCCCCGGTGTCCTGCGGGGTCCCGCCCGGGGATTCCCCTGGCCCGTCTCCCGGGTTCCCCCCGGGCCCGCCCAGCAGGGCGGCGACCTGGTCGGCGTCGGCGCGGGCCGGCAGTTCCCGCTCCTGGCCGCCGGTGCGCAGCGTGCGGGTCCGGGCGCGGGGGCGGGTGCTCAGCCAGGTGGCGAGCGAGACCGCGAAGCCGCCGACACCGACCGCGTCCGAGAGGATCACGTGGACGGCCTCCAGGACGCCGCCCATGGTCTCGGGCTTCTCGGCCTCCACCAGCCGGATCCGGGCCTCCCGTAATTCCGGGTCCGCCCGGAGCCAGGCCCGCAACGCCCGCAGTTCGGCGTCGTCCCCCGGCCCGGCGCTCACGATCTCGACTTCCATCCGATACCCCCGTGCCCACGAGACCGAACTTCGCGGTGACAGGATTCAAGCCGCCCCCAGCCCCGTCAAGGGCTTTCCGGGCCGAGCGGCCGGCCCGCTATGGACAGCCTCGGTGACCGCCGGGTAACTTAGCTATGAGCAAGCGCTTAGACATGGGCGGCGGACCGCCGCGACGAAGGGAGCCGGCCGTGCGCCGTACGGTGTTCAACGAGGACCACGAGGCGTTCCGCGAGACCCTCCGCGCCTTCATCGAGGCCGAGGTCGTCCCCGTCTACGACGAGTGGTTCCAGGCCGGCCAGGCGCCGCGCGACTTCTACTACAAGCTCGGCGAGCTGGGCATCTTCGGCATCAACGTGCCCGAGGAGTTCGGCGGCGCGGGCCTGGACACCCACAAGTTCGAGGCCGTCCTCTACGAAGAGACCTCCCGCGCGGGCGTCAACTTCGGCGGCTCCGGCGTGCACGTGCTGCTCGCCCTGCCCTACATCAAGATGCTCGCCACCGACGAGCAGAAGAAGCGTTTCCTCCCGAACTTCGTCTCCGGTGAGGAGATGTGGGCCCTCGCGATGACCGAGCCGGGCACCGGCTCCGACGTCGCGGGCATGAAGACCACCGCCAAGCTCTCCGAGGACGGCACCCACTACGTCCTCAACGGCTCCAAGACCTTCATCACCGGCGGCGTGCACGCCGACCGCGTGATCGTCTGCGCCCGCACCTCCGCCCCGTCGGCCGAGGACCGCCGCTTCGGCATCTCCCTCTTCGCCGTGGACACCAAGTCCGAGGGCTACTCGATCGGCCGCAAGCTCGACAAGCTGGGCCTGAAGACCTCCGACACCGCCGAGCTGGCGTTCGTCGACGTCAAGGTCCCGGTCGAGGACCTGCTCGGCGAGGAGGGCAAGGGCTTCTACTACCTCGGCCACAACCTGGCCTCCGAGCGCTGGGGCATCGCCTTCGGCGCCTACGCCCAGGCCGCCGCGGCCGTCCGGTTCGCCCAGCAGTACGTCACCGACCGCACCGTCTTCGGCAAGCCGGTCGCGCACTTCCAGAACACCAAGTTCGAGCTGGCCGCCTGCCAGGCCGAGGTGGACGCGGCCCAGGCCGTCGCCGACCGCGCGCTGGAGGCCCTGGACGCCGGCGAGCTGACCCCGGCCGAGGCCGCCTCCGCGAAGCTCTTCTGCACCGAGGTCGCGCACCGCGTCATCGACCGCTGCCTCCAGCTGCACGGCGGCTACGGCTACATGAACGAGTACCCGATCGCCCGCCTGTACGCCGACAACCGCGTCAACCGCATCTACGGCGGCACCAGCGAGATCATGAAGTCGATCATCGCCAAGGCGATGGGGCTGTAACCCACTTGGCCGCGTTCGAAGAAGACCCGGCGCTGACGGACCTCCTCGATCTGCTCGACCTGGAGCAGATCGAGGAGAACATCTTCCGCGGCACGAGCCGCACCTCCCTGGTGCCGCGCGTGTTCGGCGGCCAGGTCGCGGCCCAGGCACTGGTCGCGGCCGGCCGCACGGTGCCCGCGGACCGGCTGCCGCACTCGCTCCACTCGTACTTCCTGCGCACCGGCGACTCCGGCGCGCCGATCGTGTACTCCGTGGACCGGATCCGCGACGGGCGGTCCTTCACCACCCGCCGCGTGGTCGCCGTCCAGCACGGACAGCCGATCTTCCACCTCTCCGCGTCCTTCCAGACGTACGAGGAGGGCTTGGAGCACCAGGCCGAGATGCCGGCCGCGCCGGACCCCGAGTCCCTGCCGACGGCCGCCGAGGCGCTGCCCGCCTACCGGGAGACCTTCCGGGACCCCGGCACGGTCGAGCGGCTGCTGGAGGCGCGCGGCGCCGTGGACCTGCGGTACGCGACCACCCCGCCGTGGGGCTCGGTCGGCGAGCCGCTGGAGCCCCGCTCCCAGGTCTGGTTCCGCACCCAGGGCAAGCTCGCGGCCGACCCGCTGCTGCACATCTGCCTGGCCACCTACGTGTCCGACATGACCCTGCTGGACTCGGTGCTGCTCGCGCACGGCCGGGGCGGCTGGGCCGTCGGCGACGTGGTCGGCGCCTCCCTGGACCACGCGATGTGGTTCCACCGGCCCTTCCGCGCAGACGAGTGGCTCCTGTACGACCAGGAGTCCCCCTCGGCGTCCGCCGGCCGGGGCCTGGGACAGGCCCGCATCTGGACCCAGGACGGCCGCCTGGCGGTCACCGTCATCCAGGAAGGTGTCGTGCGCGTCCCGCGCGGCTGAGCGGACATAACGTCGCCCCATGCCGGTCGAAGCCGAAACCCCGGGTACGGGGGCGGGATCCGAGAGCGTCGCCACCGTCGTCGTCGCCGTGGTCACCAACCTGGCCATCGCCGCCGCGAAGGCCGTCGCCGGGATCGTCAGCGGGTCCAGCGCGATGCTGTCCGAAGCCGCGCACTCGGTGGCCGACACGGTCACCGAGGTGCTGCTGCTGGCCTCCCTCAAACGCAGCGCCCGCCCCGCCGACGAGGCGCACCCGCTGGGGTACGGGCCCGAGCGCTACATCTGGGCGCTGCTCGCCTCGATCGCCACGTTCGCGGGCGGTGCGGTCTTCGCCGTCTACGACGGGATCCACACCCTGGTGCACGGCGAGGATCCCGGCGACCCCGTGTTCTCGTACGCGGTCCTCGCGGTCGCGTTCGTCCTGGAGGGGTACTCGCTGCTGGTGGCCTGGCGGCAGGTGACGGGCGAGGCGGCGCGGATGCGGGCGCCGCTGGGGCTGTACGTGAAGCACACCCCGGACACGGCGGTGAAGGCGGTCCTGCTGGAGAACGCCGCCGCGCTGGTCGGCCTCGCGCTGGCGGCGGGCGGGCTGCTGGGGGCGCAGCTGACGGGGTCCGGCGTCTACGACGGGGTGGCCTCACTGCTGATCGGGGTGCTGCTGGTGGCGGTGGCGTGGGAGCTGGGGCGCTCGAACGCGCAGTACCTGATCGGGCGGCCGCTGCCCGCGGCGATGCGGGCGGAGGTGCGCGAGGAGCTGCTGTCGGTCCCGCACATCGAGGCGGTGCTGGAGCTGACCACCCTGGTGCAGGGGCCGGACGAGGTGCTGATCGCGGCGAAGGTGGACTTCCACGACCTGGCGTCGGCCCGGCAGGTGGAGGCGGCCTGCGAGGACGCGGAGGACCAGCTGCAGGAGCGGTGGCCGGCCGTCCGCCGGGTCTACCTGGACCCGACGCCGACCCCGCCGCCCGCGTCCGCGCCCGCGTCCCCCGCGGAACCTTCGGTACCGCCCGGTCCTGTGCAAGGCTGAACGGGTGAACCTGGAGGACCTCGCCCGGCTGCGCCGGGCCCGCGACCTGATGGACCGCAACTACGCGGAGCCGCTCGACGTCACCGCGCTGGCCCAGGTCGCGCTGATGTCGGCGGGGCACTTCTCGCGCAGCTTCCGCGCCGCCTACGGGGAGACCCCGTACAGCTACCTGATGACCCGCCGGATCGAGCGGGCCAAGGCGCTGCTGCGGCGCGGCGACCAGTCGGTGACGGAGGTGTGCTTCGCGGTGGGCTGTACCTCGCTGGGGTCGTTCAGCTCGCGGTTCACGGAGCTGGTGGGCGAGAGCCCGAGCGCGTACCGGGCCCGCGACCACGAGGCGGACGCGGCCCTGCCGGCCTGCGTCTCGAAGATCCACACCCGGCCGGTCAGGAACGGCCCCAACGCCGGCTGACGGTCAGTCCCACCAGAACGACCAGTGGGCCGCGCCCACCAGCGCCTCCGCGGCGTAGTCGCGGACCGTGCCGGAGCCCTGCCGGACGTTGTCGGGACAGAACGCGAAGTGCTCGGCGGCGACCGGGAGGGCCTCGGCGAGCGTGCGGGGCGGAGCCGCCACCGACAGGTCGAGGGTGGCGAAGCCGAGCGCGAGGACGCGGGCGCCGAAGCGGTCCTCCCAGGAGCGCAGGACCGCGCTGATGCGGGCGGTGTCGTTCTCGTGGTTGAGCGGGCCGCTCCAGCCGATCGCGGCCGGCACGTCGGCCCCGCGCCGGGCGGGGGCCAGGGCCAGCCGGGGGCTGCCGCCCAGCCACCCCCGCGCGAGCAGCTCCCCCGCGACGGCGGCCGCGGCCGCCCCGGGCTCCGCCGTCGGGGTCCCGTCCCAGGCGGTGCCGGGCCAGATCCGGTCGAAGGGGGCGATCAGCTCCGCGCCCTCGGCGCCCTCCTCGCGGTCGGGGACGACCGCGTCCCAGAACTCGCGCAGCACGGTCTCGCCGTCGTGGTCGTCGGGGTCGGAGCAGCGGTCGGGGTCCACGTAGTCCTCGTCCCGCCACCACTCCTGCGGCCCGTGCCGGTCGTGCAGCAGTACGGGCAGCAGCCCGGCGGGGGCCGGGTACGCGGCGGCCGGGGCGTCCACCGGCCCGTCGGAGAGCCACAGCAGCGGCTCCCTGCGCGTCCGCCGCAGCCGTCCGCGCACCGCGCGGGTGATCAGCCGGCCCGGCGGCAGCCCGGGAAAACCGCCGGGGGCGTCGAGCACGGAGAGCGGGTTCGGGGCGTCGGTCATGCCGGCGAACGTACCGGCCCCCGCTGACAACCGGCGGGGGGTGCGGACGCTGATCTCGTGCAGGGCCTGCGCCTCCTGGCGCACGTACTCCTGGGCGGCACCGCGGCCCTCCCAGACGCCCGCGATCGCCAGGCCCA
>NZ_JBNNPF010000035.1:2003-86201 GCF_050275515.1 Streptomyces sp. NPDC004126 | reverse complement strand
TCGGCGTCAAGCTCACCACCCTGCGCCCCGAGCAGGCCTCGTACATCGGCGTCGAGGTCGAGGGCCCGTACAAGCCCGACCACTACCGCTACTGACGGCCGTGGCCATCATGGAAGCGGCCGTGGAAGCCGACGCCGAGGTGCGCGACCCCTGGCTCCCCGACCGGCTGCTGCGCACCGAACGGGACGCGCTGCTGCCGCTGTTGCGGCGTACGCCGGAGGCGGCGTACGGGCTGCGCACCGCCTGCCCGGGGTGGACCGTGCGGGACGTCCTCGCGCACTGCGGGGCCGCCCTGGTCCGCATCGTGGAGGGCCGGCTGGAGGAGGGCGTGTTCCTGCCCGCCGCCAACGCGGCCGACGTGGCCGAACGCGTGGACTGGTCCCTCGCGCGGATCGTGGACGAGCTGGAACGCGGTCTCAGCGAGGCCGGGCCGGTCATCGCCGAGGGCGACGGCACGCTCGACGCGGTCGCCCTGGGGGAGTGGATCCACGCGGGCGACGTCCGCGCGGCGTTCGGTGAGCCCGGGGAGTACGCCGGGGACAGCCTGCCACTGGCCCTGCCGCTGCTGCGGATGGTCAGCCGCAAGCGGGAGACGCCCCGGCTGGTCGCCGACATCGGCGGCCCCGGTCGGCCGCTGGTCCTGGGCAACGAGGTGCCCGGCCGGCCCCCGGCCCGCTTCCGGGGGGACGCGGCGACACTGATCCGCCTCTACTCCGGCCGCCCCCTGGTCGCGACCCGCTACGAACTGGCGGGCGCGGACGAGGCGGAACTGCTCGTATACCGGTGACCCCGGACAGCACGACGGCCGGGTCCCGTACGCCCCACGCGGCGAACGCGACCCGGCCCCGGCACGGCCCCCCGGCACGGCCCCCGGCCGGTCAGTCGATCCTGACGACCTGGAAGGCCTCCGCCATCCGGCCCGGAGGCAGCCCCGCCGCCCGGGCGTGCTCGCCCAGCCACTCCCGCAGCAGCCCCGCCAGGTCGTCGAAGTGCGCGGTCTGCGAGGTGTGGATGCGCAGCGCCTCGACCTTCTGGTCGAAGACGGGGGTGACGTCGATGTACTGGTTGGGTGTCGGCCCGGTCATCAGCCACAGCTCCGGCACGATCCACGGCTCCAGGCCCTCCTCCCTGAGGAGTTCGGGGTGCGCGAACGGATTGCGCGCCTCGGGGTAGACGGCCCGCAGGGCGGCGTCGCCCACCGCCCGGTGGTCGGGGTGCAGGTCCGCGATCCGGCCCCAGTTGATCTCCGGGCTCGGGATGACGGCACGCTGCGGCCGGACCTGCCGGATCACCCGGCACAGGTCCCGGCGCAGCTCCACGCTCGCCTCGACGTAGCTGTCGGGGTAGCCGAGGAAGCGGACGTCGTCGACGCCGCTGCGCTTGGCCGAGTGGACCTGTTCGGCCCGGCGCAGGTCCCCCATGGCCTGGCGCGGGAGCTGCTCGTCGTAGCCTCCCGCACCGCCGTCGGTGACGATGCAGTACGTCACCCGGGTGGTGCCCTGCGCGATCCACCGCATGACCGTCCCGCTGACGCAGAACTCGATGTCGTCCGGGTGCGCGGCCACGACCAGCAGGGATTCGGGGGCGCTGCGGTCTATGCGATCGGTCGCGAAGTGTTCCATGTGATCAGCCTGTTGGGCGCGGGCACCGGCCGCAAGGCGGCCCCTTTGGCGTACTCGCGACATGTCGCCTGTACGCCACTCGCAGGTCTCACTGCTCCACATCGTCGAGGGAACCACGCACGCGTGGGAAGCGGAGGCGTCCGGCATGGGCAGGATCTTCGGCTCGCTCGCGGCCGGGACGGCCGCACCCGACCCGGCCGAACTGGCGGCCGTCTCGGCCAGGCAGCGGCACGGCGGCCCCGACGGGCACCAGGTGCTGCGCGGGCCGGGGTGGGCGCTGGGCTGCGACCGGCTCGCGGTGACCGACCCGCGCGGCGGGCGGCAGCCGTACCGGCTGGCCCACCTGCCGGGGGTGGCCGCCGTCCTGGGCGGGGAGATCTACAACCACGCCGAGCTGCGGCGCGAACTCGCCGCCCGCGGCCACCGCTTCCCCGACCTGTGCGACGGCACCCTGCTGCCCGCGCTGTACGCCGAGTACGGGGCGGGGTTCGCGCGCCGCCTCGACGGGATGTTCGCCGTCGCCGTCCTCGACGTCCGCGCGGCCCCCCGGCTGGTCCTCGCGGTGGACCCCCTGGGCGGCCGGCCCCTGCACTACCACCAGGGCGCGGACGGGGCGTTCCGGTTCGCCTCCGAGATCCCGGCGCTGCTGGCGTTCGACGGGGTGCGGGCGGCGCCGCGCGCGGACAGCCTCGACACCGTCCTCGCCCTGCGCACCCCGGTCTCCGCCCGGACCGCCCTGGAGGGCATCAGCGCCCTGCCGCCCGGCGCGACCGCCGTCGTGCACCCGGGCAGGCCGGCGGCGCTGCGGCGCCGGACCCCGGCACCGGAGACCCCCGAGCGGGGCCGCCGGTCCACCGCGGACGTGCTCCGCCGGGAGGTGCGCCGCCTCGCGCGGGCCGACGTACCGGTGTGCGTCCTCACCAGCGGCGGACTCGCCTCGGGCCTGGTCACCGCGCTCGCGGCCGAGTACGCCCGGGAGGCGGGGGCGCCCGCCCCGCACGGCTTCCACCTCGGCCACCGCGGCCGGTGGCCCGACTGCGAGGCCGCGTACGCCCGCGCGGTGGCCCGGCACACCCGTACCGTCCACCACGAAGTCGCCCTGGACCCGGCCGAGCTGGGGTCGCTGCTGACCCTCACCACCCGGCACCTGGGGCAGCCCGACGCCGACCCGGCCGCGCTGAGCACGTACGCCCTCTTCCGGGCCGTGCGGCGGGCCGGGTACAGCGTGGCCCTGACCGGGGACGGCGCCGACGAGCTGTTCGGTGCCGACGCGCGCACGCGGGTGGCGGGCACCGGCCCGTTCGTCGCCGACTGGGCCGCCGCCTACACCGACGGGCTGTCCGCCGCGCCGCGGCTGCTGCGCGAGTACCTGTACACGCCCGACTACCGGGCCTTCATCGCGGAGGAGGGCTCGGCCGCCGACCGCGTCGAGCGGGAGCTGCGCTCCGCCGGCGGTGACCGGCTGGCCGCGGTCACCGCGTTCGAGGGCCGCTGGCGGCTGCCGGCCCGGCACCTGCGCCGGCTCGACCACCTGGGCATGGCCTCGGCCGTCGAGGCGCGTACGCCGTTCTGCCGGCCGCCGGTGACCGCGCACGCCCGGGCCCTGCCGCCGCGCCTGCTCCAGGACCGGCGTGCGCTGGCCGAGGCGGGCCGGGAGCTGCTGCCCAAGGCCGTGCGCGGGCGCCCCCGGCAGCCGTTCGCGCTGCCGGTCACCGCGATGCTCGCCCCCGGCGGGCCGCTGCTGGAGCCCGTACGCGAACTGCTGTCGGCGGAGCGGCTGGCGCGGGCCGGGCAGGTCCGGCCGGACCGGGTGCGGACCCTGCTGGCCCGTCAGCTGGAGCGGCCGTCGGAGCGTGACGCGCTCGCGCTGTGGGCGCTGGCCACGCACGAGCTGTGGACCGAGGTGGTGCGGGGGATGCGCGTACCGGCGGACTGCGCCGCCTGACGGCCGCGCACCGGTCGACCACCGGCCGCGCCCCGGTCGTGCACCGGCCGCGGGGGCGGTCCGCTGGCGTGTCCACGCAACGGCGCGAACGCGCAAGCCGAAACCAGACCGGGCGGTTCGTTCCTCTGTCAGTCTTGGCTGGGCACCCGCTGTTCCTTCCGTTCCGAGCCTCGCTGCGTCCTTCGCACCACAGCGTCAAGGAGGTCCCATGAGCACCCCCGTCTGGATCACCGCGACCCCGCCGGCCACCCACGGCGAACTGCACGTCGGCCATCTCGCAGGACCGTACGTCGCCGCCGACGTACTCGCCCGGTTCCTGCGGGCCGAGGGCGAACCCGTCCGGTTCACCACCGGCACCGCCGACCACGCCAGCTCCGTCCACGTCCGCGCGCTCCGCGCCGGCCGCAAACCGGAGGAGGTCGCCGAGGGGTACCGCGCCTCGATCACGTCGGACTGGCTGCGCTCGGGCGTCGAGTTCGACCACATCGTGCGACCCCGCCAGGACAAGGGCTACCGGGGCCGCCTGACGGAGCTCTTCCGGCAGCTGTACGCGGACGGGGTCATCGCCGCCCGCACCCGCCTGACCCCGTACTGCGAGCCCTGCGGACGCTGGCTCCACGGAGCGCACGTCACCGGCACCTGCCCGCACTGCGCGGCGTCCTGCGAGGGCGGGATGTGCCACGAGTGCGCCCGCCCCAACGACGGCGGCGACCTGCTGGAGCCGCGCTGCGCCCTGTGCGACGCGCCGGCCCTGCCCCGGCGCTGCCGGCGGCTGTACGTCCCGCTGGAGCCGTACCGCGAGGCGCTCGCCGAGTACTGGGCCGGCACCGGGCTGCCGCCGAGGCTGGCCGCGCTGTGCGAGTCGCTCGTCGAGGACGGGCTGCCGGACATCGCGGTGTCCCACCCCGCCGAGTGGGGGCTGCCCGTCCCCGTCGACGGCTTCCCCGAGCACCGGATCGACGGCTGCTTCGAGGCGGCCGCCATGCACCTCTTCGGCCACGGCGACCGGCCGCTGCCCGAACGGGCCGTCCACTTCTGCGGGTTCGGCCACGCCTTCTGCCACGCGGTGCTGCTGCCGGTCCTGTTGTTCGCCCAGGGGCTCAAGCTGCCCCAGCACTTCTGCGTCAACGAGGCGTACGTCATCGAGGACGAGGCGCTCGTGTGGGGCTCCGGCCAGAAGGCCTGGGCCCTGGACCTGATCACCGAGTACGGCTCGGACACCCTGCGCCGGCACGTCCTGCAGGCCCGCCCGCTCGGCCGCCGCACGGCCTTCCACGCCGACCGGCTCGCCGCCGCCCGCCGGGAGCTGGACGAGAGCTGGAACAACTGGCTCGCCCGGCTCTTCGCCGCAGTCCGCGAGGAGTGCGCGGGACGGGCCCCCGAGGCCCTGCCCGGGGGTTCCGGCTGGGAGGTGCTGGAACGCCGGCTGCTGCGCGGGCTGGAGGACCTGCGCGAGGCCTACTCCCCTGACGCGTTCGACCCGCGCAGGGCGGTCGCCCTGCTCGACGAGATGGTGCGCTCCGCGGCCGACTTCGGTCACGTCAACGCGCACGAGGCCCACCGCCCCACCGCCGCCGGCCGCCACCTGCCCGTGCTGGCAGCGCAGTTGGCGGTGGCCCGGGCGCTGGGCGCGTGGGCGCGCCCGGTGATGCCCGAGGGCGCGGACCGGCTGGCCGCCGCCCTCAAGGCGGAACCCGGCGGACCGGTCTCGGCCGCCGCCCTCGTCCCGCCCGCCCCGGGCACCCGCCTGGCCCCGCCGTCGGGACCGGTGTTCGGCTTCTAGCGACACCCCCGGGCACGCGCGCACGCCGCGCACCACGCGCAGCACGCACATGCCGCGCACCACCGCACCAGCGCACCACCGCACGACGACAGAATCCCTTCCTCGCCGCGTGACCGCGCGCCGGTCGCCCGGCGGCGCGGGGCGGGCGCGGCCCCTGCCCGTAGGAGCTCCACGTGTCCCTGCGCGTCGCCATGCTCAGCGTCCACACCTCGCCGCTGCACCAGCCCGGCACCGGGGACGCGGGCGGCATGAACGTCTACATGGTCCAGCTGTCCCGCGCGCTCGCCGAACACGGCGTCGAGGTGGACCTGTTCACGCGCTGCCGGGGCGAGGACCGCCCCTCCCCGGACCTCCTCGGCCCCGGTGTCCGGGTGCACCACCTGGAGGCCGGCCCGCGCGCCGCCCTCGCCAAGGAGGACATGCCCGCCCTGGTCGTCCCGTTCTCGCTGGCGCTGCTCAAGCAGGAGCGGCGCTACGACCTGGTCCACTCGCACTACTGGCTCTCCGGCCAGGCGGGCCGGATCGCCGCCGCCGGCTGGCGGATCCCGCTGGTGCACACCGCGCACACCCTGGCCCGGGTGAAGAACCGGGCCCTCGCCGACGGCGACGCCCCCGAGCCGGAGCTGCGCATCCGCGGCGAGGACCAGGTCGTCGGCTCGGCGGACCGCCTCATCGCCAACACCGCCGACGAGGCTCGGGCGTTGCACGAGCTGTACGCGGCCGAGGAGCGGCGCACGGAGATCGTCCGCCCGGGGGTCGACCTGCGCACCTTCGGGCCCGGACGGGGGCGGGCGGCGGCGCGGGCCGGGCTGGGACTGCCGGCCGACGCGTTCGTCCCCCTGTACGCGGGCCGGATCCAGCCCCTCAAGGGCCCGGACGTGATGGTCCGGGCGGTCGCCGAACTCCTGCGGCAGGCCCCGGGGCTGCGCCGGCGGACCGTCGTCCCGGTGGTGGGCGGCGCCTCGGGGGCCGGCCCGCGCGGCGGGGCCTGGGAACTGGCGCGCGAGCTGGGGGTGTCGGACGTGCTGCGGCACTTCCCGCCGGTACCGCAGGCGGAGCTCGCGCAGTGGTACCGGGCGGCCGACGTGCTGCTGGTGCCCTCGCGCAGCGAGTCCTTCGGGCTGGTCGCGCTGGAGGCCCAGGCCTGCGGGACCCCGGTGCTGGCGTCGGCGGTCGGGGGGCTGCCGACCGCCGTGCGCGACGGGGTGACGGGACTGCTCGTACGCGGCAACGACCCGGTGGAGTACGCCCGGAGGCTGCGCTGGTTCGCCGGGCGGCCGGATCAGGCCGCGGAGATGGGGCGGGCGGCGGTGCGCCACGCACGCGAGATGAGCTGGCGGGCCGCGGCCGCGCGCACCCTGGAGGTCTACCGGGACGTGCTGCGCGAGGAGCGGTGGGGGCCGGAGGTGAGCGAGGCGGTGAGTGAGGCAGGAGCGGCGGCACGCTCCTGCCTCGCCGACGCCTCTCCCCTGGAGGGCCGAGAAGGCCGGAAGGCCACCCTAACAGCTCTTTTGGGCTGACCAAAGATGCGCAGGTGTAACGTCTGCATGAACTCCAGATCCGCCCTAAAGGCGCTACAGGAAAGTGGCCCGGCCGCGGAATCCATATGAGAATGGAGATGTCTTCGACGGAATACCGGCGGCACGGATCCGCGGAGACTGAATCGATATTCAGACTTCCTGGAGGAATCATGTCCGCCGTGCACACCACCGGAATCCGCGCGAACACCCGCCACGCCGGCCCCGCCCGCACGTCCTGTACCGGGGCCGTCGCCGTCGGCGCGATGTCCCGCGCGGACGGCAACGGCTGGGACTGAACGTCCCGCCCCGCTCGGGCGGGAAGAAGCCCCGTGACCGCCTCCCGCGGACACGGGGCTTTTTGTTTTCCCGATGCGTGTCCCGTGAAATCAGTCCAGCCAGCCGAGCCGCTGGGCGCGTACGCCGGCCTCGAAACGGCTCGACGCTCCCATTTCCTGCATCAGCTCGGAAAGCATTCGGCTCACCGTCCGCAGGGACACCCCGAGATTCCGTGCGACCTTTTCGTCCTTCATTCCCGAGGCGAGCATTTTCAGGGCGGCCCGCTGCTGTTCCGACAGGCCGTCGCCGCCGAGTTCCGGCACGGCGTCGTCGCCGTACGGGGTGGCCGCGTGCCAGCAGTGCTCGTACAGCGCGAGGTAGGAGCGGACCAGGGCGGGGCCCCGGGCGAGGATCGCGCCGGCCGCCCGGTCGTCGGGGTGCACGGGCAGTACCGCGAACTGCTGGTCCGCGATGATCATGTTCATCGGGACGGCGGGGGACAGGCGGATCTCCACCCCGGCCTCGACCCGGCGGCGGAGCATCTCCACCGCCTCCGGCGAGGTGGTGATGCGCTGGTGGTAGATGGCGCGGATGCGCACCCCGTTGTCGATCTGGCGGCGGTCGCGGCTGAGCACCCGGTCGGCGACCTCCCTGACCAGCGCCGTCACGTGCATGGACGTCAGGTCGTGCCGGATGACGTCGGTGATGTCCTCCAGCACCTGCTGGATGCGGCCGTAGTCGTCGAGGATCTCGACCTCGACGTCGGAGGCGTTCAGCGACCCGGGCCGCAGAAACCTTCCGACCAGGTTCTCCAGCGCGCTGTACGCCCGGTCCGACTCGTCCAGGTGCTCGCGCAGCCGCTCGCGTTCGCGCTGGAGCATCCGCAGCAGGGCGATCTCGGGGTCGATCACGGTGACCGCGTCCGGCCCGGGCTCCCAGGCGCCGGACTGGAGGTCGGCGCGGGTGGCGTGGGTGGTGCCGGTCGGGACGATCAGGCCGAGGGAGGTCAGCTCGGCGCGCCACTTCTCGTACTCCTCGGGCGCGATCCCGAGCTCCCGGAAGACCTCGTTCAGGTCGGACACCCCGCGCAGGCGCAGCTCCTGATAGAAGGCCAGCACCCTGTCGGCGGACTGGATGCCGTCCCTGCCGTCGCCCGTTGCCATCGCGAAGCGACCCCCTCATCTTACGAATCGACAGTCACACTTTGGCACATACCTATGGGAGGGCTCCCGCCCCCTCGAACGGGATGTGACGGGCGTCACACGGTGCCTCTGAGGTGCGCGACTGCGCTTCCGGGCGGCCCGGACGGGGCTCCGGCGGGGGTGGCGAGGGATCTTGTGCGGGTCAACTGCCCTGCTGCCGAGGGGAGACGGGCGGGGGGGGGCGTCAGTCGCGCGGCGCGGCCAGGCAGTCGGGGCACAGTCCCTTGAAGGTGATCTCGGCGCCCTCGCCCATCCGCCAGGTGCGGATCGCGTCGCCGGCCGGCTCGGGCACCTCCGCCCGCACGTTCTCCACCCGGCCGCAGCGCACGCACAGCGCGTGCTGGTGGGGCGGGCCGGCGATCTCGAACACGGCCGGCAGGCCCGGGCGGTCGAACTTCGACGCCAGCCCGGTCTCCAGGAAGTGCCGCAGCATCTCGTAGACCGCCTGGCTGGTCAGGGTCCCGAGCCGCTCGCGGGCGGCGGCGGTGAGCGACTCGACGTCCATGTGGCCGCCCGCCGACAGGACTTGCAGCACTTCGAGACGCGGCCCGGTGACCCGCAGCCCGACGTCGCGGAGGCGCTGGATCACCGCCTCGCGGCCGGTCGACTCCTCCACGACAGCCATCTCCCCGCCACCATCCGCGATCTGGTCCACTCAAACCTTTGTGGGCATCGTACCTCTTGCCCGGCCTCGCGGAACGGCGGCTCCGGGGTCAGCCGCCGGCCCGGCAGACGAGCAGGACGCTCTCCGTCCGCTCGTCGACGCGGTGGCCCCGGCGGCGTTCCACGCGCAGGCCCGCCCCGTGCAGTTCGGCGGTCAGCCGCTCCGGGTCGACGATCCACTTCCGGGTGGCCGTGACCACCCGCTCGCTGCTCAGCCTGCCCGTGCGGACGGAGTGGTAGGTGATGTGCTCCCGCATGCCGTCCGGGTCGAACTCCTGGCGGGCCACCGTCCACTCCTCCACCCCGTCGAACCGCGGCACCTGGAACGCCCAGGTGCGCGAGGGGTCCTCCACCAGCCCGCGCGGCCGGTGCACCGTGAAGTCCAGGGCGAGCGCGCCGCCCGGCTCCAGGTGCGCGGCGATCTCGCGCAGCAGCCCGGGACGTGCCCCGGGCGGCACCGCGGAGATCATCGCCCCGGCCAGCAGGACCAGCCGGTACCCGCCCCGCAGCCGCAGCCCCGCCAGGTCGGCCCGGGTGGTGGCCAGGCGCTCCGACACCTGCGGCCCGATCCGCCGGCCCCAGGCCCGCAGCCGCTCCAGGCTGTCGGCGTCCCGGTCCACCGCCTCGACGCGGAAGCCCTGGCGGGCGAACGGCACCGCGAGCCGCCCCGCGCCGCAGCCCAGGTCCAGCACCGGGCCGCCGCCGCAGTCCCGCGCGAGGCCCAGGTAGCGGACGATGTCCGCGCTGTGCGGGCCCAGCAGGGCGTCCTGGAGCCAGAGCGAGTCCTCGTCGGCGGGCGCGGCCGACTCCAGGCCGGGCAGGAAGCCGGCGGGGGACGGGATACCGACCGCGCGCACGGCCGGCGCGAGGGGCGCGGACGGGGCGGCCGCGACAGGAGGCAGGGGCGGGGAAAAAACGCCGCTCGGTGTGTGCATCGCTCCTCCAGGGGGTCGCTCGGTCCAGCCGTCCGGGGCGGAGCTCCCGTGCCGCCGGGACCGCGCCGCTGGTGAAATCCTGTCCTGCGCGGCAGGTCCGGGGCCAGAGCGGCGGGCTGCGTGAACACGCGATGGCGTGGATCTGCCACGCCCCGGCGGAGGGCGGGCGGCCGTCAGAGGGAGCGGCCGAGCCTGACCGGGGTGAGCGCACCGAAGCCGTGGTGGGTGAAGAAGGGGAGCGCCGGGGCCTGTTCGACGGGCAGCGTGATCCGCTGGTACGCGGCCCCGTGCGCCCGCATCCGGCCGGTGGCGGCCTCCAGCAGTGCCGTGCCGACGCCCTGCCGCTGCCGGGCCGGGGTCACGCACAGGGCGTAGATCTCGCCCTCGGCGTCGACCGGCACGCCGCCCGAGACGGCGCCCACCACGGTGCCGTCGGTGTCGGCCGCGACCAGCCAGCCCAGCCAGGCGGGAGCTCCGCCGGGAATTTCAATTTCCGCTCGAATGCGGGGCAGGGCGCAATGGTCCGACACCAGCCGGCCGACCCGGATTTCCCCGAGGGCCTCGCCGTAGCCGTCGCGAATCGCTTCGGCGAGGAGCCGGGAAATCGCCGTCGCGTCACCGGGCGCTGCCGTCCGCACGTCAGCCAGCAGCATTCTTTCCGCACCTCTCGCCGTACCGGTCCTGAGCCCGCACGCGCTCAGAATAGCGGGCAATTCGAGTGGCCGGGGGCGACGCGAAATCTACGAATTGGCTTAGTAAATAACCGGGTTGGAGCCGGAGAGAGGAAGAAGGCAATCCGCTGTCAGGACGTCCAACAACACGCCACCACCAGCGGAACGACCGCCGACACCGCCCCTGCCACCGCCAACACCCCGCGCAGCACCGGGCGTCCCGCCCGGCGCGGCCCCAGGATGCGCCGCATCCGCAGCGCCGCCGACGGACCGCCCGCCGCGAACGCCCTGCGCGGCGCCCGCCCCGAGGCCAGCGCGTACAGCGCCGTGGCCAGCGCGTCGCTCGAACAGCCGCGCAGCGCCCGGTCGTCGGCGGCCATCTCCAGCAGCAGCGGCACCGTCCGCCCGCCGATCCGGGCCAGCGGCAGCCGGCGGAACACCGCCGAGTACGCGCCCGCCGCCGCGACCAGCAGGTGGTGGCGGCCGCCGATGTGGGCCCGCTCGTGGGCGAGCGCCGCGGCCAGCTCCTGTTCCGTCAGCACCTCCAGGGCCCCCGAGGACACCACGACCCGCCGCGAACGCCCCGGCAGGCAGTACACCGCCGGGCGCGCGTCCTCCAGTACCGTCGCGCCGAGCCGGGGGTCGTACCGGCCGACGAGCCGCAGCAGTTCGGCGTGCCGGGTGCGGGCCCGGCGCGCCCGCACGAGTTCGCGTACGAAACCGGTGGCCGGTACCGCCAGCACCGCCAGCGCCGACACCGCGGCGAGGGCCTCGCGCGCCGTGGCCGCGGCCAGCCGTCCGGGGGAGGGCGGGGTCAGGGTGAGGACGGCGTCGACGAGCCGGTGGCTGGTCTGCGCCGGCAGCAGCAGCTGCGCCGGCAGCATGGCCGTGGACAGCGCGAAGACGGCGCCGCAGGCGATCCAGGCGGCCAGCCCCAGCCGGGGCACCTGCTGGGCCCAGCGGGCGCGCACCAGCAGGAGCGGCAGCACCAGACCGGTGATCAGGGCGAGTCCGAGGGGCGGCAGTACGTGGTGGTTCACCGGCCGCTCCCGTCGGCCGGACGGTCGGTGCGGGCGGCGCGCAGGGCCTCGTCCAGCGCCTCCACGTCCTCGTGGGACATCCGCTCCACGAACCGCAGCAGCGTGGCCCTGCGGTCCTGGCTGTCGCCGAGCGCGTCCTGCATCAGCGCCGCGGTGTACTCCTCGCGGCTGCGCACCGCCTCGTACATCCAGGCCCGGCCCGATTTCTCGCGGCTCAGCCAGCCCTTGCGGTACAGGATGTCCGCCACGGTCATGACGGTGGTGTAGGCGACCTTGCGGACCCGGTTTATGTCGTCCACGATCTCGCGGACCGAGGCGGGGCGTTCCCACTGCCACACCCGGTCCATGATCTCGGCCTCCAGCTCTCCCAGCCGGCGTACGCGCATCCCTCTCGGACCTCCCCCTCGCGAGCGGCTCATCGTACGGCCCGTCCCGGCGCCGGCGTCATACCCCGGACCGGTACACGGGCGCCGCGACGCCCGCCGCCCCACCACCGGACGGTGCCGGTGGTGGGGCGGCGGGCGCGGGGCCGGGGGAGGGGCCCGTCAGGTGCGGATCAGGCGGGCGATGGCCCTGGTCGCCTCGGCGACCTTGGTCTCCGCCTCGTCCCCGCCCCTGGTGACGGCCTCGGTGACGCAGCAGGCGAGGTGTTCGTCGAGGAGGGTCACGGCGCAGGACCGGAGTGCGGCGTTGATCGCGGAGACCTGGGTGAGCACGTCGACGCAGTAGACGTCCTCGGCGACCATCCGCTGCACGCCGCGGACCTGGCCCTCGATCCGCCGGAGCCGTCTGATGACGTCGTCCTTGTGTTCTGTGTAACCGGCCACGGGGGTCTCCTCAGTCGGTGGCGGCCCGGAAGCCGCGCAGACGCAGGCTGTTGCCGACGACGAAGACCGAGGAGAAGGCCATGGCCGCACCGGCGATCATCGGGTTGAGCAGTCCGGCCGCGGCGAGCGGCAGGGCGGCCACGTTGTAGGCGAAGGCCCAGAACAGGTTCGAGCGGATGGTGCCGAGGGTCTTGCGGGCGAGCCGGATGGCGTCCGCCGCGGCCCGCAGGTCACCGCGTACGAGGGTCAGGTCGCCGGCCTCGATGGCCGCGTCGGTGCCGGTGCCCATGGCCAGGCCCAGGTCGGCCTGGGCGAGCGCGGCCGCGTCGTTGACGCCGTCGCCGACCATCGCGACGCTGCGGCCCTCGGCCTGGAGCCGCTTGACGACGTCGACCTTGTCCTGCGGCATGACCTCGGCGATGACCTCGTCGATGCCCACCTCGCGGGCCACCGTCTCGGCGACGGCCTTGTTGTCGCCGGTCAGCAGGATCGGGGTGAGGCCGAGGGCGCGCAGCCGGCGGATCGCCTCGGCGCTGGTGTCCTTGACCGCGTCCGCGACCTCCAGCACCGCGCGGGCCTCGCCGTCCCAGGCCACCGCGATCGCGGTGCGGCCGGCGGCCTCCGCCTCGGACTTGGCGCGCTCCAGGCCCGCGGGCAGCTCCATCGCCCAGTCGGCGAGCAGCTTGCCGCGGCCGACGAGGACCGCGTGGCCCTCGACGACGCCCTGGACGCCGAGGCCGGGGATGTTCGCGAAGTCCTCCGGGGTGGGCAGGGTGCCGACCCGGGCGGCGGCGCCGGCGGCGACGGCCTGCGCGATGGGGTGTTCGGAGGAGTGCTCCAGCGCTCCGGCGAGGCGCAGCACCTCGGCCTCGCCGGTGCCCTCGGCGGTGTGCACGCGCAGCAGGGTCATCTGGCCGGTGGTGACGGTGCCGGTCTTGTCCAGGACGATGGTGTCGACCTTGCGGGTGCTCTCCAGGACCTCGGGGCCCTTGATGAGGATGCCGAGCTGCGCGCCGCGGCCGGTGCCGACCATGAGGGCGGTCGGGGTGGCCAGGCCCAGGGCGCAGGGGCAGGCGATGATCAGTACGGCGACGGCGGCGGTGAAGGCGGCCGCGAGGCCCGAGCCGGTGCCGAGCCAGAACCCGAGGGTGGCCAGGGCCAGTCCGATGACGACGGGGACGAACACCGCGGAGATCTTGTCGGCGAGCCGCTGGGCGGCCGCCTTGCCGTTCTGGGCGTCCTCGACGAGCCGGGCCATCCGGGCGAGCTGGGTGTCGGAGCCGACCCGGGTGGCCTCGACGACCAGGCGGCCGCCGGCGTTGAGCGTGGCACCGGTGACGGAGTCGCCGACGGAGACCTCCACGGGCACGGACTCTCCGGTGAGCATGGAGGCGTCGACGGCGGAGGAGCCCTCGACGACGGTGCCGTCGGTGGCGATCTTCTCGCCGGGGCGGACCAGGAAGCGGTCCCCGACCTGGAGTTCGGCGGTCGGCACGGTCACCTCGCGGCCGCCGCGCAGCACGGTGACCTCCTTGGCGCCCAGCTCCAGCAGCGCCTTGAGGGCGGCGCCGGCCTTGCGCTTGGACTTGGCCTCGAAGTACCGGCCCGCCAGGATGAAGGCGACGACGCCGGCCGCGGCCTCCAGGTAGATGTTCCCCGCGCCGTCGGTGCGGGCGATGCTGAACTCGAAGGCGTGGGTCATGCCGGGGGTGCCGGCGGTGCCGAAGAACAGGGCCCACAGCGACCACAGGAACGCGGCGATCGTGCCGACCGAGATCAGGGTGTCCATGGTGGCCGCGCCGTGCCTGGCGTTGGTCCAGGCGGCCCGGTGGAAGGGCCAGGCCGCGTACGTGACGACGGGCGCGGTCAGGGTCAGCGAGAGCCACTGCCAGTAGTCGATCTGCAGGGCCGGGGCCATCGCCATCGCGATGACGGGCACCGCGAGCGAGACCGCGGTGACGAGGCGCTGGCGCAGCGGCGCGAGTTCGTCGTGCTCGGGCTGCTCGCCCTCGGGGCCGCCGGCGCCGCCGGTGCGCGGCGGGGCGGGCTCCTGCGCGGTGTAGCCGGTGGCCTCGACGGTGGCGATCAGGTCCGCGACGGAGATGTCGGCGTCGAAGGTGACCTTGGCCTTCTCGGTGGCGTAGTTGACGGTGGCCTCGACGCCGTCCATGCGGTTGAGCTTCTTCTCGATGCGTGCCGCGCACGAGGCGCAGGTCATGCCGCCGATGGCGAGCTCGACCTGGGCGGCGCCGGGAGTGATGGTGGTCATGAGTGCTGCTCCTCGTTCGAGCGCGGGGTGGGGGCCGGGGCCCGGTGGGAAGGACGGGGCCCCGGCGGCCGGGTGGGTCGGGGACGGACCGGGCGTCAGGCCCGGCCGGTCAGCTCGTAGCCGGCGTCGTCGACCGCCGCGGTGATCGCGGCGTCGTCGGGCTCGCCGGCGGTGGTCACGGTGACCAGGCCGCCGTCGACGTCCACGTCGACGGAGACGACCCCGTCGAGCGCGCCGACGGAGGCGGTGATGGCGGTGCGGCAGTGCCCGCAGGACATGCCGGTCACGCGGTAGACGGTGGCGGTGGTGTCGACCACGGCCACGGTGGTGGTCGTCTCGCCGGCGTTCGTACCGCAGGTGCCTTCGGGGGTGCAGCAGGAAGACATGTGTTTCTCCTAGATCGGACCTCAGTCGTGCCGATACCCGCTGGGGGTATCCGGCCTGACTCCAGATATACCCCCCCGAGGTATGCACCGCAAGTGTTCCTCCAGCTTGACTTGATACCCCTGGGGGGTATGGTGAAGTGCATGGAACCGCTGGATGCGGCCGTGTGTACGTACGTCGTAGGGGAGATCAGCCATGAACACCGGAGTGAAGATCACCGTTTTCGCCGCAGCGCTGGCGGCGACCTTCGGCACCGCCTGCGGGGTGGGCGCGGGCGTGGGACCCGTGGGCGCGCCGGCCAAGCCGGCGCACGGGACGCACGCGGCGCAGGCGTCCACCGGGTCCGCCGCGCCGGAGGGCCACGGGGGGCACGACCAGGCGGCGGCCCAGGGTCGGGCGGCCGGTGGGCTCCAGGTCTCGGAGGGCGGCTACACGCTGAGCCTGGACACCCCGAGCATCGCGGCGGGCCCGGGCGAGCTGCGCTTCTCGGTCAAGGACGCGCAGGGCCGCAAGGTCACCGGGTACAAGACCGAGCACGGCAAGGAGCTGCACTTCATCGTGGCCTCGCGCGACCTCACGGTCTACCGCCACCTCCACCCGGTGCGGGCGCAGGACGGCACCTGGTCGGCGCCCGTGGACCTGCCCGCGGCCGGCGCCTACAAGGCCTTCGCCGACTTCGCCCCGGACGCGCCCGGCGCGAAGAACGTCACCCTCGGCGCGGACCTCTCGGTCCCCGGGGCGTACGCACCGGCCCCGATGCCGCCGGCCGTGAACACGGCCGAGGTGGACGGCTACCAGGTGGCCCTGGGCGGGACCCTCGACCCCGGCAAGGCCGGCGAACTCAAGCTCACGGTCAGCAAGGACGGCAAGCCCGTCACCGACCTGGAGCCCTATCTGGGCGCTTACGGCCACCTCGTCGCCCTGCGCGACGGAGACCTCGCCTACCTGCACGTCCACCCCAACGAGGGCGGCCCCGGCCCGGACGTCTCCTTCACCGCCACCGCCCCCAGTGCGGGCACCTACCGGCTCTTCCTGGACTTCCAGCACCAGGGCAAGGTGCGCACGGCGGCCTTCACGGTCAACGCGGGCGGCGGCGCCAAGCCCTCGGCGGCGCCCGCGGCGCCCGCGGCCTCCCCGGCCCCCGCGGCGCCGGAGGAGTCGGGCGACCACTCCCACTGAGCCGCTCGCACCCGGCATACCCCCCGGGGGGTACCAGACGCAAGAACGGGAAGGGATCGACCGCCGTGTCCGCTCACACCGCACTCTCCGCACGCCCCGCCCACCGCACGGACAAGGACGACGTCCTCAAGCGGCTGCGCCGCATCGAGGGCCAGGTGCGCGGCCTCCAGCGCATGGTGGAGGAGGGGACGTACTGCATCGACGTGCTCACCCAGGTCAGCGCCGCCACCAAGGCCCTGCAGTCCTTCGCGCTGACCCTGCTGGAGGACCACCTGCACTCCTGCGTCGCCGACGCCGCCGCCGAGGGCGGCGACCGGGCGCGCGAGAAGGCCGCCGAGGCCTCCCGCGCCGTCGCCCGCATGCTCCGCTCCTGACGTCGAGGGGGCGGGGGCCAGGGGCCGGGCGGTCCGGGCGGGCCGGGCGGTCCGGGCAGAAATATCTTGACGTCAAGATGAATGGAGGGCAGGCTGCCGTGAGGTATCTCGACATCGAGATACTTTTCGCGGGGGAGACGGAGGCCCGCCATGCGGCGGCTCGGCACGGCACGGCGACACGACACGGACCACCAGCAGGCCGCCGGCGGCGGCGGACTGATCGCACAGCTCAGACGGCCGCCCGGCGGCCGGGACGCCCGGATCATGCTGCTCGGCCAGCTCGTCGACCGCACCGGCAGCGGCATCTGGGCCGCCTCCTCGGTGCTCTTCTTCACCTTCGTCGTCGGCCTCGACGCCGGCCGGCTCGGCCTGATGCTCGGCGTCGGCGCGGTGGCCGGCATCGCCGGCTCACCCCTCGCGGGCCACCTCGCCGACCGGCTCCCCGTACGCCGCCTCCTGATCGCCTGTCACCTGCTGCGCCTGGCGACCCTCGGCGCGATGCTCGCGGTCACCCGCTTCGAAGCGCTCCTGCTGATCGTCGCCCTCACCTGCCTCGGCGACCGCGCGGCCAAGACCCTCGAAATGCTCTTCGCGACCCGGGTCGCCGGCGAACGGCGCACCACCTACCAGGCCCTGTCGCGCAGCGCCGCCAACGCCGGGTGCGCCGTCGGCGCGGGCCTCGCCGCCGTCGGCCTCGCCGTCGGCACCCGGGGCGCGTACGAGGTCCTGATCCTCGGGAACGCGCTGTCCTTCCTGGCGGCCGCCGTCCTGGTGTGGCGCACGCGCGAACCCCGCGGCCACGGCCGCCTCGTCGCCCCCGTACCCGGCGACGGCGACGGCGACGGCCCGCCCGGGCCGAAGCCCCCGGCCGCCGGACCCTGGCGGGACCGCGGCTACCTCCGCTTCGTCCTCCTCGACACCGCGATGAACCTCGACGCCTCGCTCCTCGACGTCGGGCTCCCGCTGTGGCTGGTCCACCGCACCGACGCGCCGCACGCCGTCGTCCCCGCCTTCCTCGTGCTCAACACCGTGCTGGTCGTCGCCCTCCAGCTCCCCGTGTCGGCGAAGGTCCGCGCACCCCGCCAGGCGGCGGCCGCCGTCTCCTGGTACGGGCTCTTCCTGCTCGGCGCCTGCGCCCTCCTCGCCCTCACCCCCGAACACGGCCCCTGGACCGCCTCCGCGACGCTGCTGGCCGCGGCCGCCCTGGTCACCGCGGCCGAGCTGGTCCGCTCGGTGTCCTCCTGGGAACTGGCCGTCTCCCTCGCCCCGCGGCAGGCACGCGCCTCCTACCTGGGCGTGGCCGGGATCTCCTCCTCCGCGCAGAAGGCCGTCGGCCCGCCGCTGCTCACCGGCGCCGTCATGGCGGCGGGCCCGCCCGGCTGGCTCGCACTCGGCGCGGGCGTGGCGGCCCTGGCCCTCCTCCAGCGCCGGACCAGCCTGCGCCGACTGGACGCGGTGGCGGCCCGGGGGGTGTCCGGCGGGCGGTCCCGCGGGGTGGGCGGCTGATGGTCATGCCCCGAAGGGAACATTGACAACCACGGGGCTCCCGCGTGCAGTTGAGACCGCACCACTACCACGACCGCACCACACCCCGAAGGGGGCGATCAGCGCATGACCGAGCCCGAGAGCGCGGGAGACGGCTACGACGTCGTCATCAGCGGAGCCAGCCTCGCCGGATGCACCGCCGCGATCCTGCTCGCGCGGCGCGGTGTCCGCGTCGCACTGCTGGAACGACGTTCGGACCCCGAGGCGTACAAGGTGCTGTGCACCCACTCCATGACCGCCAACGCCGCCCCGGTACTGGACGAGCTTGGTCTCCTCCCCGCTCTTGAGAAGGCCGGAGCCGTCCGCAACGAGGCCCGCTGGTACACCCGTTGGGGATGGATCCATCCGAGGCCCGCCCCCGCCGGACCCGCGCTGCCGTACGGGTACAACGTCCGGCGCAGCACCCTCGACCCGCTCATCAGGGCCCGTGCCGCGGAGACCCCAGGCGTCGACCTGCTCCTCGGCCACCAGGTGACCGGGCTGGTCACCGAAGCCGGGCGGACCGTGGGCGTGCGGGCGAGGACCCCCCGGGGCGAGCGGGAGATCCGGGCCCGGCTCGTGGTCGGCGCCGACGGGAAGGACTCGGCCGTGGCCAAGCTCGCCGGGGTGCCCACCCGGAGCCACGAGAATTCGCGGTTCGGGTACATCGCGTACTTCCGCGGCCTGGAGCTGGAAGGGGGGCTGGGCAGGGCCTGGTTCCTGGAGCCCGACATGGCGTACGCGTTCCCCAACGACGACGGGGTGACGGTCGTCGCGGTGCTCCCGGACAAGAAGCGGCTGCCGGCCTTCCGTGAAGACCTGGAGGGCAGCTTCCGCTCCTTCGTCCGCGGCCTGCCCGAGGCGCCGGACCTCGACTCCGCCGAGCGGATCGGCAAGATCATCGGGACCGTCGACTACCCGCTCCTCACCCGCGAGCCGACCGCGCCGGGCCTCGCCCTGATCGGCGACGCCGCCCTGACGGGCGACCCCTTGTGGGGCGTGGGCTGCGGCTGGGCGCTGGAGTCCGGTAGCTGGCTGGCCGGGGCGGTCGCCGCGGCCGCGGCGGGCCGGGGCGACCTCGACCGGTCGCTGGCGGCGTACGCCCGTACGCACCGGCGCCGGCTGCGCGGCCACCAGACGCTGGCCGTCGACTACGCCAAGGCCCGCCCGTTCAACCCCGTGGAGCGGCTGATGTTCGCGGCGGCGGCGCGCGACGAGGCCATGGCGCGCCACATGCACCACTTCGGGTCCCGCCTGATGGGTCCGGCGCGCTTCATGAACCCCGCGGCGCTGGCCAGGGCCGCGGTCATCAACGCCCGCTACCGCGGGACGCCCGCGCCGGCCGCGGGCGCCGCCGCCCCGGGCGGCGGGCGCCGCTGAGGCTGCGTGGCGCCGCCCGCCGCTCCGCGGGACCCGACGGTCAGACGATGCCCTCCGCGATGTCCGCCTGCTCGCGGGCGTTGCCGTAGGCCGACGGGGTCCCGTAGGAGCGCCGGGCGGCGTACCACCAGACGCTGGCGAGGACCAGGACGACCGCCAGGGCGATCACCGCGTAGTTCATCGTGTCGATCGTCACCGGGGACTTCTGCGGCAGGCAGAACAGGACGGTGACCAGGGCCACCCAGCCGACGGCGACCCAGCCGACCGGCTTGCCCCAGCGGCCGAGGCTCCACGGCCCGGGCTGGAACCGGTCCCCGGCCCGCAGCCGCAGGTAGATCGGGATGGCGTAGGCCGGGGTGATGCCGATGACGTTGATGGCGGTCACGGCCCCGTAGGCGGTGGCGGACCAGAGCGAGGGCAGCGCGAGGACGGCGGCGGCCGCGACCGAGAGCCACACGGCCGGGACGGGGGTCTGGGTGCGGCCGCTCACCTTGCGCCACAGGGAGGAGCCGGGGAGGGCGTTGTCCCGGCTGAAGGCGAAGACCATCCGGCTCGCCGCGGCGACCTCGGCGTTGCCGCAGAAGATCTGCGCGACGATCACGACGAGCAGCAGGGCGGTGGCGCCGCCGGAGCCGAGGGCGTCGAGGAAGATCTGGGCGGGCGGCACACCGGTTTCGCTGCCCTGGACGGCCGCGTAGTCCTGGATGGCGAAGGTGAGCCCGGCCAACAGCGCGAACCCGGCGATCCAGGAGGCCCAGATGGCCCGGACGATCCCCTTGGCGGCGGAGACGGAGGCGTTGGAGGTCTCCTCCGAGAGGTGCGCGGAGGCGTCGTAGCCGGAGAAGGTGTACTGCGCGAGCAGCAGGCCGATCGCCGCCACGTAGAGCGGGTTGGCCCAGCCGGTGTCGTTGACGAACTCCGTGAAGACGAACGAGACCGACTGGTGGCGGTCGGGTACGAAGGCCAGGGCGCCGACGATCACGGCGACGCCGGCCAGGTGCCACCAGACGCTGATGGAGTTGAGCACGCTGACGAGCCGGACGCCGAACAGGTTGAGCACGGCGTGCAGCAGCAGGATGGCCAGGAAGATCAGGAACGTCGAGCCGGGGGTGGGCACGAAGCCGAACTGGAGGTTCAGGAAGGCACCGGTGAACAGGGCGGCGCCGTAGTCGATGCCGGCGATGGCGCCGAGCAGGCCGAGCAGGTTGAGCCAGCCCGTGTACCAGCCCCAGCGGCGTCCGCCGAGCCGGTCGGCCATGTAGTAGAGCGCACCGGAGGTGGGGTAGGCGCTGGTCACCTCGGCCAGGGCGAGCCCCACGCACAGGACGAAGAGGCCGACGCCGGCCCAGCCCCACAGCATCACGGACGGGCCGCCGGTACCGAGGCCGAAGCCGTACAGGGTCATGCAGCCGGACAGCACGGATATGACCGAGAAGCTGATGGCGAAGTTGCCGAAGCCGCCCATCCGGCGGGCGAGTACGGGCTGGTAGCCCAGTTCTCTGAGCCGCTCCTCCTCGTCCTGGTGGGGCGGGGCCTTGTGGTCCGGGCGGACTGCCGGCGTGGTGCGCGACACGGGGGTACCTCCGAGGGGGGTTGGAGCAGGGGACGGGGGATACGGAGCGGGGGAAAGCGGGGGTGGGAAAGCGGGGGTGGGAAAGAGGGGTGGAGGTGCGGGAGGTCAGTCCCGGCCGGCCAGGCTGCGGGACCTGGCGCGCAGGAACACCTCCTCGGCGAGCGCCGGGTCGGCGGGGTCGCGGGTCCGCTGGGCCCAGGGCAGGGTGGTCCAGTACCCGCCCATCGCGTCGAAGACCCGGGCCGCGTCCTCGAACCGGTGTGCTCCCCACAGGGCGTGCGCGAGGTGGTTCAGGTCGAGCGGGGAGGCCTGCGCCGGTTCGGCGTACGCGAACCAGGCGTCCAGGGCGTGGACGGCGTCGCGGATGGCGTCCTCCGCGACCCAGTGCAGGTCGAGGGCGCGTTCCTGGCCGCCTTCGCGGCGGTAGCGCTCGACGTGGACGTAGAGCGGCAGCAGGTGCACCGGGGACCCGGGCGGGGCCGCGGCGACGGCCCAGCGGGCGAAGTTGACGGCCTCGGAACTCGGACGCGGCCCGGGCGCGCCCGCGTGTACGAACTGGAGCATCCGGTGGTAGGCCTCGCGGTTGTGCGGGTCCCGCTCGTCGGCCTGCGCCAGGATGCCCCACGGCCCGGGAGGCAGCATCGGGCCGGGCGGCGGCAGCCGGTGCTCGTCCATCCGGCGTTCCTCGTCGAGGAGGGCCAGGGCGAGCAGGCAGACCCAGGGCACGGGGTCGCCTGGGCTGAGGCCGGCGGTGGTCCGGCAGGACTGCCAGGCCTCCTGCCACAGTTCGTGCGTACGGGGATGGCCCGCGCGGTGGGCGCGGACGGCGCGTTCCACGGCCACCCGGGTGTGCATCACGGTCGCCGCCATGCTGGTGGGCTGCTCGCTCCGCCAGGCCTGGACCACGTCGGAGCCGGCCGCGACGGCGGCGAGGACCTGGGTGCGCTGGGTCCACAGCCCCCAGCCGTCCGTGCGCTCCAGCAGCCGCGCCATCGACAGCCAGCGGCCGGTGCGCAGGTCCTGTACGGCGGCGCGCAGGTCGTTGTCGAGGCCGGCGGGGTGGTAGACGGGCCGGAAATCGCCGCCGGCCATCACCCGGTCCCGGGCGACGTGCGGCCGGAACCGGCTCGTACTGCGGTCATCGTGGTCATCGGTCCTCGGATCGCATGGAGGGACGGGTCGGTCCGTCTGGCGTCCGATCGCCGCACCGGCGGAGTCGGGCCAGCCCCAGGGATGCGTGAACCATGCGCGAACTGTTCGGCGGACCCCCGCAGTTGAGCCACGGGCGGCCCCGTTACCGCCCGTTGATCGGCGATCACTATAGAGCGGGTGCGGCGGATCTCACCCGGAAACTTTTTCGATCGCAAGTTTCAAGCCACTTCAGGGATGTGATTGTCCGTCAGTCGAGACGGGGGAGGCCCTGAAGGATCTTGACGGGCGTCCGGAGCTGGTGGAGGCTTCCGACCGGCGGACCCGCCGGCACGTGAACGGAACGGAGCGGAGTGGTGATGACGGGCCCGGTGCTCGCAGTGGACCAAGGCACCTCGGGAACCAAGGCCCTCGTCCTGTGCCCCGACCGCGGGGTCATCGGCTCGGCCTCCGCTCCCGTACGCCCCCGCCACCTGCCCGACGGCCGCGTGGAGGTGGACCCGGCCGAACTGCTGGGCTCCGTCGTCGACGCCGGACGCGCCGCGCTGGCCGCGGCCGGCGAGCCGGTGGCGGCCGTGGGCCTGGCCAACCAGGGCGAGACCGTACTCGCCTGGGACCCGGCGAACGGCGAGCCGCTCACCGACGCCATCGTCTGGCAGGACCGGCGCGCCGCCGACCTGTGCACCGAACTCGCCCCGCACGCCGCGATGCTGCACGAACGCACCGGGCTGCCGCTCGACCCCTACTTCGCCGCGCCCAAGATGGCCTGGATACGCCGCCACCTGACGCGCCGCGGCGTGGTCACCACCAGCGACGCCTGGCTGGTGCACCGCCTCACCGGCGCGTTCGTCACCGACGCCGCGACCGCCGGCCGCACCCAACTCCTCGACCTCGACACCGTCGGCTGGTCCGAGGAGGCCCTCGGGGCCTTCGGCCTCACGGGCGAGCCGCTGCCGCAGATCGTCGACGCGGACGCCCGCGTCGGCACCACCACCGCCTTCGGCCCCGAACTGCCGCTGACCGGGCTGCTCGTCGACCAGCAGGCCGCCCTGCTCGCCCAGAGCGTCACCACCCCCGGCACCGCCAAGTGCACCTACGGCACCGGCGCGTTCCTGCTCGCCCAGACCGGCCCCCGGCCGCGCCGCAGCTCCACCGGACTCGTCGGCTGCGTGGCCTGGCGGATCGGCGGCCGCACCAGCTACTGCCTCGACGGCCAGGTGTACACGGCCGCCTCCGCCGTGCGCTGGCTCACCGACCTCGGCGTGATCTCCGGCGCCGAGGACCTCGACACCGTCGGCGCGGGCGTCCCCGACTCCGGCGGCGTCACCTTCGTCCCCGCCCTCGCCGGACTCGCCGCCCCCTGGTGGCGGGGCGACCTGCGCGGCTCCGTCACCGGCCTCGGCCTCGGCACCACCGCCGGGCACCTCGTGCACGCCCTGTGCGACGGCATCGCCGCCCAGGTCGCCGAACTCGCCGACGCCGCGGCCGCCGACCTCGGCACCCCGCTCACCGCCCTCCGCGTCGACGGCGGCCTCACCCGGTCCGCCCTGCTCATGCAGGCCCAGGCCGACCTGCTCCGGATACCGGTGGAGGTGTCGGCACTGCCCGACGCCACCGCCCTCGGCGTCGGCGCGGTCGCCCGCCTCGGCCTCGACCCCTCCCTCACCGTCCGCGAGGCCGTCCCGGAGTGGAAGCCGTCCGCCGTCTACGAACCCAGGGCCGGCGCCGACGAAGCCGCCGAACGCCGCGCCCGCTTCCGCACGGCGGTCGCCGCCCTGCTCGACGGCCCCGCGTGAGCGTCACCACCCGCGGCGCCCTGCCCGCCGCCGCGTACGACGTCACCGTCATCGGCGCCGGCGTGGTCGGCTCGGCCATCGCCCGCGAACTGGCCCGGCTCCCGCTGCGGATCGCCCTGCTCGACGCCCGCGACGACGTCGGCGACGGCACCTCCAAGGCCAACACCGCCATCCTGCACACCGGCTTCGACGCCGTCCCCGGCTCCCTTGAGTCCCGGCTCGTCCGCGACGGCAGCCGGCGGCTCGCCGCGTACGCCGCCGAGAACGGCATCCCCGTCGAGCCGCTCGGCGCGCTCCTGGTGGCCTGGGACGCGGAGCAGCACGCGGCGCTCCCCCCACTCGCCGCCAAGGCGGAGCGCAACGGCTACCGCGAAGCCCGCGTCATCCCCGCCGAGGAGGTCCGGGCCCGCGAGCCGCACCTCGGCCCCGGGGTGCTCGGGGCCCTCGACGTACCCGGCGAGTCGATCATCTGCCCCTGGACCACGACCCTCGCCTACGCCACCCAGGCCGTCCGCGCGGGAGTCGACCTGCACCTCAACTGCACGGTCCAGGAGGTCCAGGAGGCCACGTCCGGCGAGCCGGACCACCTCCTGGCCACCGGGCGCGGGCAGCTGCGCACCCGCCACCTGGTCAACGCGGCCGGCCTGTACGCCGACGGGATCGACCGGATGCTCGGCCACGACGACTTCACCGTGACGCCCCGGCGCGGTCAGCTGATCGTCTTCGACGAGCTCGCACGGGACCTCGTACGCCACATCCTGCTGCCGGTGCCGACCGCGCTCGGCAAGGGGGTACTGGTCACGCCGACCGTCCACGGCAAGGTCATGCTGGGCCCCACCGCCGAGGACCTCGACGACAAGACCGCCACCGGATCGACCGCCGAGGGCATCGCCCTGCTCCGCGAAAAGGGCCGGCGGATCCTGCCCGCCCTCCTCGACGAGGAGGTCACCGCCGTGTACGCGGGACTGCGGGCCGCCACCGGATCCGAGGACTACGCGATCCGCGCCCACCCCGCCCAGCGGTACGTCACCGCGGGCGGCATCCGCTCGACGGGCCTGACGGCCTCGATGGCGATCGCCTCCCACGTGGTGGACCTGCTCGCGGAGGGCGGCCTGCCGGTGACCGGGGCACGGGACCTCGAACCGGTCCGGATGCCCAACCTGGGCGAGGCGTTCCCCCGCCCCTACCGCGACGCCGAGCTGATCGCGGCGGACCCCGAGTACGGCCGGATCGTCTGCCACTGCGAGCGCGTGACCCGCGGGGAGATCCGCGACGCGCTCGCCTCGACCGTCCCGCCCGGCTCGCTCGACGGCCTGCGCAGACGCACCCGCGCCCGGGCCGGCCGCTGCCAGGGCTTCCACTGCGGGGCCGCGGTCCGCGCCCTGTTCGAAACGGGGTCCGGATGACGAACCGCACCGTCGACGTACTGGTCATCGGAGCGGGCCCGGCCGGCCTCGCCCTCGCCGCCCGCACCGCGCGCGCGGGCGCCGGCCGGGTCGAGGTCCTCGAACGCGACGAGGAGCCCGGCGGCGTACCCCGCCACTGCCACCACGGCGGCTTCGGCAGCCCCCCGCTGCCCTGGCTGCACGGCCCGGAGTACGCACGCCGTGCGGTCGCGGCGGCCCTGGACGCGGGAGCCGCCCTCCGCACCGGCGTCTCCGCCACCGGCTGGGCGGGACCGCTGACCCTGGAGACCACGAGCCCCGCCGGGCTGGAACGGATCACCGCCCGGGCCGTCGTCCTCGCCACCGGCGCCCGGGAACGCCCCCGCAGCGCCCGCCTCGTCCCCGGAACCCGCCCGGCGGGCGTCCTCACCACCGGCGAACTCCAGCGGTCGGTGCACCCGGTGGGCCGCCGCGCCGTGTTCGTCGGAGCCGAACCGGTGGCCCGCCACGCGGCACGCCTCCTCCACCGCTCGGGCACGCGGGTGGCGGCGATGCTCACCGAACACCCGCGCGGCACCGCCCTCCCCGGGGTCCCCCTCCTCACCCGGACCACGGTGACCGCCCTCCACGGCCGGGGCCGCCTCACGGGCGTCGCCGTACGCCACCAGGACGGCCGGTCGGGGGTCATCGCCTGCGACACGGTGGTGTTCACCGGCGACTGGATCCCCGATCACGAACTGGCCCGCCGCGGCGGCATCACCCTGGACCCGGGCACCCGGGGCCCCTCGGTGGACCCCGCGTTCCGCACCACCACCCCGGGGGTGTTCGCCGTCGGCAACGCCCTCCACGGCGCCGAACCCGCCGCCACCGCAGCGGCCGAGGGCACCGCCGCGGCCCCCGCCGTCCTCGCCCACCTCACCGGCACCCCCTGGCCCACCCCCGGCCCGGCCCTCCAGGTCCGGGCCCCACTGTCCTGGCTCACCCCGAACCACCTCACGGACCCCGCCGCCGGGCCCCTGCTCCTCCGCGCCGCCGGCCCGCTGACCGCCCCCTCGATCCGAGCCCACCAGGACGGCCACCTCCTCTGGCACCACCACTTCCCGACCCGCCTGGCCCCCCACCGCTCCCTCCGCCTCCCGCCGGGGTGGACGACCCGGGTCGACCGGGAAGGCGGCCCGGTGATCCTGTCCGTCTCGTGAAGAGCGGCGGGCAGTCCCCCGTCACGGGTGTTCGGCGCCGCCCGTCCGTGCTTCGCGGCGGTCGTCGGCGGGCGGGTGCCCCGCCCGCAGTTCCCGCCGCAGCGCGCGCAGTGCGGTGCGTTCCTCCGCGCGGCGCCGCAGCCGGGCGCGCCACCGCTTGCGCGTGATGAAGAGGACGAGGCCCAGGCCGAGGAAGGCGCCGGCGGTGAGGGTGGCGATGAGCCAGGGGAAGTAGGACAGCCGGACCGTGCCGCTCTCCACGGTCTTCGTCGCGCCGCCGGGAACCGTCGCGGTCACCGACGCCGTGACCGCGCGGCGGCCGAGGGCCGGGAGGCCGGACAGGCGGCCGGTGATGGTGGCGCTGCCACCGGGGATCACGTAGATCCCCGTGGGGGTGAGCGGGACGGTACGCGCGGCACCGCCGCCCGTGACCTTCAGCGTTCCCGCGAAGGTGTAGAGGACGTTGCCCGTGTTGCGTACGGTCACGGTGAACTCCTCGTCGCCGCCGCCGACGGGCCGGTGCTCCAGTTCCGTGAGGGAGACCCGGAGGTCGGCGGTGCCGGGGACGGTGAGCTGGACGAGCCGGGCGATGCGGGTCTCGGTGTTCACCGTGCCGCTGACCGCGGGGGTGCGCAGCGCGGTGACCAGGCTGCCGAGGTAGCTGCCCGGCGGGGTGCCGTCGGGGACCGCGAGGGAGAAGCGGACCGTGGCGTTGCCCTTCGGCTGCACGGTGACGGTGGCCTCGGAGTCGAGCTTCAGCCAGGCCCCGACCCCCCGCATCTGCCCGCCTTCCTGCGCGGGGGCCAGGCCGCCGCCGGCCGCGTTGGCGACGTCGGCGCCGTAGACGTGGAAGGTCCGGGCCTCGTCGCTCTCGTTGTAGATGACCGCGGAATCCTCGATCCGGGCGCCGGCCTTCAGCGCGTACCCGAAGTGCCCGCCGGTCAGAGTCGTCAGACCGTAGAGCCCGGCCTTCACGCCGAACGGCGCGCCCGCGGCGGACTCCGGCGGGGCCGGCGACGGTGCGGGGGCCGGCGATGCCTGCGCGCCCGGCGCCGACGCGAGCACGAGGCCGGCGAGAAGGATGCTCCACAGGGCGCGGAACGGTGCCCGGCGGGTGGCGGTGGCGCCGCCCCGGGCGCGCAGACGGCTGTTCACCGGATCAGCCGGTGATCGTGTACTGGAGGGTGCCGCTGTAGGAGCCGGGGACCGTCTGCGCGGGGATGTTCCACTGCGCCGTCGACCCGTCGTGGGTGAAGACACCGCGGGTGCCGCCGTCGCCGGTCGCCATCGTCACGGCAGGGGAGAGGCTGGTGCCGGGCTGCGGATCGGCGCCCTCGGGGAAGTGGCCGCCGGGGCCGGGCTTGGCGGTGCCCGTCCACTCGCCGCCGGTTCCGCCCAGGTGTCCGCCGGTCGTGATCCTCAGGTTGTTCCACCCGATGGTGTCCGTGCCGCTGACCAGGTCGGTGGTGGCGACGGTCACCGACCAGGGGGCGGTGGTGGAGAGGGTGTTGGTGTACTTGAAGGTGCCGAGTCCGGCCGCGCCGCTGACGGTGCCGGGTGTCAGCCTGTCGAAGTTGACGGCCGGCAGGTTCACCTCCATCGACAGGACACCGGGCGCCTTGGCGACCTGGACCGACATCGACTGGGCGGTCCGGTTCGGCTTCGAGGTGTTCAGCAGCACCTGTGCCGCGACACCCGCGGCGGTGGACGAGGCCGCCAGGTCGGGCCGGCCGTCGCCGTTCAGGTCTCCGACGGCGTACGCGCCGTTCGCGCCGGCCTTCGTGTCGTAGAGCGCGCCGGCGTTGCGGAAGGTGCCGGTGCCGTCGCCGAGGAGGACGGTGGGCTGGTTGTCGGGGCCGTTGTCGGTGACCAGGTCCGGCTTGCCGTCCGTGTTGACGTCGGTGATGGCCACGCCGTCGAGAGCGGTGCCGCCGACCGGGTAGGTGACCGGGGCGCCGAAGGCTCCGGCGCCGTCGCCGAGGAAGACGGTGATCGTCCGGTCGGTGTGCGCGACGGCCACGTCCTGCTTGCCGTCGCCGTTCACGTCGCCGAGGGCGATGGCGCGCCCGAGGAAGACGCCGTCGGCGAAGCGGGTGGCCGGGCCGAGACGGCCCTTGCCGTCACCGAGGAGGACGGAGATGTCGGACGTACCCGCGTTCACGGTGACCACGTCGGGCTTGCCGTCGCCGTTCACGTCCCCGGCCTTCAGGCCGGCGGGGCGCAGCTGCGCGGCGGAGTAGCTGCTGGGCCGGCCGCCGCCCACGTAGTAGTTGGTCGCGGTGCCCAGCGCGCCGGTGCCGTCGTTGGTCCACACCGAGACGTTGTCGCCGTTGCCGTTGGCGGTCAGGACGTCGGGCCTGGCGTCACCGTTCATGTCGGCGACCGTGATGTCCATGGGGAACATGGCGTTCGTCGACGGGTTGACCAGCGTCGGCGCGGAGTAGGAGGTGGCCGGGGCGAAGCCGCCCTTGCCGTCGCCGAGCAGCTCGACGATGCTGCCCATGCTTTCCGTGCCGTGCTGCGTGGGCTGCTTGGTCAGGGCCGCGGCGACGACCGCGTCCAGCCGGCCGTCGCCGTTGAGGTCGGCGAGCGCGACCGCCGTCGGGAAGGTGCCGGTGTCGAGCCCGAAGGAGGCACCGGGGCCGAAGCCGCCCTTGCCGTCGCCGAGCGCGGCCACCAGGGTGTTCGACCCCTTGACCGCGGTGACGAGGTCGGCCTTGCCGTCGCCGTTCAGGTCGCCCAGCGCCGGGGCGGTGCCCTTCCCGGAGCCCGCGGGCAGCGGGACGGCGGTCGCCCCGCCGAAGGAGACGCCGGGATCCGGTGCGGCCTGGGCGGCCGGCGCCAGACACAGCCCGGCCACGAGTGCGGCTGCGGAGCCGAGCACGAGCCCGGCTCTGCGTGGTGTGGAAGTCTTCAACGTACCCGCCCCTTGGGGATGTTGCGGCACGCCGACAGCAGGAGTCGGCCTGCGGCGGTGTGATGGAGAGTCAGACGCAGTCAACACCGCCGCGCCGGTCGAGGTCATCGGACGTCCCACCAGTTCCGGGGCTGCCCCGCGGGCGTGACCTGGTGATTCCTACGACCGTCCGCCGGCCCCTCCGGCCCCTCCGGCCCCGCCGGCCCCTCCGGCCCCTCCGGCCCCTCCGGCCCCTCCGGCCCCTCCGGCCCCTCCGGCCTCCCGTCTACTCGCGGGCGAGCATGGCCTCCGCCTCGCGCTCCAGGTCGACGTACGGTTCCCCGCTGACGTCGACGGCGACGCGGTGGAGGGTGCCGCCGGTGAAGGCGTACGGGGCCGCCCCCGGGTAGTCGGCGGTGACGGCGTCCCCGCCGTCCCTGCCGACGTTGAGGCCCTCGCCCGCCAGCGTGAACTTGCCGGGCTGGGTCCTGATGCGGCCTTCGCCCACCTTCCTGTCACCGTGGTACAGGCTGAGCACGCCGGTGGCCACACCGGGGGAGACCTCGCCGTCCTTGTCGAAGGAGGCGGCGAGGATCAGCTTCTCGCCGGCCGGCAGGGGCTCGGTGGCCACGACGCGCTGCTCCTCGCTGCCGAGGAAGTTGTACACGTACGTCAGCCGGCCGTCCTTGACGTAGAGCGCGTGGCCGCCGAAGCGGCCGCCGTGCGCGAAGAGCACCCCGGATGCGCCGCCGCCGGTGCCGCCGCCGGCGCCGGCCAGGTCGACGACCGCGCCGATCGAGTAGGAGCGGTTGCGGATGTTCACGGCCACGGACTCGGGGACTTCCGCGCCGCCGGGCCGGTAGACGTAGCGGTTGCGGGGCGGGGTGAGCTGCGGGCGCGGCGTGGACAGGATCTCCAGGGCGGAGCGGTCGTCGAGGGGGAAGGCGTGGTTGACGCCCGCCTCGTAGAACCACAGCCCGATCAGCTCCCGCAGCTTGTCGGGCTCCCGTCCGGCGAGGTCGCGGAGCTCGGCGCGGTCCTCGTCGGTGTGGTAGAGCTCCCAGGTGTCCCGGTGGAAGTCGCTCCAGCCGCTGATCGCCGGATGGGTGGTGACGGCCTTCCAGCCCTGGTGCCAGATGCCCCGGGTGCCGAGCATCGAGTAGAACTGCGTGCTCTTGGCCGAGGGCAGCCCGGCGGAGTCGAAGCTGTAGCGCATGCTCACGCCCTGGAGGGGGATCTGCGAGTAGCCCTTGACGGTGTCGGGCAGGGCCAGGCCCAGGCAGTCCAGCACCGTGGGCACGATGTCGATGGCGTGGTGGTACTGGTCGCGGACCTCGCCCCGGGCCGAGATGCCGGACGGCCACGAGATGATGCAGGGATCGCAGGTGCCGCCGTTGAACGAGTACCGCTTCCACATCTTGAACGGCGTGTTGAAGGCCATGGCCCAGCCGGTGGGGTAGTGGCCGTACGTCTCCACGCCGCCGAGCTCGTCGAGCATGGCCATGTTCTCGGCGAGGTCGTCGGCGACGTTGTTGAAGAACTTGTTCTCGTTGACCGAGCCGTTCGGGCCGCCCTCGCCGCTGGCGCCGTTGTCGGACACCACGACGAAGATCGTGTCGTCGAGCTGCCCGATCTCCTCCAGGTAGTCGAGGAGCCGTCCGACCTGGTCGTCGCAGTGGGACAGGAACCCCGCGTAGACCTCGGCCATCCGGGCGAACAGCCGCTGCTCCTCCGCCGAGAGCTCCGCCCACGGGCGGGTGTAGTCGAGCGGCGGGAACGGCTCGCCGTTCGGGCCCCTGCGGGTGTCGGGCGTGCCGATCGGGTTCACCGGGGGCAGTTCGGTGTTCGCGGGGACCAGCCCGAGCCGCTTCTGCCGGGCGAGGGTCTCCTCGCGCATCGCCTCGTACCCGGCGTCGAACCGGCCCCGGTAGCGTTCGATCCACTCGGGCGGCGCCTGGTGCGGGGCGTGGGCGCAGCCCGGAGCGTAGTAGAGGAAGACGGGCCGCTCGGGCGCGATGGCCTTGACGTCGTCGATGAACCGGATCGCCCTGTCCGTGATGTCGACGCCGAAGTGGTACCCGTCCTCGGGCGTGGCCGGCTGCTCGACGGGGTGCTGGTCGTGCACGAGGTCCGGGTACCACTGGCTGGTCTCCGCGCCGAGGAAGCCGTAGAACCGCTCGAAGCCCCGGCCGGTGGGCCAGTTCCGCTTGGTGGAGGCGAGGTTCATCTCGTCCTCCGGGCACAGGTGCCACTTCCCGGTCAGGGCGGTGCTGTAGCCGTGGTCCACCAGGATCTCCGCGAGGGTCGCGCACTCCGACGGGATGTGGCCGTTGGCGCTGGGGAACCCGATCGCGGCCTCGCTGATGCAGGCCATGCCGTTGGTGGTGTGGTTGCGGCCGGTCAGCAGCGCCGAGCGGGTCGGGGAGCACAGCGCGGTGGTGTGCCACTGCGTGTAGCGCAGGCCCTTCGCGGCGATCCGGTCGATGTTCGGCGTCTCGATCGGACCGCCGTAGCAGCTCATCGCCCCGAACCCGACGTCGTCGAGGACGATGTACACCACGTTCGGCGAGCCCTTCCGGGCCTTGGGCTGCTGGTACGGGGCCCAGTCGGGCACCGACTCCCGGACGTCGAGGTTGATCACACCACGGAACGTGTCGGACATGCCTCATCCCCTTGTGGGTCGACGTCCCACGCCGGGCGGTCACGGGGCCGCTCCACGGTCGGGACGGTTGCCCTGCAAGTCTGTGCGCAGCCGCGGCGGGCCGCCCGCCCCGGGGGTACGGGAGGGTGATGGTCCCGGCAATCAGCGGATCACGCAGCGGAAGCCGAGGTGGCAGGTGGCGGTGTCCTCGCTCTGACCGGTCCGGGCGGCGGGCCGGTAGCGCAGGCAGTAGTTCGGCGCGCACAGGTGGGAGCCGCCCTTGGTGACCCGGAAGGGGAACGGCGCGCCCGCGGCCGGGGCTCCGGCCGGCCGGTCGACCCGGGGGTTGCGCGGTACGCAGCAGGGCCGGGGGGCGGGGTCCGGATGCCGTGCCCGGTAGTGGTCGGACGTCCACTCCCACACGTTGCCCGCCATGTCGAACAGGCCGTACCCGTTGGGCGGGAAGGCCCGTACCGGCGTGGTGCCCGGCACCCGGTGCTTCGCAGACGCGGGGAGGTACTGCCAGGGGAAGGCGCCGTGCCACGTATTGGCCATCCGGCGGCCCTTCGGGGCGAACTCGTCGCCCCAGACGAAGACCGCCCCCTCCAGCCCGCCGCGGGCCGCGAACTCCCACTCGGCCTCCGTGGGAAGCTCCTTGCCCGCCCAGCGGGCGTACGCGACGGCGTCCTCGAAGGCCACCTGCGTCACGGGGTGCAGATCACGCCCGTCGAGCGCCCGCCCGCCGCCCAGCGGCCGGCGCCAGCAGGCACCCGCCTCGTACGACCACCACTGCCGCCAGTCGTCCAGGTCCACCGGTCCCGGCGGCATCCGGAACACCAGCGCCCCCGCGACGAGCGCACCCGGATCGGCACCCGGGAAGTCCGCGGGGTCGGGCTCCCGCTCCGCGACCGTGACGTAACCCGTCTCCTTCGCGAACCGCCGGAACTGCGCGACCGTCACGGGGTGCTCGTCCATCCAGACCCCGTCCACCGCCACCGGCCGCACCGGCCGCTCCTCCGGATAGAACGCGTCCGACCCCATCAGGAACGTACCGCCCGGCACCCGGACCATGCCCTTGCGCGAGGCACCCGGCCGATCCCGCCCCGAGCTGCTCATGCCGCCACGGTGCCCCATCCCCGCACCCCCACGCCACGCGCCACGCGGCACGGGGCGCCGGCCCGGACGACCGGACGTCAGCCCTCCGCGGCGCCGTCACCCGCCTGCCCGGAGGCGGCCTCGTCCGCCCGCGCCTTCTCGAGCAGCTTGCGGATCAGCTCCGCCTTCCGGTCGGCGGCACTCTGCCGGTCCCGGTTCCGGTGCGGCCCGTTCTCCTGCCGCTCGGCACGGGACTGCCTCTTGCGCTGGCCGCCGCCCTGGCCCACGGGGTTGTTGATGTTCTTGCTGTCGGGCACGGGATCTCCCGGTGTCGGTATGGAGCGGTCCGCGCATCCACTGGCGGGGGGACGCTGCGCGTCACGCCCTCACCCGTGACCCGAGGACCGGAGGAACATGACAACGACGTTACCCCCTCCCGCGGGCCCCGCCGCGGGGGCCCGGTCGTCGTGCGCCTCAGCCGCGCTCCGGGCCGAGGTCGGCGAGCGCGGCTCCCAGCCGGCGCGCACCCTCGGTCAGCTCGGCCGGCTCGGCGGTCGCGGCGAACCCGATGCGCAGGTGGGCCGCGGGCGGCTCGGTGGCGAAGTAGCGGCTGCCTGCGCTGACGGCCACGCCGCGTTGGCGGGCGGCGCCGGCGAGGACGGTGTCCTCCACGCCGGACGGCAGGCGGACCCACAGGTGCAGCCCGCCCGTGGGCGGTCCCGCCAAGGTCGCACCGGGGACCTCCCGGGTGACCGCGGCGGCCAGTACGGAGCACCGCTCCCGCAGCGCCGCCCCCAGAGCACGGACGTGCCGCTCCCAGGACGGGGAGCTGAGCACTTCCAGCGCGGCCTCCTGGAGCGGGCGCGTGACGAAGAAGTCGTCGACCAGGCGTACCGCCCGCATGCGTTCCATGACCGGGCCGCGGGCGACCAGGGCGCCGATCCGCAGGCTCGGTGCGGCGGGCTTGGTGAGCGAGGTGACGTGGACGACCGTGCCGTCGGGGTCGTCGGCGACCAGCGGTCGCGGTACGGCGCCCCCGTGTCCCAGGTGCCGTGCGAAGTCGTCCTCCAGGACGAACGCGCCCGAGGCGCGCGCCACGTCGAGGATCTGGCGGCGCCGCTCGGGGGAGAGCACGGTGCCGGTCGGGTTCTGGAAGGTCGGCTGGCAGTACAGCAGTCGTGCGCCGGTCATCGCGAACGCGTCGGCCAGCATGTCGGGCCGCAGGCCGTCGGCGTCGAGCGGTACCGGGACGGGCCGCAGCCCGGCGGCGCGTGCGGCGGCCAGGGCCCGGGGGTAGGTGGGGGACTCGACGAGGACCGGGCTGCCGGGCCCGGCGATGGCCCGGAACGCTATCGACAGGGCGCTCTGCCCGCCGGCGGTGACCAGCACGTCCTCGGGCCCCACGCCGCCGCCGGCGGTCCGGGCGAACACGGTGCGCAGGGCCGCCAGACCGCCGGCCGGGGCGCGGTCCCAGGCGTCCGGGCGGCGTGCCGCCCGGGCCAGTGCCGCGCTCAGGGCCCGAGTGGGCTGGAGCGAGCGGTGCACGTAGCCGCCGTCCATCGTGATCGTCCCGGCCGGCGGCGGGCCGAGCGGGTCGGAGATCAGGTGGGTGTCGACCGCGCGGTCGGTGAGGGCGACCGTCTGCCAGTCGGTGTCCGCGCTTGCGGCGCCCGCCCCGTCGCGGTGCCGGGCCGGCCGGGCCGCGAACGTCCCGCTGCCGGGACGGGTCACCACCACGCCCTCGGCGGCCAGCGCGGCGATGGCCCGGGCCACCGTCGCCGGTCCGACCCGGTACTCCTTGACCAGGTCCCGGCTGCTCGGCAGCCGGTCGCCGGGAGACAGCCGGGAGACCAGAGAACGGAGGCTGTCGGCCAACTCCCCAGAAGTGCTACTGTCGTTCATGAGAGATAACAGTAGCGCTTCTGGTCCTGGTCGGGAAGCACTTCAGCTGGACGTCGCCGCCCTGAGGGCCGACACCCCGGGGTGCCGCCACGTCATCCACTTCAACAACGCGGGCTGCGGACTGCTGCCGGCACCCGTGCGGGACGTGATGGTCGGTCACCTCAACCTCGAAGCCCGGATCGGCGGTTACGAGGCCTCGGCCGCCCAGGCCGCCGCGGTCCGCGAGTTCTACGCGCAGACCGCCGCCCTCATCAACACGACGGCCGACAACATCGCCTTCGCAGGCAGCGCCACGCACGCCTACGCCAACGCCCTCTCGTCGATCCCGTTCGAGGCGGACGACGTCATCCTCACCACCCGCGACGACTTCGTCTCCAACCAGATCGCCTTCCTCTCCCTGCGCAAGCGGTTCGGCGTCCGCGTCGTCCACGCGCCCGACACCGCGGAGGGCGGGGTCGACGTGGAGGCGATGGCCGCGCTGATGCGGACCCACCGCCCCCGCCTGGTGTCCGCCACCCACGTCCCCACCAACTCGGGCCTGGTCTCGCCGATCGCCGACATCGGCCGCCACTGCCGGGAACTGGACCTGCTCTACCTGGTCGACGCCTGCCAGTCGGTGGGCCAGTACGCCATCGACGTGGAGGAGATCGGCTGCGACCTCCTCACCGCCACGTGCCGCAAGTTCCTCCGCGGCCCGCGCGGTTCCGGATTCCTGTACGTGGCCGACCGCGTCCTGCGCGCGGGCTACGAACCGCTGTTCATCGACATGCACGGTGCCCGCTGGACCGAACCGGGCGGCTACGAGCCCGTGGCGACGGCGGCCCGGTTCGAGGAGTGGGAGTTCCCCTACGCCACGGTGCTCGGCAGCGCCGCCGCCACGCGCTACGCCCGCCAGGTCGGCATCGAGGCCATCGAGCAGCGCACCCCGGCGCTCGCGGCCCGCCTCCGCGACCGGCTCGCACCCGTCCCGGGGGTGCGGGTGCTCGACCGCGGCCCGCGCCTCGCCGCGCTCGTCACCTTCGAGGTGGAGGGCTGGCAGGCGCAGCCGTTCAAGGCGGCCATGGACGCCCGCGGCATCAACTCGGCGCTCAGCTTCCGCGAGTTCGCGCAGTTCGACTTCGGGGACAAGGACGTCGACTGGTGCCTGCGCCTGTCGCCGCACTACTACAACACCGAAGAGGAAGTGGACCACGTCGCGGAAGCGGTCGCGGAGCTCGCCGGCCGGGGACGGCGATGACCGCCTCGCCGACACTCACCCGGGAGCCGTCCACGGCGAGCCTCTGGCGCAACGGCGACTTCCTCAGGTTCTGGCTCGGCGAGACCCTCTCGCTCCTCGGCACCCAGGTCACGAACCTCGCCCTGCCGCTCACCGCCATCACCGCCTTCGACGCCACCGACGAACAGGTCGGCTTCCTGCGGTTCCTCCAGCTCGTCCCGTACCTCGGGCTCGCCCTGGTCTTCGGGGTGTGGGCGGACCGCGCGCGGCGGCGCCGGATCATGCTCGGCGCCAACCTCGTCCGGATGGTCCTGCTGGCCCTGGTCCCCGTCCTGTACTGGACGGACGCGCTCGGCATGGCATCGCTGATGGCGATCGCCTGTGCCGTCGGCGTCGCCTCGGTGCTGTTCGACGTGAGCTGGATGTCGTACGTGCCCACGCTCGTCCGCGACCCCGGGCACTACGTGGAAGCCGGCGCGAAGATGGGGATGAGCTCCTCGGCGGCCGACGTGGCGGGCCCCGGGCTCGCGGGCGTCCTGGTCGGTGCCCTGACCGCACCCGTGGCGCTGATCGCCGACGCCTTCTCCTACCTGGCGTCCCTGATCTCCCTGCTCCTCATCCGCACCCCCGAACCCCGTCCCGAACCGCCCGCGGCACGGCGCCACCTGCCCACCGAACTCCGGGACGGCCTGCGCCTGGTGCTGAAGAACCCGGTCCTGCGGTCGCTGGCCCTGATCGGGTTCTGCTGCAACCTGTCCATGATCTCCGTGTGGACGCTGTTCCTGCTCCACGGAACACGGGACCTGCACCTGGACTCGACGACCCTCGGCGGCATCTTCGCCACGGCCTCCGTGGGCGGCCTGATCGGCGCGGCGGTCTCCCGCGGGGTCATCCGGCGCTTCCGCCTCGGCCTCGTCTACCTCGTCGCCCAGTCGGCCCTCCTCATCGGCCCGACGCTGCTCGTCCTGGCCACCGGCCCCCGGCCGGTGATGGTGGGGATGTTCGTCCTCTCCTTCTTCACCACCTACCTCGGCCTCGGCGTCGCGGGCGTCGTCATCGTCAGCCTGCGCCAGGCCAGTACGCCGCAGTCGATGATGGGCCGCATGACGGCGGTCTTCCGCACCCTCCTGTTCGGCGGCGGCGCCCTCGGCGGCCTGCTGGCGGGCCTCCTGTCCGGCCGCCTCGGCGCCCGGGGCGCGCTGACCGCGGCGGCGATCGCCTCGGCCACCGTCCTGATCGCCCTCGCCCTGTCCCCGGTGACCCGCCTGCGCACCCTCCCCCCGGCCCCGGCAGAACCGACGGCCTGAAACGCCGAACCCCGCAGGGCCCCGCCATCCACGGCGGGGCCCTGCGACAACCTGCCCGACCACCCGCCGGACGCACGGACTACAACCAGTCCCGCTTCTTGAAGATCACGTACAGGCTCGTGCAGACCACGGCCATCAGCAGGATCGCGAAGGGGTAGCCCGCCGCCCAGTGGAGTTCCGGCATGGTGTCGAAGTTCATGCCGTAGATGGTTCCCACCAGGGTGGGGGCGAAGAGGATGGCCGCCCAGGAGGAGATCTTCTTGAAGTCGTCACCCTCACCCCGCTGACCTGCGGAATCCTGCTGTATAAGTGGCCTGACCTGCGACGATCCGTCTTTCCGGTCCTTTCGGAGTGCTACCCGCTGATGCGCCTGATCCTCCCCAGCCGCTCCCCAGCGGGGCGTCATTCTCCCCAGGTTCTCCCCAGCGGCATCGAGCTGTTCCTCGACGGGCCCGTCAGCTTTGCTCGGTTCGTCGGCCCCAGTCGATCACGCTCAGACCCGCCCGCTCGATCACCTCCTCGGTCAGGCCGAGTCGCTGGATGGGCGATACCTGCCGTCGCTGGAGCCAGCGATCCCTGCGAACGCGCTCCGTTCCGCTGAGCGTGCTCCAGTCGTCGTACAGGACGCCTGGAGCATCGACCGTGCCTGCCTCGCGTGCGGCCTGCTGTGCAAAGAAGAACTCGTTGGGGGCGTGACGTAAGGCGATCAGAGCCCATGCGGTCGGGTAGGCCAGGGAAGGCCCGTGCTGCTTCATGAGTCGGCGAGTACGCCACTGACGGGAGGGGGCGAGGAGCCAGCGTCTGGTGCGCATGTTCATGCGGTATCGCCTCCGGAATCGGTCAGGCGGGTGGGCAGCCAGGTGGCCGCCGTCTGTTGGAGTTCCGTGCTGCCGAGCGCGTGCAGAGACTGGGTCAGAGCGCGCAGGAGCACCTCGCGCTGCTGCGGAGTGCGCATGTCGGTGAGCATCTGATCGACGAAGCGGATGACCTCACCTCTGACGGCGTCACGGTCCGTGTCGTGCGGGGCTCTGAGATCCTTCACCCGTTCTTCCAGGTCTTGCAGCGCGTCGAGGCGGTCTGGATGTCGGTCGATCCACCACACGCGGCGTAGGTCGGGGTTGGCCAGGAGGCCTTGAAGAAAGACAAGGCGGCGCTGGGCATCTTGTTGCTCGAGGTCGGTCAGCTGTGCTCTGCGCAGGTGCTCGTGCGCCACATTGCGATCCCCTTCATCCACGGTCAGGCGTGCAGAGCCGTACGCCGTGAACCCTCCCGCCGGTTGGATGGGGCGGGCCATGGCCAGGTTCACGTCGTCTTGCGCGGCCGGTAGTTCGAGCACCGAGTAGCGGGAGAGAGTGCGGCGGGCACGTTCACGGAGGGCGTGGCGAGCCCGTGCTGGCAGCGCCACGGAATCGAGCTGTTCGTGCGGCCCCTCCTCCGGCACCTGCCAGGATCCGTGGATATGTGCGGTGAAGAAGATGCTGGGCACGCGGCTGGCGAACCGTTCGTCATGGAGTTCAACGACTCCCTCTGATGCAGAGGCCTCCGAGGCCGCCGCCGGGCCGATTGCGGCTGGCGGCGGCTTCGGACGTCCGAGCCGACGGGGGAGGAGACTCATGCGGATGCGGCGTCAGCTGCTCCGGAGGGAGGGGTCGCAGGACTGGATCCCACAGCGGTTGCGGGGGTGGGCTCGGGCGGCGCGGAGGGCAGGAGCCGATCGAGCAGGATGCGGCGTCGGTGAATCCCGGCGCTCGTGGTGACCCCCGCTTCCCCCACGAGGAGGTTCGACACCCCTGCGTCTCCGACGGTGCCTTTGAGGACGGCTTCAGCGATGTCGAGGCACTGGTTCTCCGGTACGGCGGAAGAGTCCAGCCAGGCGGCCAGTGACTCCACAGCGTTGTCGGAAGCGTGGCGCCAAGCAGCCCTCCAGCCGCGTACGAACAAACCGTCCTCGACCGCCGGTTCCACCTCACCCGGCTCGCCCACGAGTGCCAGGGCGATGGGATGCTCGCCGGCCAGGCTGGCCAAGGCAAGGAAGGCGGTAGCCCCGGCCTGCCGGATCTGGTCGTCGCCGTCCTCGGCCCAGCCAACGATCTCGCTGAGGACCAAATTCCTCAGTCCGGGCTTCTCGGCCATCGTGCGGATGGCTTGAGCGACGGCGGCAGTACCGCGTCGATCAGCACGGGAGGCTAGGAGCCGGAGCCTGGTGAGCGCGACCCGTGGGAAGGCGCGCCCCAGATTGCCTGCGCAGACCTCAGCGACGGTGGTGGCCTGCGCCTCAGCAAGATTCTTCTGCTTGGCCGTGTCATAGAGGTATTTGCGGACCACTACGCCTATGCGCGGGTGGGTCGCTGTGTTCTCCAGGACGCCCACTGCGAGCCTACGGTGAGCAGGGCTGTCCATGGCGGTCCATTCCTTGACGATGCCCAGAACCGCCTCCCCTCCAGGTCCGGCGGCCAGACGGGTGATCGCCTCGGCGACTCGCTCCCTGTACTTTCCAGCGACCCCGCCTTGAGCCGTGATGTCCGAGGCCCAGCGCAGCAGCACCTCACGCAGAGGCGGACGCTGCGACCAGACATGGGACAGCACCGCTTCGTGCAGCCCGTGGCGGTCCTTACTGAGAGACAGGCCGTCGTCTCCCACCCGGTTTGCGCCGACGTTGTCCAGGCGGACCTTCAGATCCGGCCCGGCCAGGGGGCCGCCTGGTGGAAGGATGCCCTCCACCAGGTTGAAGAGCTTGTCGGCGGCAGCCATCACAACTCCGGCAGGCAAGCCCTCCAGGAGAGCGGTGGCGATCAGCAAGGCCCGGTCGCGGAGATGCTCCACACCTTCATGCTCGTTGAACCACAGGGTGAGATGGTCCTGCCAGTTCTCGAACTCGCTCTTGGCGTTCTGTTCACCACCAGGCGCGCTCTCGGCAACGATCCGGGCAAGCCGCACCGCGTCAGCCGGCCTCGTCGTCGGGCCGAGGAGCTCGGCGAGATCCGTACCGTCGGCGAACCATTCGAGCCGATCGGGCTTGACGTATCGGAGGTGGGCCCTGGCGACCTCGATCGCCGAGGGCTGCACATGGTCGATACGAGGCACCGATGCCAGCGTGCTCGGCCTCCACGCCTCAGCAGTGGTCAGGATGACGAGGTACGCCCCACCGACAGCGCTGTCCTTCTGGTAGCTGCTCACCCCCTGGTAGAAGTCGGCGGGCAGGGTGCTGTATTCCGATAGGTCGAGGATGAACCCGTGGTCGGGCGTGGACGGGATCTGCTCGGTCCGCGGGCGGTCCCAGTCCAGGACCAAGCTGCGAATGTTGTCACCCTTCACGCCCACGTCCCTCAGGACGCGCAAGGCCGTCGTTCGCCGTCCCGATCCAGCCGCACCAGTCAGCACAGCCACACTGTGCTGACCACCCTCCGGACCCTTCAGCAGCCGAGTCGCCCGCGCGACCTGGCCTTCCAGTTCGCCGACGGGCTCCGCGTGGACGTACTCGCTATCGACGAGGGCGATCTCGCCCGCGTCGATGCCGACCGCCCTCAGGTACTGCCACTCACGGACGTACGTGTGGTGGTGCTCCTCGTAGTCACCGGCCACCTGGGTGACCCGGGAATGCTCTGCCGCCTCCGCCTCCTGGTGGATGCCCTCCCCGGGCGCCGGCTCGCCGCCGCTCATGACCGCCCCGGGTTGATGACGGTCTGGTTGCCACCGACCTGGTTGATCCGAGCCTTGCCGCCTGCCTTGGCACTCTGTCGGACCACCGTCGGCTTCTGCGCGGCTTCGGGGTTCTGCTCCCGCCACCGGTTGACGAACTCCAACAGCTCGCGGCCCGCTTCCTCATCCTCATCGGCGAGGTCCTGGAGCCGTACCGTCCAGGATGCCGACACCTCACCTGACCGATCCTCGCCTGCCGGAGCGGCCAACAGCATTTCCCTGTCGCGGTCGAGACGAGCGACTTGGCGCGCCTCAGCTTCCGCCTGCCCATGCCCGAGCAGACGCGCCATCCAGTCCCTGACGCTGCGCCACCCATCCGACATCATGGCTGCGACCAGCGCCGAGGCGCCCGCCACCCCCACGGTCGCCAGCTCTCCGGATACGTCCAAGTCCGTCCCCTCCCGTGCGGCAACAGTGACAAGCCCCATTCGTTCCCCCACCCCGGCCCTTCATGAACACCAAGGCAAACAAGGCGAGTTCACTGCGTTACGCGGCCGAAAACTGCAGTCGGTGTCACCGCCGGGGCGTGCCAAAGCGGGACCGTGCCCAGGAGATGCGAACGTGGTGCGGGGCAGCGAAGTCGGCGCCGGGGACCACCGCGACGCTGGCCTCCGTCGGGAAAGGCTCCGCGAAGTCCGCCGCGGAGGTGATCGTGCGGCTCGCCAGGGTGTGGTTGTAGGTGGCGGAGACCTCGGCGAACAGAAAAGGCTCCGGTCGGGTTGCCGCCGACGTCGACACCGGGGATGTCTGCGAGGGCCTTGATGGTGGTCAGGCGGCGGTCGTCCAGCTCGCGGCGGCGTTCCAGTTCGGTGGAGAGGTCTGCCGTGAGCGTGCCGAGGGCGGCCCTGTGGGAGATGGAGGACAGGGAGGAGGCGGTGCCGCAGCCCCAATTGCTTTTGAAGTTCTGGGCAGCGGCCATGAGGTGGGCGTCGCTGGGTCCTGGCTCCGGCGATCTCAATTGCGAATGGTCGTTACGTTCCTTCTCGCGGTCCGGGGCCCCTGTCAGCGTGAGTGCTTAGGCTGGCATGCTGGCCACGTGAGTAGGCGACCCGTCCCGAAGGCGCATAGCGCGCGGCTGGCACTGGACAGTCTGGCACTTTGCCGGCCTGGCAGAACGCGAGTGGCCGCAGACCGGCACCAACTGGAGGCAACGCAGCATTCAGGGCGCACTCACGGGACACTCCCGGGCGACACGGGAGCTGGATCCACAAGCAGCCGGTGAGTACTTCACAGCCTTGCGGCAGACGACCGAGGCCGAGATCCGCACCATGGTTCAGTCCTATCCATCGGTCCAGTGGCTGTGGTATTTGCGGCGCCTTCCAGACCTCTTTGACGGTGCCTTGTCCACCACAGGACCCTATGACCGTGGGCTGATGGACCTGGTGGCCGCCGCAAGCGCCAAGGCATGCACGCAACTGCCCATCACTGGTGGGGAGATCAATTTTCCGGTCACCGACGGTGTTGTGCGACGAGTTCTCCGCCTTTGCGCCATGGCAGTTACACTGAGTGACATTCATTCGCGGCTGCGCCGTGCGGGCAAGGGCATTGCATTCGCACCGCAAGGTGAGGGCTTTCCCGCTGATGTTCCAAATGCATCGGTTCGCGCCGCGATCGACCTATATGACCGGCGCGTTTGTGCTCATCCGACCGGGCTGACCAGTCCAGGCACCATCATGCTGACCCCGGATTACCGTGATGGGGACCCGCTACCGATCGTTCTTGTCAGCCCGCTCCCAGCGTGGGACATGCTTCCGACCTGGCAAGGTCCCCTTTCTGGGGGTACGCCCATGACGACGCGTGGCCGCTTCACGCCACACGTCATTTCCTTGCGTGAAGTGCGGGCTGTGCTTGGGTTGACCCCAACGCGTACCACGCCGTGGTGGGAGCCGGAACTCCCCGCCCTAATTGCGCTGCTGCAGGCCCTCAGTATGTACTTGACATACGACACTGCTGGAGGCTGGTTGAGCCTGGTGCGCTACGGATACGTAGTCCTGCGCTGGGAAATCCTGCGCGAACTTCTCGATAGGGCGCTGCCCTGGCTGAAGGCAGAGTTGGACAGTTGGTTTCCGCCAAGCGCCTTCGCGGATGCGCAGCAGATCCTGGAGCGTCTTGATGGCTTGCCCGTCAGCCTCTGGCCCCAGGAGCCCGGCCCAATCTTCCATCGCGCCGGCCCCGATGTGCTGGTTGACTTCGATGCAGCCTCGCGCCATCTGTTTCGGCAATGCACCGTCGCGCCGATAAACGACACACCAGTGTCCAAGATCCGCGCCGATCACTTCGAAGAGACTGTCCAGCAGCTTATCGACCGCTCACCGTGGAAGCCGTCGCAAACTGCCCCCGTTAGGAACTTCAAACCGCGGCCTCTCGGCAGCGGGGTCCTCACAGACTTCGATGCAGTGGGCGAGCTAGGGGACACGCTTCTGATCGTCTCTTGTAAGAGCCGGCCATATACGGCACAATATGATGCTGGCGACTACAAGGCGGTCCGAAACGCCGCCACCCTGGTTGAGGGTGCGGTTGCGAAGTGGTCCGAGGTTGTTGCCACGCTCACGGAGCAGCCTGTTGGAGCCAACTACGATTTCAGCCGCTACCGGCGGATCCTGGGTGTGGTGTGTATTCCGCATACGCCCTACACCGTGCTGGGTGCAGCCACCGAAGTGCTCGACATAAATGCTGGCGGGAACGTTTTGCGTGCAGCCAACAGTTATGAAGAGCTGGCTGCGTGGATCGGCGTGTGACAGAACGGCAGGGCGAGGTGGTGACTGGGCCCGCGAGGGAAATCGGTGACCTAGGAATCTGGACCCAGTGATGGGTCCGGGCCGAAGTCGACGACGCTCATCCGGGCCTGCCCTCCGGGAGGGCTAGTTAGCGATCCACGCACGCGAACGGGCACTCCGGCGTCGTGGCAGCGCACGGCTGTGTGATAGTCGGCGTCGGGAAGGTGCATCCACACCGTGCGGCTGCGGCGCTGAATGAGTGTTTGGACACCGACGCGCCCATTATCATCCTCGGGGTGACGACTGAGGTCGGTGACCACGCCGTAGATCACGTGCTCACTGGTGTAGGCCTTGGTCTTGAGGTGATCGGAAACGCGATCGACGATATCGATCGCTTCACGATTGAATTCGACCTGAGCTGGGGTGCCTGGCGGGGGTGCAGCCACGCGAGACCAGTTGAACGAAACGTCCAATGTGCTTACTGATTCCGTGTTGACTACCTTGGTAAGGGCCTGGCAGAGCTCGTAGGAGACGCCTTCGCCGATCGAGTCATTGATCTCGCTTTTGGTCGGCTCGCGTTCGGCAGCGGCCATTTCTTCCAAAATGCCCAGAGCGCGGGACATTGTGGCTGTAACGCGGCGGTCGAAGAGGGTTTCTTCTACCGCGACATCAATATGATCCTGGCGCGGCGAGTACACGTCCTCTGGTGCGCGTGCCTGGCTGATGATTGGGACGATGTAGGAACCACGGCGAGTTTGTCCCAGGCGTACCTCTCGTGCCTGTGCACGCGCTCGGGTGGGGAAGTTCCGGTAGTGCCCTTGCCGGCGGATCGTTGCAGCAGCGGAGGCCACGCGAAGGCGCTTGGCCGAGACGAATAGTTCGTACCCCGATTCGAGTGGGATGGATCCGTCAGTCAGCGAGGGGTGGGAGGCTCGTAGATCTGTGACGTCGTGGTAGACGGTGGCGATGGCGTCATGGACTGCCTGTGCCTCTCTTGATTCCACCCGCGCGAGGTCCTGGACAAGGATGCGCGCTCGCTTCGTGAAATCTGGGGCGCCAGGTTTCATGGGGACCAGGACGACTTCGTCTGCCGGCCCCGGAAGGGTCCATAGTTCCGCGACGTCGCCGCCCGACACGGGAGCCCAGCCAGCGACCCTGAGATAGCTACGGATCTCCGCGGGCCCGTAGTTCAGGTTGAAGTCCACCATGTCAGTTCAACCCCAGTCCCGTCCCGAAGGCCATGCGACGCGCTGTGTCGAACATGCTGCCCATGGCCTTCACCGTAAGCTCTTGGTGCTCGGGAAGGTGGATTGCCGTGGTGGCGCTGCCTGCGGCTCGGCTCATACCGTGTAGCGAGGCCCAGTAGCCATGGCAGGCGAGGATGATCGAGTCGGGCTGGTGGGTGACCCACCGCCCTATGTCCGGCGGGACGATCAGCAGTGCTAGGTGCCCAGGTGCTGATCGCTCTGGGTCACGCAGCTTGTCGTAGGTCTCGACGTCCAGGTCGAATCTGTAGCCGCTTCGGGAAGTGCGTGGGCTCTGAGTGCACTTCAGCTGAATGTCGACCATGAGGCCGCGTGCACGAAGTGTGACGTCCACTCCGTCCTTGTCCACGTTCCAGTCGCAGACTGTATAGCCGCCTTGCGTGGCTAGGGCATGGACGAAGGCGCGACTGACTTGCTCTTTCTGCCAGCTTGTGGCCTGTGAGGCCATGCCACCCCCCCCGGCTGTGTGATCGTGAGGATAGGCGGGGCGGCGGCGTGAGGGAATAGGGCGTTGGTGGGGCACTGCGGACTCGCTGGCAGGCCCGCTCCATGTGTGATGGGTGGAGCAGGTTCCCAGTTCTAGGCGCCGAAGGTCGCGCGATACGCGTTCTGGCCAGTCTCGATGAGCAGCGTGAGGCCTGGGGTGGCGGCGCCTATCGCGGTGAGGGCCTCGTGAACACGCTGGTAGGCGGCGCGGATTCGGCTGGGTTCGGGTCGATCGGCGGTGGTCGTCTCCTCCAATACCTCAGCGTCGAGGAGCAACTGATCGCGTTCCTCGTCGGAGGTGCCGAGGCTAGGCGAGAACTGTCGGACCATTTGTGCGAACTCGGTCAACTTGGAAGCGTCCAGACCGAAATTGTTGTTTTGTGTCACGTGGTGCTGGGAGCCAGCGACGAAGCCATGGGAGTTGGTGATGTTGTAGGTGTCGCCGCTCGGCTGGGTTCGGTTCAGGTAGTCGTGCACGGTACCTCCGGCGAGTACGCAGCGGGTTCCTGTGGCGGTTGTTTGGGCTGTCGTGCAGTCCTCGGATGAACGGAGGCGAACGAGTCCGTTCTCACACAGGTAGTCCATGACCCTGACGATCTCCTCCTCCGTGAGAGGTTCCCCTGCAAAGCTGCACGCGGGATCATTCGCGAAGCCCGTGACGTCCACCGTTCCTGCTGCTCCGCCGGCCCGAAGTACGCCGCGGAGCAACCTGTCGCAGGCGTGACTGAAGCGGGCAATGGGATCACGTCGGAGTTCGAGCAATCGACGCGCCTCTAGGAGGCCGTCGTCTGTCGGGTAGACCTCGGAGAGTCCACCGGCCAAGCTCCTTGCGATCCGCACGAGCCCCAGCTTTTCCAGCTTCAGGGCCATATTGTCGGCCTCATCCTCTGGGAGGTGTTCCGTTTGGAGGAACGTTCTGATGTCGGCAAAGCCGCCCGGACGCGGCCGAACGGACTCGTGCAGCCAGATCAGCAGCCGTGACAGGTGGGGCTCACTTTCCAGCCCACTCGTACTGGACAGAAGCAGCCCTCCCAGATCGGGAACATCGAGCTCGATGGGCACGCGAACGGGATGCTTGCGGTTCGCGCGCTCAAATTCTTTGGCGATCTCTTTCTGTAGCTGTTCGATCGCCCGTCTGTTGACCTTGAACCCGCTCAACCTAGCCTCCTGTGCGCAGCACTGGCTCAAGGCTAGACGGCGGCACCGACAACGAAGGCCCCGTGAAGGGAGATGCCGTCCTAGTTCGGTCGCGGCCTGTGACTATGTGTGGATATCGGCAGCTGGGGTGGTGAGCGCGGTGATGCGGAAGGCGTTTCGAATTTCCGTCAGGGGTTCCCGATCACGGTTGTAGCGCAGCTTGTTGGTGAGGAGGACGGCCCAGCGGCCCTGGGCGGGGCTGATCCACATGCCCGTGCCGGTGAAGCCGTAGTGGACCCAGACGTCCTCGGCTGGGTCGGTGCCGGGGGCGGGGTGCCAGAAGAGGCCGCGGGCGGGGGTGAGGGCGCCGGTCTGGAGGCGGAGGGAGTCCTTGATCCAGGTCGGACCGAAGGCGGCCTGGGTGGGGGTGAGCATGTGGCGGAGGAAGAGGGCGAGGTCGTCGAGGACGGAGAAGGTGCCGGCGATGCCGCAGACGCCGCCCAAGAGGCGGGCGGAGAAGTCGTGGGCGGTGCCCTTGAGGTGGGTGCCGGTGGTGTCGTCGTACTCGGTGGGGGCGCAGCGGGCAGCTTCGGTGGCGGAGAGGGGGCCGAAGCGGGTGTGGGTCATGCCCAGGGGGTGCCAGACGCGGGCGGTGGCGAGCCGGTCCAGGGGTTGGCCCGAGAGGTGCTCGGCGAGGTAGCCGAGGATCAGGGCGGCCCGGTCGGTGTACTCGACGGCCTCGCCCAGTGGGCGGTGGAGGGCCTCGTGGAGGACGCCGTCGCGGATGTCCTGGGAGTCGGTGCCGTAGAGGTTCTTCAGGTTGGCGCGGAGGGGCAGGCCTGCGGTGTGGGTCAGGAGGTGGTGGGCCGTGGCTCGGGCCAGGGGGTGGCCGGCGACCTCGTCCCAGAAGGTGCCCAGAGGGGCGTGGAGGTCGAGTTTCCCCTCTTCGACGAGCGTGCCGATCGTGGACCAGACGGCGAGGACCTTGGTGAGGCTGGCCACGTCGAAGACGGTGTCCAGCCGCATCGGTTCGTCGGGCCGGTCGGGGTCGAGGAGGCCGACGGCGCCGCTCGCGCGGACGCCGTCGGCGTCCCCGACCGCCCACACCGCGCCGGGGTAGACCTCCTCGCGCACGCCGGTCTGCAGGAGGTCTTCGATTCGGGCGGTGGAGGGCGTGGTCATGGTCTCCCGATCGTCGTACGGCCGCGGGTGGTCCGTCGGTCAGGGTAGTGAGGCCGCCAGGACTGTTTCGGCTCCGCCACGGGCGGAGTCAGGCGAGCTGGTGGCGGAAGCGATCTCGGCTCGCCTCTCCCTCCGACTCTCAGTGGGGATCTGGGTGACGAATTCGGGTGCGCGATTCGGCGTCGGCGTACCGTGCTGGGGGTGACGGATACGACTCGAGAAGATGCTCTGACGGCAGTGCTGCCTAGCCTGTCCGACGCGTTCGGGCTGGGCGCGGTGAGTGATCGGCGGTTCCTTGCCCACGGCCTGATGAACCAGAACTGGCGGCTTGTGACCGCTGCTGGAGTGTTCGCGCTAAAGGAGATCACCGACGTTCCTCTTCCGAAGGTCCGCAGGAACCTTGCGGTCCTCCTAGACCTGGCTCGCGAGGGCATCCCCGTGCCGGCGCCGCTGAGCGCGGCCAACGGTGACCTCGTGGCGGAAGTCGGTGGTCACGGCTACTGCGTCCTGCCGTGGGTGGACGGCGAGCACCTTCAAGGGACGGATCTCCCGCTCGACCAGGTGCGCGATCTCGGTGCTCTGCTGGGCCGCCTCCACGAGGGCTTGCGGCGGCATGGTCCCGGCCCAGTCCCGGAGCAGGCGCCAGTGGCGAAGGTCCGCGATGTGACCGAGGCCGACCGTGCGGCTGCTGCCCTCCTGAGCCGCTTGCCTTCCGCTCCGGTGACGGACTTCGACAAGGCCGCCGCCGAGGCCCTGCACGGCCGCCGCGGCCTTCTCGCGCGGTACGCCGATGCCCGGCCGGCCGGCGAGGTGCCGGCCGGGCCCTGCGGGTGGACGCACGGCGATTTCCAGTACCGCAATCTGCTGCGCCGGGACGGCCGGGTGGTGGCGGTCCTGGACTGGGACCGGCTCGGTGTTCGTCCGTACGGGGAGGAGGTCGCGCGGACCGCGCAGGTGCAGTTCGGGGTCGGTGGTGCCTTCGACCTCGACCGTGTCGCCGCGTTCTGTTCCGGATACCGGTCCGTGATCGATCTGTCCGAGGGTGACCTCGCCGACGCGGTGAAGCGGCTGTGGTGGAAGCGGCTGACCGACTTCTGGCAGCTGGAGTTCTACCTCGACCGCCAGGACCCCACCTTCGGCGAGATGTTCCTGACGGACGAGGCACTGCTGAACTGGTGGACCGACCGCGCCGACGAGGTGCAGGCCGCCTACGCGGCCCGTTAGCCGGCGGCTGCTGCCGCCGGGATGAGTCCGGCGGCAGCCAGCTCGGGCAGGCACGGCCGGACCAGCGGCGCTGCCCCGGCGCGGGCCCTCGAGCGGAAGCCGGTCCGGTCGGCGGACTCGATCGCCTGCAGCCAGCCGTCCACGTCGTCGGGGTGGAGGATCACTCCGCCGTCCCTGACCGCCTCGGGAATGCCGCCGCGGGACGAGCCGATCGTGGGGACGCCGTGGAGCCCGGCTTCCACGATCACCCGGGGGAAGGCGTCCTCGACCTGGGAGGGCACGAGCAGCAGGTCGTTCGCGGCGTAGATGGGGCCCATGGCGTAGGTGCGGGGCACCCAGTGCACGTTCGGGTACGCGGTGAACTCGCTCGCCGTGTCCCACCAACCCTCGACGAGGGTGAACCGGCGGGCGGGCAAGCGGCGGATCAGCTGGTGCAGGAGGGCCGCGCCCTTGGCGGGGATGGGATTGACCATCAGCACGCCGCCGGGGCTGCCGGGGACGCGGCCGGCTGTGCCGCGCCCCGCGGCGAGGAGGGGCCCGGCGCCTTCGGCAGGCGCGAACGGCGGGTAGAAGACGACTACCTTCGTGTCGGCGTGGGCCTGGGCCCGTTCCGCGACGAACTTCGACGTGGCGAGGGCGACGTGCGGTCGGCCGTGGAGGGCGCCCATGCTGTTGGCCGAGACCGAGTGCAGCCATCCGGCGACCCGCGAGGACCGGCGGGCAAGTGCGGCGAGGTCGGCGGCCCGTTCCTGCGAGGTCACCACCAGATCCGGCCGGTCCTCGGTCAGGAGGCCCTTCAGCGTCGCTTCCACCCTGTCCTGCGGCACGGCTCGGCACGAGACTCCGTTCCACCGGTAGCGGACCTCCCCGCCGGCCTCCTCCCACACGGTTCCGTGGGCCCGGAGGTGGGCGCGCAGGTGCCCGATCTGGGCGGACCCGTTCCAGGGGGCCTCGTGGCTGCCGAGGTAGACGACCCGCCAGCCGGCCCCGACGAACTCTTCCGCCAAGAGCTGCTGGGAGACCTCCGCGCCCCCGATCAGCAGCGGTGGCGGCGTTCGTCGCCATACGAACACCACCGTCGGGCCGGTCACCGGGCACCCGCCCAGTACGTGAAGAGGGCCTGCACCACGGCGGCCGTCTCCTGCCGGTCGCCGTCCCCGGAGGCGACGGCCAACTCCGCAGTCGCCGGGCGGTGGGCCGGGCGGCAGAAATAGTCGCGGAAGTGCGTGAGGAAGGCGGGGTCGTGGAGGAAGTATTCCGGCTCGACCTCGTGGTGTCCGGCGGCCTTGCGCCGCAGGTGTAAGAGCTCGGGCGTCACGTCCAGGTACAGGGTGTGGTCGGGCCTCAGGTACGGCATCTCCTCGGCCCGCCGGGTCAGTTCGGGCAGGACGTTGAAGCCGTAGATCTCGTCCATGGCGTGGGCGTGGGCGAGGAGCGTGTCGACGGTCCGGTCCAGGACGACCAGCCCGCCGTGGCGGCGAGCTGCGTCCACGCGGTTGCCCTCGATCTCCATGAACGTCATGAACGCCATCACCTGCTCGTCTGCCGACCGGGTGGAGGGGGTGGGGATGTCCTCGCGGCGAGCGAACGACTTCACGTAGCAGGAGAAGAACAGCGCGTCCTGCATCGCCGGCACCCGGCGCAGCCGCCCCAGGGCGGAGGTCTTGCCCCCGTACGAGGGGCCTTCCAGGCCGAGAATCATCACGACCCCCCCGAGCCGGTAGAAGCGTTCCGCGAACTGGCCCCGCGGACGGCCGTCCGGGTCGGGTAGCAGGTTGGCGGCGACGGTGTGGGCGTGCCGGATCGGCCGGTACATCTTTCGCGCGGGATGCATCTGCGAGCCGTGCATGTGCAGCAGGGTCACCTTGTCCAGGACGGTGGCCGTGATGTCCTCCAGCTCCGGTTCGAAGACATCGCGTACCCGCTGTCGGAACAGCTGCTGGTCGCATCCAGACAGCCCGTAGGTGGACCAGAAGGCGGCGTCCTCCCAGAACCACCGGCAGCCCAGGCGGCGCGCCGCCTCGTGGACGGCGAGGTGGTCCGGGTGGCGCGTAACGGCGGCCGGGGCGAGCAGCTCCGCGTCGTCCATCCCGTCCAGCACCTCGGCGAGTTCGGAGGTGATCCGGTCCACCTGGGCGGGCTCGGGTGCCCGATAGGGCTTCTCGGCGTCCTTGTGCCCCAGGCCGACCCGGGCCGCCCCCAGGGGCAACAGGGACTGGGCGGCTTCGCGGTCGCGGAGTCCGGAGACCGTCTCCACGCTGTTGTAGGTGCTTTCGAGGGAGGGATGGACGCTGCGGGAGCGGGTGAAGACGGTGACCACGGTCAGCGGTCGGGGACGGGCGAGGAAGGTTCCGGAGGCGGACAGGACGAAGTCGTCGTGGTGGGGTTCGATGACGACCACCGGCCGCCCGGACGGCTTGCGCGGCTCGATCCAGTACGGCGCGAGGGTCAGCGGCGCCGTCAGCGTCATGATCTCCTTCGCCTGGGTCAGGGAGTCCATCCAGGACCGGTGCGCGGTCAGGAGGTCGGTGGGGAAGGTGTAGATGCCGTCGGCGTCCGGCAGAGGAAGGCGGGTCACCTGGGGTTCTCCGATCATCGGACGGTGGTGGCGTACCAGTTGCGCCAGAAGCGGGGCGAGGTCAGGCCGAGGCGGACGACCACGGGGTTCTGCCACCAGAGCATCCGGGCCGTGGACCAGGCGTCGTAGCGGCGGGTGGAGGGCCGCACGCGGAGGTCTTCGAGGACCGCGACCGGCCCGCCCGTGCGGCGGCCGTAGGCGGTCAGGCGGGCGAAGAACTCCATGTCCTCGCTCATGAAGTAGTCGGGGCGGTAGCCGTGTACTGCCTTGAAGGCGTCCAGGGTGCAGAACTGGTTGACGCCTTGGGCGCCCCCGTGGCGGGCGCGGTGGTGGTCCCAGTAGGCGCAGAGCAGGCGGGCCCCGAACCGGGCGGGGGTGTAGAGCGGTGGGATCGCCCCGCCGACGGCTCCGGCATCCATCGCGGCGACGGCGGCCGTGATCCCCTCCAGCGGCAGAGCGACGTCTGCGTCGACGAAGAACAACATCCGACCCTCGGCCTCGCGGGCTCCGGTGTTGCGGGCCAGGCCGATGCTTCGGACCTGCTCCGTCACCACCCTGGCTCCCAGTTCCTTCGCGACGGTCGCGGTGCCGTCGGTGGAGGCGTTGTCCACGACGATCACCTCCCCCACGAGGCCGGAGAGGGCTTCCCAGGCCCGGAGGGAAGCGAAGACGGTGGGCAGATAGCGGGGCAGGTACTCGGCCTCGTTGTAGGCGGGGATGATCACCGACAGATCGGGGTCGGTCACAGCTCGGTCCTTCCTGATTGCGGGGACAGGGCAAGGTGCAGGCGGGCCGCCCAGGCGTCACGGTCGCGGCCTTCCCGGTGGGCGGCATACGTCCAGCCGCGTACGGCCTGGAAGGTCACGTAGGCGTCCAGGAGTCGGGTGTCGACGGGCCGTCCGTAGGCGGCGGCCACGAACAACCGGTCGGACGGCTCCAGGGCGTCGCAGGTCACGAGGGTCTGGGCGAGGTCGTACTCGGGGACCTCCACGGTCGCGGCCTCGAAGTCGACGAGGTGGTCGGGGAGGCGGGGCTGGCCGTATTCGCCGATGGTGAGGCGTCGGTCGCCTCCGCAGATCACGTTCTCCAGGTGGAGGTCTCCGTGGCACCACACGAGTCGTTCCAGTCGTGCCCCGGCCGCGATGACCTCCAGGGCGGGAGCGAGCCGGACGAAGACCTGCTTGGGGCAGTGGGCGGCCAGAGCGCTGACCTGCTGGCCGATGCCTGGCGCCAGGGGGACCCCGGCCGGGGCCTTGACGGTATGGAAGGCAGCCATCAGCAGGGCGAGCCTCAGCAGTGCCGCCGGACGCGGCATCTGCCCGGCTCGGACGGCATCCCCCAAGGTGCTCGTTCCGGCATCGGTGGTGACCAGGGCGGAGACGGTCAGGCCGGGAACCGGTCCGTACCCGATCACGGTCGGCACCCGCACCCGCCGGGCGGCGGTGACGGCGGCCAGGAGGCGGGCCTCATCGACAGCGCCGTGGGTGCCGTCGACCGCGAACAGCTTGACCACCACCGGGCGGCCGTCGGCGAGACGGACGCGGTAGACGGCCGTTTTCGGTCCGTTGCGGACGCGGACCGTCTCGGCCGGAGCCGACCCAGCCAGTTCCGTGCAGGCCCTCTCTACTGCCAGGACCGTGCTGCCAGTCACAGTGCACCTGCCCTGGCCAGGTGCCGCAGCGTGCGGTGCATCTGCTGCCGGTAGGCACGCACGTCTTCCGTGCCGGGGCACGAGCGCTTCCACGGCTTCTGGCCCCCGACGAAGTGCACCACGTGCCCGTCCCGGCGGGTGACTGGGCGGCGGAGGACCCGGCGGACCCAGTCCCCCCGCTCGAGGAACCGGTCCACCTCGAACCGGTTGAACAACGGCCCGACCGGGTGCGCGATCCCGGAGGACAGCAGCCACAGGTTCAGGGCGCACTGATCGTTGTGCTTGATGTACTGCCGCCCGCGGACCAGGGCCTGCTGGACCCCGGTCCGCATGGGGGCGAGCATCGTGGCAGGGACCCACAGCATCCCGGCGTTGAAGTAGGTGCGCCCGACCAGGTGGGGCCAGCGCTCCGCGACCCCGGGCAGTGCCGGGCACTGCCCGATGGCCGGGTTGAACTCGTCCTGCACGGCGCCGATCCGGTCCGCAGGCAGACCGTCCAGAGGCGCGGAGACGTCGGCGCGTACGTGGACGTCGGCGTCCACGTAGATCAGGAAGGGCCGGTCGAGGAAGCCCGGGGTGAATCCGAACCTCAGGTAGGTGGCGACCGAGATGTAGGCGGTGTCCGCCATGACGCTCTCGGGCGGCGGGGCCTGCCAGCGCAGGTCGAAGGAGCCGAACCCGCAGCGGCGGGCGAAGGACTCCATTACCGCGGCCTGCCCCGGGGACAGGCCGTTGGTCAGTACCCGTACCGCGCTCTCGCGGCGGTCGGCCACCGGCAGGTGGTCGGCGACCGAGCCGAGCGTGACCAGGGCGGGTAGCAGGTAGCGGGCATCGACGCACATGCCGATCGCGTACACGCGGGTGCCTCCAGGGCGAGGTTGGACGGGACTGGCCGACAGGGCCGGGGCATGGTGGCCGGCTCCTCGCCCGTATCCGGGGGAGCCGACCCGCCTCACCGGTGTCGGCGAGGTGCTGCGGTCACCTGCTGCGGCCGGGCAGGTGGAGGGCTTCCGGCACCGGCGCCCCAGGCAGGCCGGCGCCGGAAGCGGTTCAGGCAGGCCGCAGGAGGTCCGTGTTCCGGGCGAGGTGGGCCACGGACTTGGCCAGCAGCCGCAGCGCTATCGCCGGATCGCTCCCGCAGTCCCGGGCGACCTTGCGGGCGAACTGCACGGTGCTGGCAGCGATGTCCTTCTCCCGGCTCTCCGGCAGCAGGTCCGCGTACTGTTCGGCCGGCACCGCGAGGGTGTGGATGCGCAAGCGCAGCCGCTCCCGCAGCCGTACGGCCGCCTCCCCGGCCGGGTGGTGGTCGGCGAGGGTGAGGGCAGCCTCGACGTCCCCGGCCACGGCGGCGGCCGCAGAGGCGATCACGGTCTCCTGGTTGGCGGAGGTGGCCGTGGGCACCTCGACCGGGGCTGTCGCCACTTCGTGCGCGAGTACGGTCACGATTCCGCTCCCATCCGCCTGCTGCCGGTTCGGCTGTGCGGACAAGTAACCCGTGTCCGAGCCGTGTTGGACATGACGAATCCGCTCGCAGCTACTCGCGTGACCACTGACGAAAAGTCCCGACCTGTGCTACCTCGGATGGCGGCCCCACCCCTACCGTGACTGCATGGTGCGGAAGCGGAACGCGGAATTAGAGACGTGGATGAAGGAACACGGGCTCAGTGCGGGCGCTCTTGCCGAGCAGGTCAACGACGCCATGGCGGACCTCACCGGCCACCGCGGCGCCGTCACCGAACGGACGGTATACCGGTGGCTGTCGGGAGAGAACCGCTCGCCCCAGGACCGCCAGTGGCAGGCCCTGGAAGCCGTTTCCGGGCTTCCGGGGACCGACCTGGGGTTCGTGCCCCGTGCCCGCCCCCGCCCCGCAACGCCCTCAGCACGACTGGAGGACCCTGTGCTTGGCCGTCGAAGCTTCATCTCCGTAGCCACCGGCGCCGCCGTCGCCGTGTCCACCGGAACCGCGACCGCAGCCCCCCGACCCACCGTCGGGCACTCCGACGTCGACCGTCTGTACGTTCTCCTGGCCGAACTGTGGCTCCTGGACGACCAGAACGGCGGCGGTCCCGTTCTGGAGAAGCGTGCCGCCGACCTCGCCGCCCGTACGCTCAGCCTCCAGCAGCACGGCTCCGCCAGCCAGCGCGTCCGCTCCCGCCTCTATGCTGTCGCCGCGTCCTTCACGGCCTTCGCCATGTTCTCCGCCATCGACGCCCGCCGGCTGGGGGAGGCCCAGCGCTACCTGGAGCAGTCCGTCACCCTCGCAGGGCTTTCCGGAGACGGTCAGGTCCAGCACCAGACCTGGCGGTACGCCGCCATGCTCGCCGGACAGCGCGGCCGGTACGCCGACGCCCTTGCCGCGGCCGAAGCCTGCACCGGTACCCGGGCGCACCGCACCGACCCCCTCTACGCCTCGCTGACCCACTCCCGCATCGCCCTGACCGCCGCCAGTCTCGGTGACAAGACCCGCGCCCTCCGAGCCCTGGACCGGGCCCACGGTGCCTACGACCGAGCCGATCCCGCCGAGGCCCGTCCGTCCTCCGTCGCCTTCTACACCCGGGGCGAGCTCCACGGCCTGACCGGCATCACCCACTACCGGCTCGGCGAGGCGGAGAAGGCCGAGTTCCATGCGCACCGGTGCATCGCGGACCTCCGCGACGACCAGCACCGCAACCGCGCCTACTACCTGTCCCAAGCGGCCCTCGCGCAGGTCGCGCAGGGGGACGTGGAGCAGGCCGTGGCCACCGCCACCCGCGTCATCGCCCCGACCGGCGCTGACGCGGGCCGGGTCCCCCACCTCCTTGGCAGCTTCACTTCCGCACTCAACCAGGCGGCCCCCAAGTCCGCTGTCACCCGCCAGTGGAACGACCGCACCCGCACTGCCTGAACCCGCACGCGACAAGGAGCACCATGCCCACCCCGGAGATCACCCTCCACCGCTACGGCACCGACCAACTGCCCACCATCCGCCCCACCCTGGTCGGCGTGTACGCCGAGGTGTACGAGAAGGAGATCGGCGAGGACCCGTTCTTCTCCGTCGACCGCTTCGAGGGTCGTCTCACCGGCCACTCCTCCCGCCCGTCCTGGGAGGCCGTGGTCGCCTACGACGGTGGCGAGGCCGCCGGCTACGCCTACGCCGCGACCCTGCCCCAGGACACCGGCTGGTGGGCCCACATGCTCCAGCCCCTCCCGGAGGCGGACACGACCGAGGACGGCACCCGCACCCTCGCCCTCTTCGAGATCATGGTCCGGTCTCCCTGGAGGGGCACGGGCCTAGCGCACCGGATCCACGAGGAACTGTTGGCCAGCCGCACCGAGGAGCGCGTCACACTGCTCGTCGAGCCCGGACACCCGAAGGTGAAGGCCATTTATGAGGGGTGGGGGTATCAACACATCGGCGACCAGCAGCCATTCCCCGACGCTCCGGTGTACACCACCATGCTCCGCGTACTCAGGTGAGGCAGCACATCTGCGGGGCGATCCTGACGCCGGGGATGGGAACCCTGGGCGTCCTCCCGCGCTCGTGGATTCCGGGGTCATGATGGCGAGTCTTAGCAGTCGCTGAGGAGTTGATCGGTGGCGTCCTGGACTCGGGCTGTCGCCCGGCGGACCGAGTCGAGTACGGCGTTGATTTGGGCGTCGGCCGGCTGGACGCCTGAATTGACGGCGCGGGTCAGCTGGTTCAGGTTGTTGCCGATCTGACCGAGTTGCCTGCGGGCAGCGAACAGCTCGCTGACGGTCTCACGGCGCCCGGCGATGGCTGCGGCGCTGTTGCCCGGGTCGTGGGCTGCGCTGAGGGCCGCTCGGGCGAAGAAGCCGGCGACGGTGCACCCGACGGCCTTGGCGGCGGTCACGACGAGCGCGTGCTCGTCGTCGTTCACGCGGACGCTGCACACTTTGGAGCGCTGGGGGTGCTTGTGGTGACGGCGTCGTGTGCGGGGCGCTGGAGGGGCAGCGGAGGTGTACGTGGCTTCGCACGCAGGCTGTTGCTCATTCCCCGGCTGCGTCCGTCCCGCGGTCGCAGCCTCCTCGTCAGGCGTCCCCCGGCGCCGGACGAGGCTCCGTCCCCCTGGGGCGGTGAGCCCTTTGGACACTCCGCCGATGGTGGAGTGTCCAAAGGGATAACTTGCTCCGTCTCGGGCTTGAGTAGGGGCCGCCTGCTGGTGGTCGTGGGGACTCGTGGCAGTGGGGTCGTCGTGCATGAAAGTGCCTCCTGTTGGCCGGGCTGCAACGGCTTCGGTGCTGAGGGGCTGTGGCGTACGAACGCCGGCTCGACCCGCGACGGATGCGCTGGTGAGCAGCGTGACTTCGGACGCGGCTTACGCGGCGTCGGCTCTGCCGCTGTCGAGTTCAGCCTGGACCTGCCGGGTGATCTTGTCCCGGCGGTCCCGGCCGATGGAGAGGCCGCGGGCGCGGACAACCGTCTCGATGTGGCGGCTTGACGCGCGTCCATCGCGTCCGAGGGGGGCGGTGAGGGCGATGGTGAAGAGCTCGTCGTCGGTGGCGGCGGGCTTGCGACCGGTGCGCTTCTTCGGCGGGACGTGGGCTTCCGCCACTTGGTCAGTCTCTTCCGCCACATCGGCTGATGCGCCCTGTACGGCGTCAGCCGGAGTGGGGCGGTCACCCTCCCGGCCCTCGGGCCGTTCCGGGTCCGGAAGCGGCGCTGTGGCGGAGTGCGCGCGGGGACGATCCAGGTCCGCGGGATGCACTGTGGTCTCTCCTGCCGGAAGGCAATGGTGGTGGGAGTCGTCGGAGGCGACGTGGCGGTGGATCTGCCGCATGAGGACGCCGAAGGCGAAGAGCGCGGCTGCTGGTGGGACAGCGGCGACGACGTAGTCGAGGGCCGGGGTCGGGGCGCCGTCGGTCCTGCCGACGCCGGCGACGTTGAGGGCGATGGAGCCCAGTGATCCGGCAGCGGTGAGGGCTATCGCCCACCCGTCGGTTTCCCGGCGGAGGCTGGCGCGGAGCATGAGCACTTCCCCGGCGACGATGAAGGCATCGAGCGTTGCCGGCCACGCCCACTGGCGGGCTGGGGAAGCGCTGAGGCCGTGCTGCCCCGCGACTTCGGCGAGATGCGCGTAGGAGAGCCAGAACCCGGCTGCGGTGAGCGCGACTATGACGCAGCCTGCGACGGCCAGCGCGTACTGCTCAGCCGTCTGCGCGCGGTGGGAGGTGGTGGTCAAGCGGGTGGTGCTCCAAAGGGTGGGCGTGTTCAAGCGGCAGGGGAGGTGCGGCGGCGGTCGGCGCCGTCGAGGACGACCCGGTGGGTCATCTTGGAGAGGCGGGAAGCGACGCGGTCGCCGAGGGCGGTGCGGAGCTGGGGGATGGGAAGGTTGGTCGTGAGCAGGGTCGGGCGCAGGTACTCGTACCGGTGGTTGATCAGCCGGTAGGTGAGCTCCTCCGTCCACTCGCTGCCCTTGGCGGCGCCGAGGTCGTCCAGGAGCAACAGCGGGCAGCGGGCAAGGGTGTACAGCTCACGTTCCGCGTCGAGCCCTGGGCGCGGCCTCAGGCGGGCGTACAGGTCAGCGGCTGTGACCGCCTCCCAGCGCAGGCGGACGCCGGCAGCGAGCAGGGCACGGACGGCCCCGTAGGCCTGGTGGGTCTTGCCGGTGCCGGTGGGACCTGCGATCAGCAGCGACGGGCCCTCTGCGATGCCCCGCGTCCCGCTCGGGCCGGGGCGCCCGGCACGCGCGATCTCGTCCACCCAGGCGGTGACTTGGGGGTGATCGGCGCGGGCGTGCCGGTATCGCGGAGGGATCCGGGCGTCGGCCAGTTCCAGTGCGCTGACAGGCTCGGGCGTGGGCTCCGGTTCCTCCGAGCCGATGACGGGGGCCATCCCCCGGCGGGCCAGGATGCCCGCCACGGCCCGGACGGCCTGACCGGAGGGCTGGGGCAGGGTGGTGGCGGTCAGAGCGCACCCCAGTAGGCAGCGGCGACGTCGGTGGGGTTGGTCCAGGGACGGTGGGTGACGGCGGTCGTGGGCGCCCCCGCGTTCATGACCTCGTGCACGACACTGGCCAGGGTCTTCGGGTGAAGGCCCTTGGTCCGCTGGCGGTCCAGACCGGCTCGTACGTGGGCGGGGTCGATGCCCTCGGCGAGGAGCTTCGCGGCTTCCCGTCCGAGTTGTCCGAGCACGCTCGCCGGTGGACGGTGTTCGCAGGCCGCGGTGTACTCGGTGACGAGGTCCTTCGCCGAGACGGTCTGGGGCGCGGGGGCGCTCGCGCCCCCCAACGGGGTAGTTCCTAGTTCCCTGTTCCTAGGTCCTAGATCCGGACGCTGAGGGCTCACGTCAGGCTCCGTGAGCCCTTCCTCAACCGGCTGTGAGGGCTCACTGAACTTCCCTTGACCTGCAGATTCTCGGCTCACGGCAGGCTCCCTGTCTGCTGCCTGACCCGTCCTGGAGGCCTCCGTGACGGCTCCGTGCACCGGCAGTGAGGGCTCACGCGGGACGCCGAGGTCGTGGTGCGGGCAGGACGGGATCCTGCTGATGCTGGGGCGGTTGATCTTCTGGTGGAGGGCGAAGGCGACGACGTGCAGGTATTGCCTTCCGTCCTCGCCTTCGTAGCGGCAGATCAGGCCGGCCGCGTCGAGCTGCGTCAGATCCTCCTCGACCTCCACCGGGCCGTGTTCGCGGCGTAGCGACCACAGCTGTCCGGCGATGACGGCGGCCTGGTCGCGGATGCGGCCCTTGTCGTCGGCTTGGGTGAGCAGGCCGAAGAAGGTCCGCTCGGCGCTCAGGGACACGGCCGCCAGGGACTCGGAGGCGAAGGCCTCGGGCTTGATGGTGCGGATACGGGCGATGGAGATCGACCGCCTTTCGAAATCGGGGAAGGGAACCGGCCGGGCCGGGGTGCGTGGACAACACAGCCACACCCCGGGTCCAGAAGTCCAGACTTGGCTCAAGTAGCCATGAAAGGTTTTCCGGTCGCACGACCGTAAACCCGAAACGCCGGTTGGCGAAATCGCCCGCGATATTCACCGTCGGCACGGGATCGCTCACAGCAGACGGGGAATACCTTCCCGAACCTCCGGCGAGCAAGCTACAACACACCAATGCCGCCACGCCCTCTCGAAATCGGACCCGCCGGACGCGCCGCCGCCCACGCCATCGAACGCACCCGCGTGGCCCGTGGCTACTCCCAGCGCCAGCTCGCCGCCCGGGTCACCGCACTCGGTCGCCCCATGACCTTCACCGCGCTCTCCCGCATCGAACGCACGGTCCGACGCTGCGACATCGACGACCTCATCGCCATCGCTGCCGCCCTCGGAACCCCTCCGCAGATCCTGCTGGTGACGGCGCCGATTCACCCGGCTCCGGCCGGGGTGGGCGGAATATAGCCGACGATCCCCGGTTTCCGAAACCGGGGATCCTCCGGACCATTGGTGGTCCTGGACGTCTTCGTCACCCATGGGTGGCAGGGCGCTTTCATTCCCTTCTTCTGCTTTAAGGATTCTCGCTTGTCTTCTATCGACCCGCTCTCCTTCGTCAGCGCTGCCACATTCCGCCACCGTCCGGCTATCGGTCGCGCGTTTCTTGGTGTGCATGACGCAGCTGAATATCTCGGCATTTCACCCAAGACGCTTTACGTCTGGCGTCACCGGCGCCAGGGTCCGCCGAGTTTCCGCATGGGTGCCCGCGGGCGAGTGACGTACCGGATCGATGCGCTCGATGCCTGGATACGGGAGCAGGAGCAGGCGGATTCCCGATCCAACCCAGCCCTCAACCCCGTGAGCGCCGCACCGCAGCGGCGCGCCGCCTACTCGGCAACCGTCTGACGCCTCCCGGCCGCCCCTCCCGACCCCCTACCTGCAAGGAAGCACTTGGCCGGCTACATCGAAGACCGCTGGATCAACAAGAAGAAGGACCCCGTCACCGGCAAGCGCGAGCGCACAGCCCGGTACGGAAAGGGCAGCCGGTACCGGGTCGCGGGCATCCCGGGTGTCCGGGGCATGTCGTTCGACACCCTGGAGGACGCCAAGGCGTGGCTCCGCAGGGCCGGCACCGACAGTGAGCGGGGCGAGTTCGTCGACCCGCGCGACGGCTCCATCACCCTCGCCGACTACGTCACGCGCCACTGGCAGGCGGGCGTACGAGGCGCACCGGGCACGGTCAAGCGGGTTGACGAGCGCGTGCGCCTCCACGTCCTTCCACACATCGGCGAGGTGGCGCTGCGGGACGTCTCCGCGTCCGTCCTGCGCGGCTACATCGCCACGCTCGAAGGCGAGTGCGCACCGCGCTACGCCCGGCAGATCCTCACCACCCTCTCGAACGTCTTCGAGACGGCGATCGACGACAAGCGCCTGGTCCGCAACCCGATGCGCGCCAAGTCAGTGCGCTGGCCGAAGGCTCCCGAGGACCAGCGGGAGGCGTGGCTGCTGGAGACCGCGCAGCGGGTGCGGGACGTCATCAACCAGCGGTACCGGATCGCCGTCGTCGTCGCCCTCGGGTGTGGGCTGCGCCAGGGGGAGGTCTTCGGGCTATCGCCGGCGGACGTCGACTTCGAGCGCGGCCTCATCCGCGTCCGCCGACAGGTCCAGCTCCTATACGGGCGCCTGTACTTCACCCTTCCCAAGGGCGGGAAGACCCGCGTCGTCGACATGCCGCCTTCGGTGGCCAGCGCGCTGCGCACACACTTCCTGCAGCATCCGGCTGTTGAGGTCGAGCTGCCCTGGGGCGGCCCCGAAGCCGATCGGGAGAAGCGCTCCTTCCCGCTGGTCCTTGCCACGACCTACGGCAACGCGATCCGCGCCAACATCTTCAACGACGAGGTGTGGAAGCCCGCCCTCGCGAAGGCCGGAGTGATCCCCGTGCGGGAGAAGGGCCAGCGCTGGAAGGCGTCCCGGAAGGACGGCTTCCACGTACTCCGGCACACCTACGCCTCCGTGATCCTCGAGGCGGGCGAGTCCGTGGTCACCCTCGCCCGGTGGCTCGGTCACTCCAGCCCGACCATCACCCTCGACCACTACGCCCACTTCATGCCCGAGGCCGGCGGCAAGGGCCGCGCGGCAGTCGATGCGCTGCTCGGAGTGGCCTTTCAGTACGTCCCGGAAGACCTTGCCCTTGCCTGAGAACGGGTGGCACAGCTCATGCTGTGCCACCCGTTCTCGTTGGCGGGTCACGCGCTGAGTCTCATGCCGCTCGACGCCAGGGCAGGCGGGAGCGCCGCGCGGGCAGCCCGAGCAGTTCGTGTAGGGCCCTGCCCTTGTGGGCCCATTGGTCGAGTCGATCTCGGTCGATCCAGTGGACTCCGTGGCGGACGCCCCAGGCCATGGCGTCACGCGTGAAGGAGCCGTTGGTGACGACGACAGCGTGGTCCGCCTTGTGCGCGGGCCCTGCCGTGCCCTTCACCTCGTACATCACCGACGAGCCGACCTTGCCGCCGACGCGGGTGTGCTTCGCCTGCACCACTATCCGTCCGAGGGGGATCAGGACGCCGATCACGTCCGCGGCCTGGTCCCCGCCCCCGCCCACCTTCCTGGCCGCCCAGCCGTCGCGGACGAGGAGGTCGCGCAGCGCGTACTCGAACTGCTGGTCGTCCATCGCGTCCAACTCGGACAAGGTGATGCGTAGACGGGCCAGCCTCTCGCTGTCCGCGCGATGCCGACGGGAGCCCCGTACCCGGAGGCAGGCCAAGCCGACGGCGAGGGCGAGACCGATCAGGACGAGCACCGGCCAGGCTGCGGCGACCCTCGTGAGGAGGCGCGATGCGGCCTGTGCCAGGGCGACCGTGAGCGCGAGGGCAACGGCTGCTGCACCCAGGAGGTCCACGGTGTTGCGCGGTCGCCACCGGACGCTTCGCCGCCGCCGGGCCGTCACTGCCCAGCCGTGGGCGCGGAGACGGCGGGCTTCGGCGCGGGCTGTTGTTCGGCGGTGCTGTCGCCGAAGCCGAAGACCTGGCCCCAGAGCCACACCACCGCGCACAGACCGGCCACGGCCCAGACGCTCAGACCTTTGGCCTTCCTAGGACCTGGCTTGCGGCGGATGTAGCTGCGCACGCTCACGTATCCGTCCGGAACCTTCGGCATGCTGATTCCCTCCCCATCGGTCCGCGCTATGCGGACCTCCAGATCGGTTGTAGCGGCGACCACTGACAGAACCTGATGCACCGTCATGATCGTGCGGGCGGCAAGGGCGCAAGTCGGCCACGTCTTCGCGAGTCCCCGGCTGACTGCATCGCCCGCTGGCCTGCGCCTAGGCTTTCCGGCTGTATGTCGGGTAGCGGAATTGCAGGGCGGACCGAATGGCCAGTTCCTGCGGAGCGCGGCAGGCGACGACTGCGCCGGGCGGCGCCCCCGTCGATGCGGCGGCGCTGGGCGTGGCCGATCTTCTGCCGCGCATTCTCCCCAGATTCTCCCCACGGGGCCTCTGAGGGTGTGATCCATGGTTCGCTTACGCTAAGTCGATCAAGCTTGCGCGATGCTTTGCTACAGCCAGTCGCGCTTCTTGAAGATCACGTACAGGCTCGTACAGACGACGGCCATCAGCAGGATCGCGAAGGGGTAGCCCGCCGCCCAGTGGAGTTCCGGCATGGTGTCGAAGTTCATGCCGTAGATGGTTCCCACCAGGGTGGGGGCGAAGAGGATGGCCGCCCACGAGGAGATCTTCTTGATCTCCTCGTTCTGTTCGAAGCCGGCCTCCGCCAAGGCGCGCATTTCCGCGTTCTGTTGTTGGGAGACCAGGGTGGCGTTCACCGTGAGGATTTCCGTGAGGGCCTGGCGGAAGCCGTCCACGCGTTCGCTCGTGTGCGTCACGTGGTCGGCGACGTCGCGGAGGTAGCGCTGGAGTTCCTCGTCCGTGCCGTACTTGGCGAAGCCCGCCATCAGGCCGTGGAGCATGCCGACCAGGGGGCGGGTGGCGCGTTGGAACTCGACCATTTCGCGGGAGAGTTCGTAGATGCGGCGGGAGACCTCCGGGTCGCCGCGGAAGACCTCCGTCTCGATCTCGTCCATGTCCGTCTGGACCCCCGCCACGACCGGGGCGTAGCCGTCCACCACCGCGTCGAGGATCGCGTACAGGACCGCCTCCGGGCCCAGGGAGAGGAGGTCCGGGGTCTCCTCCATGCGGCGGCGGACGGCGGTGAGGTCCGGGGCGGCGCCGTGGCGGACCGTGATCAGGAAGTCCGGGCCGACGAAGATGTGGAGCTCGCCGAAGTCCACCTCCTCCAGGGCGTCCAGGTAGCGGGCCGCGCGCAGGACCACGAAGAGGGTGTCGCCGTAGCGTTCCAGCTTGGGGCGCTGGTGGGCCTCCAGGGCGTCTTCGATCGACAGGGGGTGGAGATCGAATTCCGCGGCCAGGGAGTGGAGTTGGGACTCCGTGGGGCGGTGGAGGCCGATCCAGGCCATGCCGTCCGGTTGCTCGCGCAGCAACCGGAAGGTGTCCGCGAGGGTGGTGGGGGAGGCGACCCGGCGGCCGTCGCGGTAGACGGCCGAGTCGATCACGCTCTCGCGGTCCGGGGGTGCCGGGTTGGGGGCCGTCGACGGGGGAGTGGCGGCGGGGCCGGGAGGGCGGAGCCAGCCCGAGCGCCTCGAAGGAGAGGAGGGGCGGCGGTTCGGTCGTTCCGACATCGCTGGTCAGTCTCCGGACGACGAGGGTTGCGGACAGTTGCGGACAGAGGGTGTCCGCGATCGGGGATAGGTTGCCGGTATGGCTTCCAGGACGAGCCCCGTGCTCGACACCCGCGCTCTGAACCGTGCCACGCTCGCCCGCCAGCTGCTGCTGAGCCGCGCCGAGATGTCCCCTGAGGACGCCGTCGCGCACCTGCTCGGACTCCAGGCGCAGAACGTGAAACCCCCCTACTTCCAGCTGCACGCCCGGCTCGCCGGGTTCCGGCCGGAGGAGTTGGCCCGGCTGATGGAGGAGCGGAAGGTGGTGCGGATGGTGACCATGCGGTCCACCATCCACACCCACACCGTCCGGGACGCCCTCGTACTCCGGCCGCTCGTGCAGGGGGCCCGCGACCGGGAGGTGAACTACTTCCGCAAGGGCCTCGTCGGAGTGGACCTGGAACGGCTCGCCCGGCGCGCCCGGGCCTTCGTCGAGGCAGAGCCGCGCACCATGGGCGAGATCCGCGAGGACCTGCTGCTGGAGTGGCCCTCCGCCGACCCGCAGTCGCTGGCCGTCGCCGCCCGCTGCCTGCTCCCGCTCGTACAGGTCACCCCGCGCGGGGTGTGGGGCCGCAGCGGGCAGGTGCGGCTGACCACCCTGGAGTCCTGGACAGGAGCCCGGGAAGAGGAGGGTGAGGGGGAGGGGGAGGGCATCGACGACGTCGTGCTGCGCTACCTGGGCGCCTTCGGGCCCGCCTCCGTCAAGGACATGCAGACCTGGGCCGGGCTCACCCGGCTGCGCGAGGCCTTCGAGCGGCTGCGCCCGCGGCTGGTCACCTTCCGCGACGAGAACGGCGTCGAGCTCTTCGACCTGCCCGACGCCCCCCGCCCCGACGCCGGCACCCCGGCGCCGCCCCGCTTCCTCCCCGAGTTCGACAACCTGCTGCTCTCCCACGCCGACCGCTCCCGCGTGATCCCCCCGGAGGCCAAGGGACGCAGCTGGACCGGGAACCAGGCCCACCGCACCCTCCTCGTCGACGGGTTCCTCGCCGGCCTCTGGCGCATCGACGACACCGGTGACACCGGCGACACCGGCGAACGGCCGCGGCTGACCGTCGAGCTCTTCGGTACGCAGACACGGGCGCGGAAGGACGAGATCGCCGCCGAGGGCGAAGCCCTGCTCACCGGGATGGGCGGCGCGCCCGGACCCGTCCGCTTCGGGTCAATCCACGGCTGACGCCGCCCTGGTGGAGGCCCCTCCCGGCGCGGCACGATGCCTCTCATGACGGAGAACAGCGCCACCGAAAGCTTCCAGGCCGCGCGGGACTTCCTGCTCGAACACCGCGGGAAGTACGACGCCGCCCGCGCCGGCTTCACCTGGCCCCGCCCCGAGCGCTTCAACTGGGCCCTCGACTGGTTCGACCACATCGCGACCGGGAACGGCGCCGACGCCCTGCGCATCGTCGAGGAGGACGGCACCAGCCGCTCCGTCTCCTTCGGCGAGATGAGCGTACGGTCCGACTCCGCCGCCAACTGGCTCCGCGCCCAGGGCGTCGCCGCCGGCGACCGGATCCTCGTCATGCTCGGCAACCAGAGAGAGCTGTGGGAGGTGATGCTCGGCGCGATGAAACTGCGCGCCGTCGTCATCCCCGCCACCCCGCTGCTCGGCCCCGCCGACCTGCGCGACCGGGTCGACCGCGGCCACGTACGCCACGTCATCGCCCGCGCCGAGGACACCCACAAGTTCGACGAGGTCCCCGGCACCTACACCCGCATCGCCGCCGGGACGGAGGTCCCCACCGGGTGGCGGCGGCTGGAGGACATGTACGCCACCGACTGCGACTTCACCCCGGACGGCATCACCCTCGCCACCGACCCCCTGATGCTCTACTTCACCTCGGGCACCACCGCCAGCCCCAAGCTGGTCGAGCACACGCACGCCTCGTACCCGATCGGGCACCTGTCCACCATGTACTGGCTCGGGCTGCGCCCCGGCGACGTCCACCTCAACATCGCCTCACCCGGCTGGGCCAAGCACGCCTGGTCCAACATCTTCGCCCCCTGGAACGCGGGCGCCACCGTCTTCGTCCACAACTACACCCGCTTCGACGCCGAGCGCCTCATGGCCGAGATGGACCGCGGCGGCGTCACCACCTTCTGCGCCCCGCCCACCGTCTGGCGGATGCTGATCCAGTCCGACCTCACCAAGCTGCGGAAGCCCCCGCGCGAGGCCGTCGCCGCCGGCGAGCCGCTGAACCCCGAGGTGATCGAGCGGGTCCGGGACGCCTGGGGCATCACCATCCGCGACGGCTTCGGCCAGACCGAGACCACCCTCCAGGTCGGGAACTTCCCCGGGGCCGAGGTCAAGCCCGGGTCCATGGGCCGGCCGGCGCCCGGGTACGAGATCGTCCTGCTGGACGCCGTCACGGGCAAGGAGTCCCCCGTCGAGGGAGAGCTGTGCGTGGACCTGCGCAGCGCCCCCGCGGGGGTGATGACCGGCTACCGGGACGACCCCGAGCGCACCGCCGAGGCCATGGCCGACGGGCTCTACCGGACCGGCGACATCGCCTCCCGCGACGCCGACGGCTGCCTCACCTACGTGGGCCGGGCCGACGACGTCTTCAAGGCCTCCGACTACAAGATCAGCCCCTTCGAGCTGGAGAGCGCCCTCCTGGAGCACGAGGCCGTGGCCGAGGCGGCCGTCGTCCCCGCACCCGACGAGCTGCGACTGGCGGTGCCGAAGGCGTACGTCACCCTCGCCGCCGGCTGGGAGCCCGGTGAGGAGACCGCCCGGGCGCTCTTCGAGCACTCCCGGGCGGTCCTCTCCCCGTACAAGCGGATCCGGCGCATCGAGTTCGCCGAGCTGCCCAAGACCGTCTCCGGCAAGATCCGCCGGGTCGAGCTGAGGGAGCTCACCGCGGCCGGCTCGACGCGCGAGTACGACGAGGCCGACCTGGGCTGAGCCGGGGCGAGCTGGGCCGGGCCGACCTCGGCCGAGCGCCGCGTACGGGTCTCAGCCCGGCAGCTGCGCCTCGATCGCGGCGATGACCTCGGGGGCCTCGGGCTCGGTGCGCGGGCGGAAGCGCCCGACGACCTCGCCGGCGGGGGAGATCAGGAACTTCTCGAAGTTCCACTGGATGTCCCCCGCCTCACCCTCGGCGTCCGGGGTCTTCACCAGCTCCTGGTACAGGGGGTGCCGGTTCTCACCGTTCACCTCGGACTTCTCCAGCATCGGGAAGGTCACGCCGAAGCCGGCCGCGCAGAAGGTCTGGATGTCCTCCGCGGTGCCCGGCTCCTGCCCGCCGAACTGATTGCAAGGCACACCTATAACGGTGAAGCCCTTCTCCTCGTACTTGAACTGCAGCCGGGCCAGTCCCGAGTACTGGGGGGTGAGCCCGCACTGGGAGGCGGTGTTCACCAGGAGGATGGCCTTGCCCCGGTGGGCCGCCAGGCTGGTGGGCTCGTCGTCCAGGGTCGTCAGCGGGATGTCGTACAGGCTCATCGGGCTCTCCTCGGCAGGCAGGGGCGTCAGGACGATAGGCAAGAAGTCGATACGGCGAGACGCGAGACGTAGGAACAAGAAGTCGTTACGCGTATCAACAGCCCCAGAGCCTAGGCCCCCATTCCCACCAGCCGGTCCGCCGGGTCGTTGACCGGCTGCGGCATGCCCGTCAGGTCCATCACGAACAGCGGTATCCCCAGGTCGTCCGCCCGGCCCCGGGCCTCCTCGGTGTACCCGGCGAGGGAGAAGTAGACGCTGGTCGCCGAGGCCGTCAGACCGTTCAGCCACACGCACTCCACCGCCCGCAGCCCGGCCGGAGCCGTGGTCGGGTCCACCTGCGCCACCACCCCGGGTGCCCGCAGGTCCACCACCGCCGACGGGATCGGCACCTGGTCGGGCTGGCGCACGTCCTGGAAGCCGAGCCAGCGCAGGTACAGCGCGGCGGTGACCACCGCGTCCCGGGCGGTACGGATGGTCACGGGCCGGAACGCCGGCCGCGACACCGGGGACCGCGACCCGGAGCCGGGCCGCCCCGCCCCCGGGCCGGTACGCGGCCCGGCCCCGCCCGCGGTCCGGCCCGGCTCCGCCCGCGCCGGGTCCTCCCGCACGCCGCCCCGCGCGCCCGTGCCCGCGTTCGCGGCATCCGAGGCGTCCCAGCCGGCCGGGGCATCCCCGGCCGGCTGCGCCACCGGGTGCACGGGCACCCGTACGACCATCCCGCAGGAGCCGCAGCCGACCTCCGGGTGCGGCCACTCGCTCTCCCGCCCGCAGGCCGCGCAGCGCACGGTCACCCAGGCCTCCGACCAGTTGCGGTGCGTGAGGGGGACGGGCGGGGCCGCCAGGTCCAGGGGCGGCACGACCGGGCTCCCGCAGGCGCAGGGATAGACCGGGACGCTGTAGCCGTTCTCGCGCCGGCACGAAGGACAGCGCACCGGTACCGCTTCCGCCATGAGACCTGGACCCCCTCCGTCGCTGTGCGTGGGTCCATGCTCCACCACCGGCGACCGCAGGGGGACGAGGACCGGCCGATTCACGCCGATCCGGCTCCGGGCCCTGGTCATTTGTACAACTCGCCGAACGCGATGCGGCTTTTGGTGTGTTCCGGGGTGTCTTACCGCCTTGACGTGCGCGAAGCCGCGCCTTAGCTTGTTCCGTATAGCAGAACAAAAATTCCGGATGACGGAAAAGTCTGACCGCCAGACCCGCAGGAGAACCTGATGCCTCGTATGACAGCCGCCGCTGCCGCAGTTGAGATCCTCAAGCTCGAGGGTGTCGAACAAGCGTTCGGCGTGCCCGGTGCTGCGATCAACCCGTTCTACCGCGAGCTCAAGAACGTGGGCGGCATCGCGCACACGCTGGCCCGCCACGTCGAGGGCGCCTCGCACATGGCCGAGGGCTACACCCGTGCCAAGGCGGGCAACATCGGCGTCTGCATCGGCACCTCGGGCCCGGCCGGCACCGACATGATCACCGGCCTGTACTCCGCCATCGCGGACTCGATCCCGATCCTGTGCATCACCGGTCAGGCTCCGGTCTCGAAGCTCCACAAGGAGGACTTCCAGGCCGTCGACATCGCCAGCATCGCCAAGCCCGTCACCAAGGCCGCCACCACGGTCCTGGAGGCCGCGCAGGTCCCCGGCGTCTTCCAGCAGGCCTTCCACCTGATGCGCTCCGGCCGTCCGGGCCCGGTCCTGATCGACCTGCCGATCGACGTCCAGCTGACCGAGATCGAGTTCGACCCCGAGACCTACACCCCGCTGCCGGTCTACAAGCCGCAGGCCAGCCGCGCCCAGGCGCAGAAGGCGATCCAGTTCCTGCTGGAGTCCGAGCGCCCGCTGATCGTCGCCGGTGGCGGCATCATCAACGCCGACGCCTCCGACCTGCTGGTCGAGTTCGCCGAGCTGATCAACGTTCCGGTCATCTCCACCCTGATGGGCTGGGGCGTCATCCCGGACGACCACGAGCTGGCCGCCGGCATGGTCGGTGTGCAGACCGCCCACCGCTACGGCAACGCCACGTTCCTCGAGTCGGACTTCGTCCTGGGCATCGGCAACCGCTGGGCCAACCGTCACACCGGTTACAACATGGACGCCTACACCAAGGGCCGCAAGTTCGTCCACGTCGACATCGAGCCCACCCAGATCGGCAAGATCTTCGCCCCGGACTTCGGCATCGCCTCGGACGCCAAGGTCGCCCTGGAGCTCTTCATCGAGGTCGCCAAGGAGCTCAAGGCCGAGGGCAAGCTGCCCGACTTCTCCGCGTGGACCGAGTCCGCGCAGGAGCGCAAGGCCACCCTGCAGCGCCGTACGCACTTCGACAACATCCCCCTGAAGCCGCAGCGCGTCTACGAGGAGATGAACAAGGCCTTCGGCCCGGAGACCCGCTACGTCACCACCATCGGTCTCTCGCAGATCGCGGCCGCGCAGTTCCTGCACGTCTACAAGCCGCGCCACTGGGTCAACTGCGGCCAGGCCGGCCCGCTCGGCTGGACCATCCCGGCCGCCATCGGTGCCGCCACCGCGGAGCCCGAGACCCCGGTCGTCGCCCTCTCCGGCGACTACGACTTCCAGTTCATGATCGAAGAGCTGGCCGTCGCCGCACAGCACAAGGTCCCCTACGTCCACGTCCTCGTGAACAACGCCTACCTGGGCCTGATCCGCCAGGCGCAGGGCAACCTGGGCATCAACTTCGAGGTCAACCTCGAGTTCGAGAACATCAACACCCCGGAGATCGGCGTCTACGGCGTCGACCACGTCAAGGTCGCCGAGGGCCTCGGCGTCAAGGCCATCCGCGTCACCGACCCGGACAAGCTGGGCGAGGCCTTCGAGGAGGCCAAGAAGCTGGCGCAGGAGTTCCAGGTCCCGGTCGTCGTCGAGGCCATCCTGGAGCGCATCACCAACATCGCGATGAGCAAGACGGTCGACATGAGCGACGTCACCGAGTTCGAAGAGCTCGCGACCGAGCCGGGCCACGCCCCGACCGCGATCAAGAGCCTCAAGGTCTGATCGCATCCCGTACGTACGCACGCACCCTGCGGCCCCCGTTCCTCCTCCGGGAGGGGCGGGGGCCGCGGTGCGTTGGGGGGTACGGGGCTTGCGGTGCGGGCGCGCTATCTCCCCCTCGACCCCGTGGGGCGGGGCGGTGGTGCGGTGGGCGGTAGCCCCCGGGACGGTCTCAGAGCGGGTTGGGGGTTTCCCGGCAGTCCCATCGTCCTTCCGTGTCGTGCCGGCCTGTAAAGGGCGCTCCCTTCGGTCGCGTCGCTTCGCGATGTCGCTTCGCTCCACCCTTGACAGACCGACCCGCCCCGGAAAGCCGAAAGACTGCCGGGAAACCCCCAAAGAAACGGCACGGTCCAGAGGAGAAGGGACGGGCATCTCAGCGATCAGACGAGGAGCCGGGCGCTGGCCCGCCGGGCATCCGGGCCCCCACGTCTGCGTTTCCGGGCCGGGGGCCCGGCTACCCGCACGAGAGGCCGACCAGAGCGACCTGCGAAGCCCCCAGGCGCAACAGATCGCTACGCGCTCCTCTTTCCTCGGCGGCCGGCGGCCGGCGGCCGTCTGGGGCCGATACCCGCACCACATGGTGATCACAGCGCCGTGGGAAGAGGTCAGGCACCCTGCGGCTTGTCGGCGAGCAGCATCACGTAGTGCAACGGTGCTCCAGGCCACGGGTGGGCGTCGCCCACCTTCTGGTAGCCCCATGCCCGGTACGCGGCCACGGCCGCCTTGTTGTCCGGGTGGACGTTGAGCAGGGCGCGTTCGGCGTCGGTGGTGCCGATCAGGGCGTCGTGCAGGCGGTGGGCGAGGCCCTGGCGCCGCCAGGCGGCGCGCACGGCGAGCTCCATCAGGCCGAAGGTTCTGCGGCCGTCCTCGCGACGCATGTCCTCCGGTACGGGCTCGGTGAGCTGGTCCCACCAAACCGCCTGCGGGCCCAGGCGGATGCCATAGGCCATGCCGACCGGTTCGCCGTCAACGGTCGTAGCCAGGGCTCCGGCGAAGGTGCTGTTGCGGGCCTGGGACCGGAAGCGCCGGAAGGCGACGGCTACGTCCGCTTCGGTCTCGCCGTAGGGCGGTTCGGCGAAGGCCTCGGCGTAGACCAGTCGGAAGGCGTCCTCGGCCTTCGCCGCCGCCGTACCGTCAAGACGCTCGACGTTGAACTGTGCTGACTGGCTCATTCCAGGCCCTCTCATGCGGTCTCCACGGCGCTGTGGGAAGCCGGCGGCGAGCAATCCTCAGTACCTGTTGATCGGGTCTGGATCAGTGCTCAGCAGCCGCTTGCTGTAGCTGGGCGGTGATTCCCTGCCGGTCGATCTGGATCCAGTACTCGACAATGAGTCCGTCCTCGACGCGATAGACCGCGCTGGTCATTGCCGTGACCGGCGCACCGGTCGGCAGATGGCCGTCGACCGGTCCGACGTGCCGCCCGTTCTGGGTCCAGCGGGCGTAGACCCGATCTCCATCGGCGATGAGCTCGTCAACGGTCAGCGTGAAAGCGCCGTATGCGTCGAGCATCTCCTGAACGTGCTCGGTGTACTGCTGCGGTGTGCGCTCCACGACCACCGGTGCCTCTGAGACGACCTGGTGGGCCCGGACCCGGTCGGCCATGAAGCGACCGGCTCGGTCAGGGTGCCGCCCCGAGCGCACCTGCAAGAGGAACTGGTGGACGGTCTCTTTGGCATTGATCATTGGCAAAGTCTGGCATCCCGTTCATGCTGCGGCAGGCGGGGGCGCTCGACGAGATGACCGCTCCCGAAACGTGCGCTGTCGCGGACCAGGTCACGTTGTCGGCTCGGCGTCGACCCCGGCAACCGACACGGAGTGGAGTGGCATTGAGTTCTTCGGCGGGGTGCTCATCGCTCTCAGCCGAGGCTGTCCGTGCGTTCGGCCAGGCCTCTGAGTTCGTCGGACGCGGTACGGCCGGCGCTGAGCACGAGGTCCCTGATGGCCGCCCGGGCCGCAACGTGGGTGTGGACCATTTCAGGTGCCAGTTCTTCGGCGCGCAGTAGGCAGTCCAGCGAGTCCGCATGCTGGCGGCGTTGTGCGTGGGCTCTGCCCATGTCCATCAACAAGCGCGCCTGGCGCTCGGAGGACAAACCGTCCGCGTTGATCCCCTTGCAGAGGTCAAGGGCCTCGCCTGCATCACCGAGTTCGACAGCGGTCGACACGGCCTGAATCTCAACATTCGTGGGGCCGAACTCGAGATGGAAGTCGTTGCGGTCCTCGCCCAGCCGTCGGGCGACGCCTCGGGCGGCCTCGATCTGCTGCCGCGCGGCGGATCTTTCGCCCGCGCGAGCGTGTACGAGTGCCAGCACCAGGTGCAGTGATCCCAGAACGGACAGGTGTTGGGGCTCGCCGGCCGTGGTGTTCTCGAGGGTGGTGATGGCCGTGGTGGCAGCGTGCTCTGCCTGGTCGAGGTGCTGCAGGCGGACGAAGGCGTGGCACAGGCGGTAGATCCCGGCGAACACGTTCAGTGGGTTGCATGAAAGCTCGGCAGCGCGGATCGCCCGGTCAGCGGCGACCCAAGCCGCATCGGCCTCGTGCTGGCGCACGAAAGCCGCAGCCAGGGCTTGATAGGTCCTGGCCAGCAGATCGTGCAGTTCGGGCACGTGCTCAGCCGACGCCGTACGGCAGGCCAGCTCCAGCCTCGGGACCAACGCACCTATTTCCACACTGAGCTCTGCGAACCGAGCGTTGTGCGTGAGGGTCCAGATCGCGCCCACCGACGAACGGAGGGCGGGGAGGTCGTCCGGCTGGAAGCCCTGGCGCGGATTGAGGAGGACATCGAGCGCTGGATGCCCAGACAGCACCAGCCGAGCCTGATCGAGGTCATTCGTCTCCGACGCGGGCGATGGCGTCGCCTCGGCTGGGGGCGGCGCGTCGGGTTGAAGAACCTGGAGCGGCACGCTGAGGCCGCCAGCGAGAAGTCGCAGCACGTCCAGACGGTTGACCGGCTGGATACCCCGCTCGACCTGCGACAGCCAGCTCGCCGTGCGGCCGATGGCCGCAGAGAGTTCTCCCTGCGTCATGCCCTTCTGCTTACGCAGATCGGCCACGCGCGCCCCAAATACGCGCCGCTCCTCGGAACTCACTGCAGTGCCGCCACCTTCCCAGCGATCGCCTCGAGGAACGTGACCTCGACACCGGCAAGGTACTGCTCGCGCTGGGCGAGGAAGTGCTTGGTGTGCGGCTGCGCCTCGTGAGCGTCGAAAGCTTGACGGTCCGCGTACAGCTCGTAGAACACGCGCACCAAGGGCTCACCCTCCGGCACGTGCACCACGTAGGTCAGCGTCCCGGGCTCTGCCTGCTTGATGCCCTCCAGGGTGATCGCGCACAGCTCGTCGAATGCCTTCGCGGCTCCCTGGTCGCGCAGTGAGAAGCGCACGACCAGACCGAATCCCTCGCTCATACGTGCTCCTTTCGAGTCGCAGACAGTCTTGCAGGCACGCAGACATCCTGCGAGTAGCAGATTCTCTTGATTCGCAGAAACACTGCGAGTAGCGTCGTAGTCGCTCTGCTACCGAATGTGAGCAAGGAGGGTGTACATGCCTCAGGCCCCCGTGCACAGCAGCGGCGACAGCCAGTCGAAGGCTGTGGCTGCGGTCATCACGCCGAGCGCGGATCTACTCGATCGGGCGTTGGCCGGCTGGGAGCGCTTCCTCGACACCTTCGAGGCGGAGTCCGATGAGTGAGTGCTACGAATACGTCCCTCACCGCCTCCTCCACCGACGTGTGCGCGACATTGCCTCCGGTGTCGAGGGCGTCCTGATGGCTGTGATCAACGAGAACGTCTCGGATACCGGCATCGAGCGCTGGATGGAGCTTGCCTACATCCGCGGCGCCTCCGGGCGCGAGTTCACCACCGCAGCCTCCAACGTCGAACCCGCCCCACACCAGCCCCGGACGGTCGCCGGCCGCCGAGATCCGAGGAGCGCGTAGCGATCTGCGGCGCCTGTCGGATTCCTGGGCTGCTCGGACGATGGGACTGACGGGAAGCCCCCACGCTTCTCTGAGACCGTCCGCGGGGATCCCGCCCCCGCACCCCCGGCCCGCAGACAAGGGGGCGGGTGGGCAACCCCCGCCCCACCCCACGGGGTCGAAGGGGAGATAGCGGGCCCGCACGGCACCCCCCCCCAACACACAACAAAGAGCCGAGTCACGGGACCGTCCGTGACTCGGCTCTCTGGTTGTTACCGCCCGACGGAGCGAGGCTGGCGCGACAGGACGTTCGCACCGCCGGGCGGAGTCGGAAGGTTCTCCTCTATATAGAGGGGGCCCTGTGCGTGGCCCCTCTATATAGAGGAGTGGCTGGGACCGTGGCGGTCGGGCGACGAGAACTCCGGCACCGTCTCCCTCAGGTCAAGAGACGGGCCTCGGAACCCATTACCACCGCACTGGCTCGCTCGCCCGCCACGGTCCTCGTCCTGCCCCCACCGCGTACCACCCCTCATCCGGGTCCGCGGTGCGGGCTCGGCACCCGGGGCCTGACCTCCCGTCAGGCCCCCGGTGCAGCTTTTGGGCTCAGGCGTCGCGCAGGGCGCGGACGGCCTCCTCGACGCGCTTGCCGTAGTCGGCGTCGGCGGCGTGGAAGTGAGCCAGGTTCTTCTCGATGACGTCCTCGAGGGTGACCTGAGACAGGCCGCCGGCGATGTTCGCCACCAGGCGCTGCTTCTCGGCCTCCGACATCAGGCGGTAGAGCTCACCGGCCTGGAAGAAGTCGTCGTCCTTGGTGTGGGCCGGGGCCTCGTGGGTGCCCGTGTAGCCGGAGACGGCCTTCGGGGCACCGAGGGCTATGCCGGTCTCGGCGGGGCCCTGGTACGAGTTGGGCTCGTAGTTCTTGTCGGTGCGCGAACCGTTGCGCAGCGCCATCACGCCGTCGCGGCCGTAGTTGTCGGCCTTCGTCGCCTTCGGGGCGTTGACCGGCAGCTGGGTGTGGTTCACACCGAGGCGGTAGCGCTGGGCGTCGGCGTACGCGAACAGGCGGCCCTGGAGCATCTTGTCCGGCGAGGCGGTGATGCCCGGGACGAAGTTGTTCGGGGAGAAGGCGGACTGCTCGACCTCGGCGAAGACGTTGTCGGGGTTCCGGTCCAGGACCAGGCGGCCGACGCGCTGCAGCGGGTAGTCCGAGTGCGGCCACACCTTGGTGAGGTCGAACGGGTTGAAGCGGTAGTCCGCGGCCTCGGCGGCCGGCATGACCTGGACGTAGAGGGTCCAGCTCGGGTTCACGCCGCGCTCGATCGCCTGGAGCAGGTCGGTCTGGTGCGAGTTGGCGTCCTGGCCGACGAGCTCGGCGGCCTGCTCGCCCGAGAGGCAGCGGATGCCCTGGTTCGTCTTGAAGTGGTACTTGACGAAGAAGGCCTCGCCCTGGGCGTTGGTCCACTGGTAGGTGTGGGAGCCGTAGCCGTTCATGTGGCGGTAGGACGCCGGGATGCCGCGGTCACCCATCAGCCAGGTGATCTGGTGCGTGGCCTCGGGGGCGTGCGCCCAGAAGTCCCAGACGTTGTCCGGCTCCTGCTTGCCCGTGAAGGGGTCGCGCTTCTGGGAGTGGATGAAGTCGGGGAACTTGATCGGGTCCTTGATGAAGAACACCGGGGTGTTGTTGCCGACGAGGTCGTAGTTGCCCTCTTCGGTGTAGAACTTGAGCGCGAAGCCGCGCGGGTCGCGGACGGCGTCCGCGCCACCGAGGGAGTCGGCGACGGTGGAGAAGCGCAGGAAGGTCTCGGTCTTCTTGCCGACCGTGTTCAGGAACGCCGCGCTGGTGTACGCGGTGACGTCGTCGGTCACCTCGAAGTAGCCGTACGCGGCAGAGCCGCGGGCGTGCACGACGCGCTCCGGGATGCGCTCGCGGTTGAAGCGGGCGAGCTTCTCAAGGAGCTGCTGGTCCTGGATCAGGAGCGGGCCACCGACGCCGGCGGTGGCGGAGTTCTGGTTGTCGGCGACCGGGGCGCCGGACTCGGTCGTCAGCGTGCGCTTCGACATGGTGACCTTCCGTACGGGGAACTGCTGACGGAAATCGTCTTCCGTCATGCGGAACAGCCTAATTTCGGCGTGAACGCGACGTCAACAGTTTGTTTAAAAGAAAGAGAGAGGAGAGGTGATCCGGACGGTGCCGGCGCTTGGGCGCGACAGGACAGGTGTCAGCACCGGCACCATCCGGAAACTCAGGCCCCCGTCAGGGCGGGGGGAGGGCGGCCCGGGGGAGCGGGCCGCCGCGGGGATCAGATCTGGGCGCCGGAGAGGCGCTCGACCGCACGCAGCAGCGCGGAGTGGTCCAGGCCGCCGTCACCCTGGGCGCGCAGCGAGGCGACCAGCTGGGCGACGACCGCGCCGACCGGGAGGGCCGCACCGACGTTGCGGGCGGCGTCGGTGACGATGCCCATGTCCTTGTGGTGCAGGTCGATCCGGAAGCCGGGCTTGAAGTCGCGGTTCAGGAAGTTGTCCTTCTTGCGGGTCAGGACCGTGGAGCCGGCCAGACCGCCGTTGAGGACGTCGAGGGCGGCTTCGAGGTTCACGCCGGACTTCTCGAGGAAGACGACGGCCTCGGCGCACGCCTGGATGTTCACCGCGACGATGAGCTGGTTGGCGGCCTTCACCGTCTGGCCGGAGCCGTGCGGACCGCACAGGACGATGACCTTGCCGAGGGTCTCGAGGATCGGGAGCGCGGCGTCGAAGTCGGCCTGCTCGCCACCCACCATGATCGACAGTACGGCCTCGATGGCGCCGGCCTCGCCGCCGGACACCGGGGCGTCGATGACGCGGATGCCCTTCTCGGCGGCGTTCTTCGCCAGGTCGACGGAGGTCTGCGGGGTGATCGACGACATGTCGATGATCAGCGCGCCGGACTTGGCGTTCTCGAGGATGCCGTTCGGGCCGTAGTTGATGGCCTCGACCTGCGGGGAGGCGGGCACCATCGTGATGATGACGTCGGCGTCGGCGACGGCCTCGGCGATCGAGCCGGCCGCGGAGCCGCCGGCGGCGGCCAGGCGGTCCAGCTTGTCCTGCTCCAGGGTGAAGCCGGTGACCGAGTAGCCGGCCTTGAGGAGGTTCTCGGACATGGGGGAGCCCATGATGCCGAGACCGATCCACGCGATCTTGGGGAGGTTGCTCATGATGAGGGTCCTTCTCTTAATGCTTCGTACGAAAAGTGCGTGAGGTGCCTGGCCGATCGCCCGGACTTCGTCCTCTTACTTGGCGGCGCGGGCCTCGGCCGGGAGCCAGGCGAAGGACGCGGCGGCGTCGGCGGCCTTGTACTCCAGGCCGACAAAGCCCTGGTAGCCGGCCTTCTTGAGCTGGTCGAGGAGGTCCTCGAGGGGCAGCTCGCCGGTGCCGGGGGCACCGCGTCCCGGCTTGTCCGCGATCTGGACGTGCCCGGTCTTGGCGGCGTACTTTTCGATGACCTCGGAGAGGTCCTCATCGTTCATCGCCAGGTGGTACAGGTCGAGGAGGAACTTGGCGTTCCCGAGGCCGGTGGCCTCGTTCACCTTGTCCACCACCTCGATGCCGGCCGGGGCGCTCACCAGGGGGTAGAGCGGCGACTCGGGCTTGTTGAGGGTCTCGATCAGGAGGATCGCACCCACGCGGTCCGCGGCCTGGGCCGCGACGACCAGGTTCTTCAGGGCCAGCTCGTCCTGGACCGCCGGGTCCACGCCTTCGACGCGGTTGCCGTACAGGGCGTTGAGCGCCTTGCAGCCGACCGAGGCGGCGAAGTCGGCCGCCACGTTGATGTTGGCGTTGAAGCGGTCCGACTCCTCGCCGGGGACCGATACCGCGCCGCGGTCCGGGCCCGGCAGCTGGCCGGCGTAGAAGTTCAGGCCCACCAGCTGGGTGCCGGCGTCCTCAAGAGCCTTCTTGAGGGCGTCCAGCTCCTCCTGAGCGGGGGTGGGGGTTTCGATCCAGGGCCACCACAGCTCGACCGCGGTGAAGCCCGCCGCGGCGGCGGCCGCGGGGCGCTCCAGGAGCGGGAGTTCCGTGAAGAGGATCGACAGGTTCACATCGAAGCGCTGGTCCGTGTATCCCATGAGGGGTGTGCGCTCCTTCCGTATTGCGGAAGTTATTTTCTGCTTGATGGAAGATTGCAAGCAGAGCGTCTGACTTGTCAAGTGCGGACTCCCGGAATCTCACGACCGCCCGGTAGCTTGACGACGTGCGATTGAGAGTTGAGTTCACGACCGAGCCCTTCGACCTCGAAGAGGCTCCCGCCCACGCCGTGGCCGCCCGCGAGGTCATCCAGAAGGCCGAGCTGGACGCGGTCGACGTCGGCCCGTTCGGAAACACCGCCGAGGGCGACTCCGACCGGGTGCTGACCGCCGTCGCCGCGCTGCTGCGCGACTCCCTGGACGCCGGCGCGACGCGCGTCTCGCTCCAGGTCAATGTGATCGGGGAGGACGGCGCATGACCGAGCCCCGCGACCACCCCTTCGTCGCCGCGGTCAAGCCGCTGGTGGACGCGATGGGCGGCGAGATGATGGACCCGTCCCTGGCGGAACCCGACGACGTCGTGCTCGCGTGGGAGGGTCAGGAGCTGCTGGCCGTGCGCCTGCCCCAGCTCTCCGACTCGCTGGACCGCATCCTTGCCGTGCTGGAACGCCGGCACGGCGTACCGTTGGCACAGCTGGACCGCAAGGCCAAGCAGGACGTGGTGCGCATACTGGAGGCGCGGGGCGCGTTCTCCGTGCGGCACGGTGTGGAAACGGTCGCGAGCGCCCTGGGCGTAAGCCGCTTCACGGTCTACAACTACTTGAACCGGGACGCCGCCGCTCAAACGAAGGCCGCGAAGACAGCCAAGAGTGAAGGCTGATTAACCCGTGGTGACGAGCCGCCGCCCAATTCACCCGGGCGGCGGCTTTTGTGTACGGGAAATTTCAACAAAGTGTTGACGCCGTGTTGCCGAGGGCGTTAGCTATGCGCAGCCCGTCAAAGCAACAACAGGCCACGGAGGCCTACCGTGACTTCGAGTCCGACCCCGGGTCTCACCCGGTTCAACGCCTTGGACGACAGCGCGGCCACGGCCGAGCTGCACGAGGTGTGCGCCAGTTCGGCGTGGGGGAGCAAGATGCTCGCCCAGCGCCCCTTCACCACCGTCGACGCCCTGTTCGCCGCCAACGAGTCCGCCATGGCGGAGCTCACCGCGGAGGACCTGGGCGAGGCGATGGGAGGCCACGCGCCGATCGGCCGGCCGAAGCCGGGAGACCCGACCTCCGCCCGCGAGCAGCGTGGCATGGCCGGTGCCTCGGAGGAGCTCAAGAACGAGCTCCTGGAGCTGAACCTGGCCTACCAGGAGAAGTTCGGCCACGTCTTCCTCATCTGCGCCACCGGTGCGACCGGTGAGTTCATGCGGGACGCGGTTAAGGTCCGGATCGACCACACCGCCGAGCAGGAGCGAGAGATCGCCCGCGGCGAGCTGGTGAAGATCAACCGGATCCGCCTGACCCGCCTCGCCGAACTCGCAGAAGGAGAGTGACCATGAGCACCGAGACCACCGCGTCGGTGTCCACCCACATCCTGGACACCAGCATCGGCCGTCCCGCCGAGGGCGTCGCCATCTCCCTGTCGGCCCGCGCGGGCCTCGACGGCGAGTGGGCGGCCCTGGGCGGCAGCGCCACCGACGCCGACGGGCGCTGCAAGGACCTGCCGGCCCTGCCGGAGGGCACCACACACGTGCGTCTCGACTTCGAGACCGAGACGTACTTCGCAAAGAAGCAAGCCGAGGCGCAGCAGGACGCCCCCCGCGTAAGGGACAGCGGTGCGTTCTTCCCCGAGGTAACCATCACCTTCGCGGTGAACCCGGGCGAGCACTACCACGTACCGCTGCTGCTCAACCCGTTCGGCTACTCCGTTTACCGAGGGAGCTAGCATGGCCACGATTCTGGGCCAGAACCAGTACGGCAAGGCAGAGAACCGCGTCGTCAAGATCACGCGGGACGGCGACACCCACCACATCAAGGACCTGAACGTCTCGGTCGCCCTCTCCGGCGACATGGACGACGTCCACTACTCCGGCTCGAACGCCAACGTCCTGCCGACGGACACCACCAAGAACACGGTGTACGCGTTCGCCAAGGAGTACGGCATCGAGTCCGCCGAGCAGTTCGGCATCCACCTGGCGCGTTGGTTCGTCAACAGCCAGGAGCCGATCCAGCGCGCCCGCATCCGGATCGAAGAGTACGCCTGGGACCGCATCGCGACCTCGGACGCCAACTCCAAGTTCATCGGCGCCGACGAGGTCAACCACTCCTTCGTCCGCCAGGGCATGGAGACCCGCGTCACCCAGATCACGTACGACGGCCAGAACTGGGAGGTCGTCTCCGGCCTCAAGGACCTGATCGTCATGAACTCCACGAACTCCGAGTTCTGGGGTTACGTGAAGGACAAGTACACGACCCTGCAGGAGGCGTACGACCGCATCCTGGCCACCCAGGTGTCGGGCCGCTGGCGCTTCAACTGGACCGACGACGAGCAGCGGATGCCCAACTGGGAGAAGTCCTACGCCGAGACCCGGAAGCACATGCTCCAGGCCTTCGCGGAGACCTACTCCCTGTCGCTGCAGCAGACCCTGTACCAGATGGGTTCGCGCATCATCAACCACCGTTCGGAGATCGACGAGGTCCGCTTCTCGCTCCCGAACAAGCACCACTTCCTCGTCGACCTGGAGCCCTTCGGCCTCAAGAACGACAACGAGGTCTACTTCGCCGCGGACCGCCCGTACGGTCTGATCGAGGCGACGGTCCTCCGCGACGGCGCTGACGCCCGCATTCCCGTGGACATGACCAACCTCTAAGCAGTGCACGCGCGTCCCGGGGCTCCGCAGTGGCCCCGGGGCGCGACACCCCCACAACTTCCTGAATCGGCACCCGGACCAGCACACGGGGCGGCAGTACTGTCAGCTGTCAGGCCCCCGGATCCGGCACTCAAATCCCCTGGGTTTTGCCGTGCCCGCACCGCCACTGAAAGCACGAGGAAGTCCCATGGCAGCATCGGCAGCCCATGACAGCGCCGTAGAGCGCATCGTCATCGAGAACTGTGCGATCGCGACGGTCGACGCGAACGACACCGAGTACGCCTCGGGTCACATCGTCATCGCCGGCAACAAGATCGAGTCCATCGGCGCGGGCAAAGCCCCCGAGAACCTCGACAACGTCGTCCGCCGGATCGACGGCACCGGGCACCTCGTGACCCCCGGTCTGGTCAACACGCACCACCACTTCTACCAGTGGATCACGCGTGGCCTGGCCACCGACCACAACCTCTTCAACTGGCTCGTCGCGCTGTACCCGACCTGGGCGCGCATCGACGAGCAGATGGCGTACGTGGCCGCGCAGGGCTCCCTGGCCGCGATGGCCCGCGGCGGTGTCACCACCGCGATGGACCACCACTACGTCTACCCGAAGAACTCCGGCGACCTCTCCGGCGCGATCATCCGCGCCGCGTCCGAGATGGGCGTCCGCTTCACCCTCGCCCGCGGCTCCATGGACCGCAGCGAGAAGGACGGCGGCCTGCCGCCGGACCACGCCGTCGAGACCCTTGAGGGCGCCCTGGCGGACACCGAGGCGACCATCAAGAAGTTCCACGACGCCTCCGCCGACTCGATGACGCAGGTCGCCGTCGCCCCGTGCTCCCCCTTCTCGGTCTCCACCGAGCTGCTGAAGCAGGGCGCCGAGCTGGCCCGCCGCCTGGGCGTGCGCATGCACACGCACGGTTCGGAGACGGTCGAGGAGGAGAAGTTCTGCCACGAGCTCTTCGGCATGGGCCCGACCGACTACTTCGAGTCGACCGGCTGGCTCGGCGAGGACGTGTGGATGGCGCACAGCGTCCACATGAACGACTCCGACATCGCCGCGTTCGCCCGCACCAAGACCGGTGTCGCGCACTGCCCGTCCTCCAACGCCCGTCTGGCCGCCGGCATCGCCCGCGTCCCGGACATGCTGGCCGCCGGCGTCCCGGTCGGCCTCGGCGTGGACGGCACCGCCTCCAACGAGTCCGGTGAGCTGCACACCGAGCTGCGCAACGCGCTGCTGATCAACCGTCTGAACCCGGTGCACCGCGAGGCCGCTCTCAACGCCCGCCAGTCGCTGCGCCTCGGCACCTACGGCGGCGCCCAGGTCCTCGGCCGCGCCGACAACATCGGTTCGCTGGAGGTCGGCAAGAACGCCGACCTGGTGCTGTGGAACCTGAACACCTTCCTGCACTCCTCGATCGCCGACCCGGTCACCGCGCTCGTCTTCGGTGCGGCCGCCCCGGTCACCGCCTCGTTCGTCAACGGCAAGCAGATCGTCGAGAACAACCGGCTGCTCTTCGCGGACGAGGAGGCCATCGCGGTCTCCACCCGCGAGGAGGCCCAGCGCCTGGCGCGGATCTCCGCCCAGGGCTGATCTCCCCAGCGACCGCTGGGGCACCGAGCGCACCGAGCTGGACGGCACGGGCAACGTCAAGGGCACCGGCCGGTTCACGGACTGGACGTCCCAGACGGTG
>NZ_JBNNPF010000035.1:0-1993 GCF_050275515.1 Streptomyces sp. NPDC004126 | reverse complement strand
CGCCCCCGCGCGGGGCGCGTAACTCCCCGCGGGCCTCACCGCCCACGCGAGGGCGGGGGGCAACCCCCGGCGCCCGCCGGGGGGGGCCGCCCCCGGCCCGGCGGCCGCGGACCCGAGCGGGGTCCGCGGCAGCCGTTCCCGGGAAGCGCCCGAGGAGAGATCCGAGGGCGCCCCGGGAGCGGTCACCGCTCCCACCGGAGCGGTGATCCCGCGACGACCGCCCAGCGGCGGTGACTCGTGACACCCGCACCGCAGCGCGACACGTACACCTCGTGCCACTGCCACGGCACCACCAGCCCCTGACCGGGGTGGGGCCACCGCGTGGAGCCGATTTTGGGCGAATCGATTCCGCACCCCTTGGGACAAGAAGTAGCAGTACCCACAACTCCATACAGGCTGGACCAGCACGCTTTCGCACCACCTCCATGACACCCACGTCCCTGCCGACGTGTTTAACCGACCGGAGGAAGCCGTGGCCGCAACGCCCAGGTTTCGCAAAGATGCAGTCGCAGTACCGGAGGAGAAGCACCCGGTCGACGAGACCCTGCCTCCGCTGAAGATGTTCACGAGCGGTCTCCAGCACGTGGCCGCCATGTACGCGGGTGTCGTAGCCCCGCCCATGATCGTCGGACCGGCGGTCGGCCTCTCCGCCACCGAGACCGCCTTCCTGATGGGCGCCTCGCTCTTCACCGCGGGACTCGCCACCCTGCTCCAGACCCTCGGGTTCTGGAAGATCGGCGCAAAGCTCCCCTTCGTCAACGGCGTCTCCTTCGCCGGTGTGACCCCGATGATCGCCATCGGCAAGGGGCAGGGGGACGACGCCATCCCCATCATCTTCGGCGCGATCATCGTCGCCGGAGTGGTCGGCTTCATAGCCGCCCCCTACTTCGGCAAGCTCGTACGCTTCTTCCCTCCCGTCGTCACCGGCACCGTCATCACCCTGATCGGCGTGTCCCTGCTGCCCGTGGCCTTCAACTGGTCGCAGGGCGGCAACCGAGCCGCTGCCGACTACGGCTCGATGAAGAACATCGGCATGGCGGCTCTCACCCTGGCGATCGTCCTGGTGATGCGGAAGTTCCTGCGCGGCTTCCTCCAGCAGATCTCCATCCTGCTGGGCCTGGTCGCCGGCACGCTGATCGCCCTCCCGCTGGGCATGACCAGCTTCGACGCCGTCAAGAACGCCTCCGTCGTCGGCTTCCCGACCCCCTTCCACTTCGGCGCCCCGCAGTTCCAGGTCGCCGCCATCGTCTCGATGTGCATCGTGATGCTGGTCTGCATGACCGAGTCGACCGCCGACATCCTGGCCCTCGGCAAGATCGTCGGCCGGCCCGCGGACGCGAAGACCATCGAGGGCGGCCTGCGCGCCGACACCCTCGGCAGCGCGCTCAGCCCGCTGTTCAACGGCTTCATGTGCAGCGCCTTCGCCCAGAACATCGGGCTCGTGGCGATGACCAAGGTGCGCAGCCGCTTCGTGGTCGCGGCGGGCGGCGGCATCCTGATCCTGCTCGGCCTGTGTCCCATGGCCGCCTCCGTGATCGGGGTCGTCCCGCTGCCCGTCCTCGGCGGCGCCGGCGTGGTCCTCTTCGGCTCGGTCGCGGCCAGCGGCATCCAGACCCTGGCGGGCGCGGCCATGGAGAAGGGCGAGAACGCCCTGATCGTCGCCGCGTCGGTCGGCATCGGCCTGATCCCGATCGCCGCGCCCGACTTCTACCACGCCTTCCCGAAGGACCTGCTGGTCGTCCTCGACTCCGGCATCAGCACCGGCTGCGTGGTGGCGATCCTGCTCAACCTGGCCTTCAACCACCTCGGTGCGAAGCGCGACGCGGCCGCGGAGTCCTCGGAGGCCGCGGCGGAGCCGGCATTCGTCCACTGAGCCCGCTGCCCCGGCCCGCCGGGCCGGGAACGGCCGCCGCCCCCCGGGGGGGGGGCGGGCGCCCCCCGCCGGGGACCCGGACGGATCCTCGGTGACGCGGGGCGGGCCCGGGGCGTGGCG
>NZ_JBNNPF010000034.1:0-97314 GCF_050275515.1 Streptomyces sp. NPDC004126 | reverse complement strand
CCTGGGCGCACCTTAGTGCTCCGGCGCCGGGCCCTTTCACGGCCTTTCACCCGCGCGGGCTAGACCGACCAGAATCCCCCTCCGGAACTCTTGTCGGCCTCCGCGGCCTTCGTGAGACTGGTCGGCTTCGCCTTGGCCCCGGCCTCGGCCTCGGCCGGCCCGGCAGCGGCGTCCTTCGGCTCGGCCGGCCCCGCGACGGCCTCGGCCTCCGCACCCGCCGGGACGGCCTCGGCGTCGGCCTTGCCGTCCTTCGGCTCGGCCGGGACGGCCTCGGCCTCGGCGGCCGGACCCGGCTCGACCACCGTCTCCCGCCCCGGCCGCAGCTTCGCCGAGAGCACGAAGTACACCACCGCGAGCACGAAGACCACGATCGCGGTCCACACGTTCAGCCGCAGGCCCAGGATGTGGTGCGCCTCGTCGACCCGCATGTACTCGATCCACACGCGCCCGGAGCAGTAGGCCGCCACGTACAGCGCGAACGCCCGCCCGTGTCCCAGCTTGAAGCGCCGGTCGGCCCAGATGACGAGGGCGGCGACGCCCAGGCACCACAGGGACTCGTAGAGGAAGGTCGGGTGGTAGGTGCCGGCGACCCGGTTCGGGCCGTCGCTGATCTTCAGCGCCCACGGCAGGTCGGTCGCGCGGCCGTACAGCTCCTGGTTGAACCAGTTGCCCCAGCGGCCGAAGGCCTGGGCGATGGCGATGCCCGGGGCGAGCGCGTCGGCCCAGGCGGGCAGCGGGATGCCGCGCAGGCGGCAGCCGATCCAGGCGCCGACCGCGCCGAGCGCGATGGCGCCCCAGATGCCGAGGCCGCCCTCCCAGATCTTGAAGGCGTCGACCCAGTCCCGGCCCTCGCCGAAGTAGAGCTGGTAGTCGGTGATCACGTGGTAGAGGCGACCGCCGACCAGGCCGAACGGCACCGCCCACACGGCGATGTCCGCGACCGTGCCCGGCTTTCCGCCGCGCGCGATCCACCGCTTGTTGCCGAGCCAGACGGCGACGAAGACGCCGATGATGATGCAGAACGCGTAGCCGCGCAGCGGGATCGGTCCGAGATGGATCACGCCGGTCGACGGGCTGGGGATGTAAGCAAGGTCCATGGCAGACCTGACGCTACCCTGCCGGGCGGTACGGACCGCAACCCGCCCGGCAAGCTGAAACCAAAACCACACATGGCGGGGCCGCCCGGGTCAGCCTCCCGACCCCGTGCCGGCCCCCGCCCGGGAGCCGGAACCGGAACCGGATGCGGAACCGGAGCCGGTGGCCGTGGAGGCCTTGGAGCCGGTCTTGGAGCCGCTGCTGCCGGACGCGGACGCGGAGGGGGACGCCGACGGCGACGGGGCGGTCTTGCCTCCGGTGCCCTCGACCTTCTCCTTCAGCTTCTGCGGGGTCAGCGGGTTCGCCTGGTCGGAGAAGATGTCCTTGCCGTCGAGCAGCACGGTGGGGGTGCCCCGGAACTTCCCGTCGCGGAAGGCCTCGTGCGACTTGCCCACCCAGCTGTTGTGGGTGCCGTCCTCCACGCAGGAGCGGAAGGCGGGGGTGTCCAGTCCGTCGACCTTGCCGGCCAGCTCCAGCAGCTTGGCGTTCTTGCCGTAGGCGTCGTCGGTCTCGGGCGGCTGGTTCTGGAAGAGGACGTCGTGGTACGCGGAGAACTTGCCGGCGTCCTGGGCGCAGGCGGCGGCGTTCGCCCCCTTCAGGGAGCCGGTGCCGCCCATGTTCCCGTCGATCAGGGTGACCAGGTGGTACTCGACCTTGAGCAGCCCCTTGGCCTCCAGGTCGTGGATGGTGGTGCGGTAGTTGTCCTCGAAGGCCTTGCAGGCGGGGCAGCGGAAGTCCTCCCACACCGTGAGGGTGGACTTGGCCTCGTTCTTGCCGGTCTGGATGGCGAGCGCGTCCTTGCCGGTGGCTCCGGAGGGCGCGGCCACCGGGCCGGACTTGGCGGCCTTGTCGCCCTTGCCGACGTTGGCCGCGATCACGCCGACGACGGCGGCCAGGCCGAGCACGCCGACGACCGCCCCGGCGACCAGGAAGGTCCGCCGCCGCTTGTCCCGGCTCTTCTGCCGCTCGCGCTCCTGCTGGAGTCGCTCCCGGGCCGATCGTTTCGTCGCATCGCGGTTCGCACCGTCGTTCTTCTCGCTCACGTTCGGCCAAACGAAGCGGGGAGGCACTCGCGTGCCTCCCCGCTGCCGAATCCACCCGATCGGGCTACAGAACCTCGTCCCGTGCCCGCCCGGGGTCAGGACCTGCGTACGCCTTCCGCAAGCTCGCCCGCCAGCGCCCGCACGGCCGTGAGGCCCGTCGGCAGGTCCGGGGCGTCCAGGAGGAGCTTCACGAAGGCCGAGCCGACGATCACACCGTCGGCGAATCCGGCGACCTGCTTGGCCTGTACGGCGTTGGAGACGCCCAGGCCCACGCAGACCGGGAGGTCGGTGGTGGCGCGGGTGCGGCGCACCAGTTCCTGGGCCTCGTTGCCGACGGACTCGCGGGTGCCGGTGACTCCCATGAGGGAGGCGGCGTAGACGAAGCCGGAGCCGGCGGCGGTGATGGTCGCCAGGCGCTCGTCCTTGCTGCTGGGCGCCACGACGAAGACGGTCGCCAGACCGTGCTCGGCGGCGTGCTCCCGCCACAGCGCGGACTCCTGGACCGGCAGGTCGGGGAGGATGCAGCCGGCGCCGCCGGCGGCGGCCAGCTCGGCGGTGAACCGCTCGACGCCGTAGCGGTCGATGGGGTTCCAGTACGTCATGACCAGGATCGGGACGCCGGTGGCCTCGAAGGCCTCGCGGACGGTGCGCAGCACGTCGGCGATCTTGACGCCGCCGCGCAGGGCGATGTCGTCGGCGGTCTGGATGACGGCGCCGTCCAGGACCGGGTCGCTGTGGGGCAGGCCGATCTCGACGACGTCGGCGCCGCCCTCGATGATCGCCTTGACGGCCTCGATGCCGCCGTCGACGGTCGGGAAGCCGGCCGGGAGGTAGGCGACGAGGGCCGCGCGGTCCTCGGACTTGGCCTTGGCGAGGGTCGCGCTCAGCAGTTCGATGTTGCCCTGGTTGCTCACTTGTTCTCCCCCTCGGCCTCAGCGCCGTCGTACAGCCCGAAGTAGCGGGCGGCCGTGTCCATGTCCTTGTCGCCGCGGCCGGACAGGTTGACGACGATGAGGCCGTCCTTGCCCAGCTCCTTGCCCAGGTCGAGGGCGCCCGCGAGGGCGTGTGCCGACTCGATGGCCGGGATGATGCCCTCGGTGCGCGACAGCAGGCGCAGGGCCTGCATGGCGGCGTCGTCGGTGACCGCGCGGTACTCGCCGCGGCCGGTGTCCTTGAGGTAGGAGTGCTCGGGGCCGATGCCCGGGTAGTCCAGGCCGGCGGAGATGGAGTAGGGCTCGGTGATCTGGCCCTCCTCGTCCTGGAGGACGTAACTGCGGGAGCCGTGCAGGATGCCGGGCTCGCCCGCGGTGAGGGTGGCGGCGTGCTCGCCGGTCTCCACGCCGTGTCCGGCGGGCTCGAAGCCGACCAGGCGGACGTCCGCGTCGGGGATGAAGGCGTGGAAGAGGCCGATGGCGTTGGAGCCGCCGCCGACGCAGGCGGCGACGGCGTCGGGGAGCCGCCCGGCGCGCTCGATGATCTGGCGGCGGGCCTCGACGCCGATGACGCGGTGGAAGTCGCGGACCATGGCCGGGAAGGGGTGCGGGCCGGCGACGGTGCCGAAGAGGTAGTGGGTCTGGTCCACGTTGGCGACCCAGTCGCGGAACGCCTCGTTGATGGCGTCCTTGAGGGTCCGGGAGCCGGACTTCACGGCGATGACCTCGGCGCCGAGCATGCGCATGCGGGCCACGTTGAGGGCCTGGCGCTGGGTGTCGATCTCGCCCATGTAGATGGTGCAGTCGAGGCCGAAGAGGGCGCAGGCGGTGGCGGTGGCCACGCCGTGCTGGCCGGCGCCGGTCTCGGCGATGACGCGGGTCTTGCCCATGCGCTTGGTGAGCAGCGCCTGGCCCAGCACGTTGTTGATCTTGTGCGAGCCGGTGTGGTTGAGGTCCTCGCGCTTGAGGAAGATCCGGGCGCCGCCGGCGTGCTCGGCGAACCGGGGCACCTCGGTCAGGGCGCTGGGCCGGCCGGTGTAGTTGACCATGAGGTCGTTGAGCTCGGCGGCGAAGGCCGGGTCGCCCTTGGCCTTCTCGTACTCGACGGCGACCTCGTCCACGGCGGCGACGAGGGCCTCCGGGATGAACTTGCCGCCGAAGTCACCGAAGTAGCCCTCGGTGTTGGGGACGTGACCCTCCGGGTCCGGGATGAAGAACGAGCTGGTGGACATGTGCCACTACTCCTACGGGTACGGAATGCGAGGCTTCGCTCGACGCGGGCTGGATGCACCGTATTGCGCCGCCGGTCCGCCGCCCGCGCACCCCGCTGAGGGGGTGGGAGGCGTACGGACGGGACGGCCCGCGCCCACGAAGGGGGGCGGGGCCGTACGAGGGGCCCCGGCCGGATACGTCAGGGGTACCGGGCCGGAGGGGCCGCCGTTACGACGCGGTCGTGCCGCGCCATCGCATGCCGTTGACCTGTCCGGGCTCGGACCCGATCACGTAGCGCACCCGCCTGCCGTGCACGCGGCGGGCCGGGGCGCGGCAGCCGCGGGGGCGGCAGCCGCGCGCCAGCGGCGCGTGCGCCGTCGGCACGCCGGCCGGGCCGTGGCCCGGGCGGGTGCGGACGGAGGAGGAGGCGGGAGGCATGGGAGTGGTCAGCTCCGCCCGTGACGCAGGGCGGGGTGGGCGCCGGCGGCGACGAGGTCGGCCACGGCCGCCTTCGGGTCGCGGCCGGTGACCAGGGACTCGCCGACGAGGACGGCGTCGGCGCCCTCGTTGGCGTAGGCGATCAGGTCGTGGGGTCCGCGGATGCCGGACTCGGCGACCTTCACGATGTGGGGCGGGATCTCTCCGACGACGCGCTCGAAGGTGGAGCGGTCGACCTTGAGGTCCTTCAGGTTGCGCGCGTTGACGCCGATGATCTTGGCGCCGGCGGCGACGGCACGCTCGATCTCCTCCTCGTCGTGCACCTCGACGAGCGGGGTGAGGCCGATGGACTCGGCCCGCTCGATGAGGGAGACCAGGGCCTCCTGCTCCAGGGCCGCGACGATCAGCAGCACGAGGTCGGCGCCGTAGGCGCGGGCCTCCCACAGCTGGTACGCCGTGACGATGAAGTCCTTGCGCAGGATCGGGATGTCCACGCGTGCGCGGACGGCCTCCAGGTCGGCGAGCGAGCCGCCGAAGCGGCGCTGCTCGGTGAGGACGGAGATGACCGCCGCCCCGCCGGCCTCGTAATCGGCGGCGAGCCCGGCCGGATCCGCGATCGCGGCCAGCGCGCCCTTGGAGGGGCTGGAGCGCTTGACCTCGCAGATCACCTTGACGCCGTCGCCACGCAGGGCGGCGACGCCGTCCTTGGCCTGGGGCGCCTTGGCGGCACGCTCCTTGAGCTCGTCGAGGCTCACGCGGGCCTGCCGTTCGGCAAGGTCTTCGCGGACCCCTTCGATGATCTCGTCGAGCACACTCACGCGAGCGGCCCCCTTCCGGGTCGATGACGGTCGGCCGCCTTGCAGACACGTTCCACTGCAAGGTCAGCACTCAAATGGTATCCGCAGGTCGCCGAGGCCTCCGCACGGAGTTCTCGGTTTCCCAGGGACTGGACACTCGGAATATGGCCTTCCCGTAGTTCCCCCAAGGCCTCCGCCGGGGTCAGGGGGCCAGCGCGGAACCGAACGGGAGGTTCCGGACAATCGAGAATGCGAGCACCACGGCCCCGATCCCCCACCACCAGGCCGGCCGCAGCGCGATCCGGGGAACCGGGCCCCCGCGGAAGGCCCGCAGCAGCCACAGGGCCGTGAAGGCGGCGAAGACGAGGTAGCCGGCCACCGCCACGGCGTTGGCGCCCAGCGCCGCCGGCAGGTCGCCGGTGGCGAAGGCGTGGGCGCTGCGCAGCCCGCCGCAGCCGGGGCACAGCACCCCGGTCAGCCGGAACAGCGGGCAGACCGGATAGTGCCCCGGTTCGTTCGGGTCCACCACGCCCAGGTACGCGAAGGCCGCCACGGCCCCGGCCAGGGTCAGCACGGGGGCGGCCAGCCGCCGGGCCCGGGAGGCCCGCACGGGCGCCCCGCCAGGCGGCGGCCCCCAGGGGCCCGCGTGCGGGGCGTGCGGGGCGTCGGTACGAGAGGCTTCCACCCGCTGATTCTCTCCGCTCATGACAAAAGGCGCAGCCCGACGGGGCCGCGCCTTTCGAACAGCGGACCGGCAGACCCGCGGGGTCACGCTCAGACCTTGGCGGCGACCCGGTTGGCGGCGATGACCTCGGCGAGGTCGCGGTGGGTGGCCTTCGGCGCGCCCATGCCGGCGGCACGCATCGCGAGGCCGACCACACCGCCGAGCGCGACGACGACCATGCCGGCCCAGAACCCGAGCGGGTTCGCCAGCACCATGAAGGCGCCGGATACGCAGAAACCGATGAAGGCGATGACGACACCGGTCCAGGCGGCCGGGGTGTGTCCGTGGCTCGTGCCCGCCATGAGTTGCTCCTCGTTGCTCTGTCTCGCGTGCGGTGCCGCACGCTCGCTGTCATTGTCCCGCACGGCGCCGCCGGTTTCTCCAGTGGGTGGCGATCTCCGGCGGCCCGTTCTAGCGGGTGGGGTCCTCGCCGCGGTCCAGTGCCTTCCACAGGTCCTCCGGCCGGTCCGGGTCCACCGGGGCCGGGGTGCGCCCGCGGGGGCTCCCGTCGCGCTCGTAGCGGCCTCCCATCGCGGGCCAGCCGCTGCCGAAGCGCAGCGCGAGCAGTCCCGCGAGCAGGATCAGGGCAGCGCCGGAAGCGGTGACGTACGGCCACGCCGTATGGGTCAGCTCCACCACCCGGGCGGCGGTGTCGGCGGTCGCGGTGGCGGCCCGCTCGTCCAGCGCGGCCCGGTCGTCGGCGGCGGCCACCGCGGCCAGGGCCGCGCCCAGACCACTCAGCGCGAGCAGCCCGGAGACCAGCAGCCGCCCCCGGCCCCGTACGGCGAACACGGCGACCAGGGCGGCGAGGCCGACGATGGCCAGGGCCGCCGGGAGGCCCGTGACGGCCCGCCCGTCCGCGGTCAGGGGCAGGGTCCCGCCGCCGATGGAGGCGCTGCCACGGGCCCAGGTGCGGCCGGAGGCGAGCAGGACGACGGTGGAGCCGAGCGCGCCGAGCAGCAGGGCGACGGCCACGGTGCGGCGGCCGGTGCTGCTGTCGGGGGCCTCGGCCTCGCTGGGGGGGTGGGGTACGGCACTCACGTACCCCACTATCCCCTACGGCCTCAGCCGCGGTGGAGGCGGTTCGCCGCTCCGACGGCGCGGAGCACGGCGGCGGCCTTGTTGCGGCACTCCCGGTCCTCCAGCTCGGGCACCGAGTCCGCGACCACGCCCGCCCCGGCCTGCACGTACGCCGTGCCGTCGCGCAGCAGCGCGGTGCGGATGGCGATGGCCGTGTCGGAGTCCCCCGCGAAGTCGAGGTAGCCGACGCAGCCGCCGTACAGGCCGCGCCGGGAGGGCTCCAGCTCCTCGATGATCTGCATGGCGCGCGGCTTGGGCGCGCCGGAGAGGGTGCCGGCGGGGAAGCAGGCCGTCAGCACGTCGAAGGCGCTCTTCCCCTCGGCGACCCGGCCGGTGACGGTGGAGACGATGTGCATGACGTGCGAGTACCGCTCGATGCTCATGAAGTCGACGACCTCCACGGAGCCCGGCTCGCACACCCGGCCCAGGTCGTTGCGGCCCAGGTCGACGAGCATGAGGTGCTCGGCGCGCTCCTTCGGGTCGGCCAGCAGCTCCTCGGCGAGGTCGTTGTCCTCCTGCGGGGTCGCGCCCCGGTGCCGGGTTCCCGCGATCGGGTGGACCATGGCCCGGCCGTCCTCAACCTTGACCAGCGCCTCGGGGCTGGAGCCGACGACGTCGAAGCCGTTCTCGAAGCGGAAGAGGTACATGTACGGGGACGGGTTGGTGGCCCGCAGCACCCGGTAGACGTCCAGCGCGGACGCCTCGCAGGGGGTCTCGAACCGCTGCGAGGGCACCACCTGGAAGGCCTCGCCGGCCCGGATCCGCTCCTTCACGTCCTCCACGGCCGCCTGGTACTTCTCGCCGCCCCACAGCGCGGAGAACTCCGGCAGCTCGGAGGCGGGCAGCGGGGCCGGGGCGTACGGCGCGGGCCGCGCGAGGTCGGCCTCCATGGCGTCGAGGCGGGCGACGGCGTCGGCGTAGGCCTCGTCGACCCCGGAGTCCAGGTCGTTGTGGTTGATCGCGTTGGCGATCAGCTGGACGGTGCCGTCCCAGTGGTCCAGGACCGCCAGGTCGGAGGTGAGGAGCATGGTCAGCTCGGGCAGCTCCAGGTCGTCCTCGGCGTGCTCGCCGATGCGCTCCAGGCGGCGGACGATGTCGTACCCGAGGTAGCCGACCATGCCGCCGGTGAAGGGCGGCATTCCGCCCGCGAGGTCGCGGGGAGTGTGCAGGGCCTCGACGGTGGCGCGCAGGGCCTCCAGGGGGTCGCCGGCCGTGGGGACGCCGACGGGCGGGGTGCCGATCCAGTGCGCCTGGCCGTCCTTGACGGTGAGGGTGGAGTCGCTGCGCACGCCGACGAAGGAGTAGCGGGACCAGGAGCGGCCGTTCTCGGCGGACTCCAGCAGGAAGGTGCCGGGGCGTTCGGCGGCCAGCTTGCGGTAGAGCCCGACCGGGGTGTCCCCGTCGGCCAGCAGCCTGCGGCTGACGGGGATGACACGGCGGTCGGCCGCGAGCTTGCGGAACGTCTCGAGATCCATGGGGTGGGACCCTAACTGGCTAGCGGGCGTCGCTGAAAAGGACATCGTCGTCGAAGCAGGTGCGGGCGCCCGTGTGGCAGGCGGCGCCGACCTGGTCGACCTTGACGAGCACGGTGTCCGCGTCGCAGTCGAGGGCGACGGACTTCACGTACTGGAAGTGGCCGGAGGTGTCCCCCTTGACCCAGTACTCCTGGCGGCTGCGGGACCAGTAGGTGCAGCGGCCGGTGGTGAGGGTGCGGTGCAGGGCCTCGTCGTCCATCCAGCCGAGCATGAGCACCTCACCGGTGTCGTACTGCTGGGCGATGGCCGGGACCAGGCCGTCCGGGGAGCGCTTGAGGCGGGCGGCGACGGCGGGGTCGAGGGAGGACGTACTCATGGGCCCCATTGTGCCGCGCGGAAGGACCCTTTACGGATCACCGTCCGCCTGATGGGCAGCCGCGCGACGGGGCGCGGCCGTAGGCTGGCCCGCATGTCTACCCATGCGAAGCGTGAACGGCTGCTGCTGGCGGACCTCCTGGAGGCGGCGGGACCGGAGGCGCCGACGCTGTGCGACGGCTGGACCTGCCGGGACCTCGCGGCGCACGTGGTGGTGCGCGAGCGCCGCCCCGACGCGGCGGGCGGGCTGCTGCTGAACGTGCTGAAGGACCGCCTCGACCGGGCGATGGCCGAGTACACGGCCAAGCCGTACGAGGAGCTCGTCCAGCTGATCCGCACCGGCCCGCCGAAGCTGTCCGTGTACGCGCTGAAGCAGATCGACGAGGCGGCGAACGCGGTGGAGTTCTACGTCCACGCGGAGGACGTGCGGCGCGCCCAGCCGGACTGGTCGCCGCGGACGCTGGACCCGGTGTTCTCGGACGCGCTCTGGTCCCGGCTGGAGAAGCTGGCCCGGCTGACGGGCCGCCGCTCGCCGGTGGGCCTGGTGCTGCGCCGCCCCGACGGGCGCACGGCGGTGGCGCACAAGGGCGTACCGGTGGTGACGGTCACCGGGGAGCCGGGGGAGCTGACGCTGTTCTGCTTCGGCCGGCAGAACTCGGCCGCGGTGGAACTGGACGGGGAGAAGGAGGCCGTCGCGAAGCTGACGGTGGCCCAGCTGGGCATTTGATCCTTCGACGCGCCCGGCACGGTCCGGTGCCGGCCGCCCCGCGCGGGGCGGCCGGGACCGGACGTCGACTCAGCGGACCGGGTGGCCGGCCTCGCGCAGGGCTCCCTTGACCTCGGAGATCCGCAGGTCGCCGAAGTGGAACACCGAGGCGGCGAGGACCGCGTCGGCGCCCGCGCCGATGGCGGGCGCGAAGTGCTCCAGCTTGCCGGCGCCGCCCGAGGCGATGACCGGGACGGTGACGTGCCGGCGCACGGCCGCGATCATCTCGGTGTCGTAGCCGTCCTTGGTGCCGTCGGCGTCCATGGAGTTCAGCAGGATCTCCCCGGCGCCCAGTTCGGCCGCGCGGTGCGCCCACTCGACGGCGTCGATGCCGGTGCCCCGGCGGCCGCCGTGGGTGGTGACCTCGAAGGAGCCGGTCTCGGTGCGGCGGGCGTCGACCGACAGGACGAGGACCTGGCGGCCGAAGCGCTCGGCGATCTCCTGGATCAGCTCCGGGCGGGCGATGGCGGCGGTGTTGACGCCCACCTTGTCGGCGCCGGCCCGCAGCAGCTTGTCGACGTCGTCGGCCGTGCGGACGCCGCCGCCGACCGTGAGCGGGATGAACACCTGCTCGGCGGTGCGCCGCACCACGTCGTAGGTGGTCTCGCGGTTGCCGGAGGAGGCGGTGATGTCGAGGAAGGTCAGCTCGTCGGCGCCCTCGGCGTCGTACAGCTTGGCCATCTCCACCGGGTCGCCGGCGTCGCGCAGGTTCTGGAAGTTGACGCCCTTGACGACCCGGCCGTTGTCCACGTCCAGGCAGGGGATCACTCGTACGGCGAGGGTCATCGCGCGGTCTCCTTGTACGCCTCTACCTCCACCTCGACGACCATGTTCGGGTCGACGAAGCCGGACACGATGATCATGGAGGCGGCGGGGCGGACCGCGTCGAAGAGGGCCTTGTGGGCGCGGCCCACCTCCTCCACGTCCCGGGCGTGGGTGAGGTACATCCGGGTGCGGACCACGTCCTCGGCGCCCAGGCCGGCCTCGGCGAGCGCCTTGAAGGCGACCTCGAAGGCCTTGACCGTCTGGTCGTACGGGCCGCCCGCGTCGGCGGCGGTGCAGCCGGAGACCAGCACCAGGCCGTTGGGGAGGGCGACGGCGCGCGAGTAGCCGATCACGTCCTCGTAGGGGCCGCCGGAGGAGATCCGGCGCACTTCCGCGGAGCTCATGCGCGCACCGCCTCCAGGGCCTCTTCCAGGGTGAAGGCCTTGGCGTACAGGGCCTTGCCCACGATCGCGCCCTCGACGCCCAGCGGGACCAGCTCGGACAGCGCCCGCAGGTCGTCCAGGGACGACACGCCGCCGGAGGCGACGACGGGCCGGTCGGTGGCGGCGCAGACGTTACGCAGCAGCTCCAGGTTGGGGCCGGTCAGCGTGCCGTCCTTGCCGATGTCGGTGACGACGTAGCGGGCGCAGCCCTCGGAGTCCAGGCGGGCGAGGGTCTCGTAGAGGTCGCCGCCCTCGCTGGTCCAGCCGCGGCCCTTGAGAGTGGTGCCGCGCACGTCGAGGCCGATGGCGATCCGGTCGCCGTGCTCGGCGATGGCCTTGGCGGCCCACTCGGGGGTCTCCAGGGCGGCGGTGCCGAGGTTGACGCGGGTGCAGCCGGTGGCGAGGGCCGCGGCGAGCGTGGCGTCGTCGCGGATGCCGCCGGACAGCTCGACCTTGATGTCCATCGCACGGGTGATCTCGGCGACCAGGGCGCGGTTGTCGCCGGTGCCGAAGGCGGCGTCCAGGTCGACGAGGTGCAGCCACTCGGCGCCGGACGCCTGCCAGGCGAGGGCCGCCTCCAGCGGGGAGCCGTAGGAGGTCTCGCTGCCCGACACGCCGTGCACCAGGCGTACGGCCTGGCCGTCGCGGACGTCGACCGCGGGGAGCAGTTCAAGCGTGTTCGGCATCAGAGGGTCTCGATCCAGTTGGTGAGGAGCTGGGCTCCGGCGTCGCCGGACTTCTCGGGGTGGAACTGGGTGGCCCACAGGGCGCCGTTCTCCACCGCCGCGACGAACCGCTCGCCGTGCGTGGCCCAGGTGACCTTGGGGCCCTTGATCCGGGGGTTGGTGACCTCCAGCGTCCAGTCGTGGGCCGCGTAGGAGTGCACGAAGTAGAAGCGGGCGTCGGCGTCCAGCCCGGCGAAGGCCTGGCTGTCGGCCGGGGCCTCGACGGTGTTCCAGCCCATGTGCGGGACGACGGGGGCCTTCAGCGGGCCGACGGTGCCGGGCCACTCGTCGAGGCCCTCGGTCTCCACGCCGTGCTCGATGCCGCGCTCGAAGAGGATCTGCATGCCGACGCAGATGCCCATGACGGGCCGCCCGCCGGACAGCCGGCGGCCGATGATCCAGTCGCCGCGCGCGTCCTTGAGGCCCTTCATGCAGGCGGAGAAGGCGCCGACACCGGGCACGAGGAGCCCGTCGGCGTCCATGGCCTTGTCGTAGTCGCGGGTGATCTCGACGTCCGCGCCGACGCGCGCGAGGGCGCGCTCGGCGGAACGGATGTTGCCGAAGCCGTAGTCGAAGACGACGACGTTCTTCTTGGCGCTCATTCCCAGATTCCTTGGATTCGCAGGACTCCCGCGGCCAGACACATCACGGAGCCGAGGGCGAGCAGAATGATCACCGATTTCGGCATCTTCTGCTTCTGGAAGGAGTAGACGCCCCCGGCCAGGAACAGGCCGAGGACGATCAGGATGGTGTTCAGGCCGTTCACTGCTAGAGGGCGCCCTTCGTGGAGGGCAGGATGCCGGCGGCGCGCGGGTCGAACTCGGCGGCGTAGCGCAGGGCCCGGGCGAGGGCCTTGAACTGGCACTCCACGATGTGGTGGGCGTTGCGGCCGTACGGGACGTGGATGTGCAGGGCGATCTGGGCCTGCGCGACGAAGGACTCGAAGATGTGCCGGGTCATCGTCGTGTCGTACTCGCCGATCATCGGCGCCATGTTCTCGGGCTCGGTGTGCACGAGGTACGGGCGGCCGGAGAGGTCCACGGTCACCTGGGCGAGGGACTCGTCCAGCGGGACGGTGCAGTTGCCGAAGCGGTAGATGCCCACCTTGTCGCCGAGGGCCTGCTTGAAGGCGGCGCCCAGCGCGAGGGCGGTGTCCTCGATGGTGTGGTGGCTGTCGATGTGCAGGTCGCCGTCCGTCTTGACCGTGAGGTCGAAGAGGCCGTGGCGGCCGAGCTGGTCGAGCATGTGGTCGTAGAAGCCGACACCCGTCGAGACGTCGACCTTGCCGGTGCCGTCGAGGTCTATCTCGACGAGGACCGTGGTCTCCTTCGTGGTGCGCTCGACCCGTCCGATGCGGCTCATGCCTGCTGCTCCTTCTTCAGTGCGCGAACCGCTTCCAGGAACGCGTCGTTCTCGGCCGGCGTGCCGGCGGTGACCCGCAGCCAGCCCGGTACGCCGTTGTCCCGGACCAGGACGCCCTGGTCGAGGATCTTCTGCCAGGCGGTGTGGGAGTCCTCGAACTTCCCGAACTGGACGAAGTTCGCGTCGGACTCGGTGACCTCGAAGCCGATGGCCCGCAGCTCGGTGACGAGGCGGTCCCGTTCGGCCTTGAGCTGCTCGACGTAGCCGAGCAGGGTGTCGGTGTGCTCCAGCGCGGCCAGCGCGGTCGCCTGGGTGACGGCGGACAGGTGGTACGGCAGGCGTACGAGCTGCACGGCGTCGACGACGGCCGGGTGCGCGGCCAGGTAGCCCAGGCGCAGGCCCGCGGCGCCGAAGGCCTTGGACATGGTCCGGGAGACCACCAGGTTGGGGCGGCCCTCGATCAGCGGGAGGAGGGAGTCCCGGTGGGAGAACTCCACGTAGGCCTCGTCCACGATGACCAGGGAGGGCTTGGCGGCCTGCGCGGCCTCGTAGAGGGCGAGGACCGTCTCCGCCTCGACCGCGGTGCCCGTGGGGTTGTTCGGCGAGGCGATGAACACGACGTCGGGGGCGTGCTCGGCGATGGCCAGCTCGGCCGCCGCCACGTCGATGGTGAAGTCCTCGCGGCGCGGGCCGGAGATCCAGCCGGTGCCGGTGCCGCGCGCGATGAGCGCGTGCATCGAGTACGAGGGCTCGAAGCCGATGGCCGTGCGCCCCGGGCCGCCGAAGGTCTGGAGCAGCTGCTGGAGGACCTCGTTGGAGCCGTTGGCGGCCCAGACGTTCTCCTTGGCGACGGGGTGCTTGGCCGTGCGGGTGAGGTAGGCGGCCAGCTCGGTGCGCAGCTCGACCGCGTCCCGGTCGGGGTAGCGGTTGAGGGTGCGGGCGGCGTCGGCGACGCGCTCGGCGATGCGCCGTACGAGCGGCTCGGGCAGCTCGTACGGGTTCTCGTTGGTGTTCAGCTGGACGGGCACGTCGAGCTGCGGGGCGCCGTAGGGGGTCTTGCCGCGGAGCTCGTCCCGGATGGGGAGGTCGTCGATGCCGATCGTGGTCACTGGTTCGGGACCTTCCATCCGCTGTGCTGGTCCTGTTCGCCTCCGGCAAAACGGGCCTTGATGGCCGCGCCGTGCGCGGGCAGGTCCTCGGCCTCGGCGAGGGTCACCACGTGGTGGGCCACGTCGGCGAGGGCGTCGCGCGTGTAGTCGACGATGTGGATGCCGCGCAGGAAGGACTGCACGGACAGGCCCGAGGAGTGGCAGGCGCAGCCGCCGGTGGGCAGGACGTGGTTGGAGCCGGCGCAGTAGTCGCCGAGGGAGACCGGCGCCCAGGGGCCGACGAAGACCGCGCCGGCGTTGCGGACCCGGGCGGCCCAGGCGGCGGCGTCGGCGGTCTGGATCTCCAGGTGTTCGGCGCCGTACGCGTCGACGACCTTGAGGCCGTCCTCCAGGCTGTCGACCAGCACGATCGCGGACTGCTTGCCGGCGAGGGCGGGCTTGATCCGGTCCTCGACGTGCTTGGTCGCGGCGACCTGCGGCTCCAGCTCCTTCTCGACGGCTTCCGCGAGTTCGGCGGAGTCCGTGACGAGGACGGCGGCGGCGAGCGGGTCGTGCTCGGCCTGGCTGATCAGGTCGGCGGCGACGTGGACCGGGTCGGCCGTGGAGTCGGCGAGGACGGCGATCTCGGTGGGGCCGGCCTCGGTGTCGATGCCGATCTTCCCGGTGAAGTAGCGCTTGGCGGCGGCGACCCAGATGTTGCCGGGGCCGGTCACCATGTTCGCGGGGGCGCACTCGTCCGTGCCGTACGCGAACATCGCGACGGCCTGGGCGCCGCCGGCCGCGTACACCTCGTCCACGCCGAGCAGCGCGCACGCCGCCAGGATGGTCGGGTGCGGCAGCCCGCCGAACTCTTTCTGCGGCGGGGACGCGAGCGCGATCGACTCGACGCCCGCCTCCTGGGCCGGGACCACGTTCATGACGACGGAGGACGGGTACACGGAGCGGCCGCCGGGGGCGTACAGGCCCACGCGCTCGACCGGAACCCACTTCTCGGTCACGGTGCCGCCGGGGACCACCTGGGTGGTGTGCTCGGTCCGGCGCTGGTTGCGGTGCACGATCCGGGCGCGCCGGATGGACTCCTCCAGGGCGGCGCGGACGGCCGGGTCCAGCTGTTCCAGGGCGGCCTTGAGGGCCTCCGCGGGCACCCGGACCTGCGTGAGTTCGACCCCGTCGAACTTCTGCGCGTACTCGATCAGCGCCGCCGTGCCACGATGATGGACGTCCTCGCAGATGGGCCGCACCTTTTCCAGGGCGGCTTCCACGTCGAACTCGGCACGGGGCAGCAGGTCGCGCAGGGCGCCGCCCTCGGGGAGGGCGTCACCGCGCAGGTCGATACGAGAGATCACGTCCCAATTCTCTCAGACCGCTTCCCACCGCCGTCCGCCCGTATCACTGGCTGATACACGCCCCGGACGTCACCGGCGCCCCTTAGCGTTCTCGTACACGTGAATGACAGCGGGGGGCTGCCGTGACCGAAGCGCAGGGGGACGGGCGGCCGGACGGCCTGACCGGGGCCGAACGGCGGATGTGGGAGGCCTTCCGGGCGGGCGCCGTGTGCGACCTCGGCGCCCGTGACGCCGGCCTGGACGATCCGTACTCGGGGCGGGCCTGGGGCCCCGAGCGCCGAATCCGGGCGGAGGTGGTGGCGCACCTGCTGCTGGCCGGGCCCGCGCCGCTGCCGGGGCGGGTGGGGCGGCTGAAGCTGCGCGGTGCGCAGATCACCGGGCGGCTGGACCTGTCCAGTGCCGCGGTGGCCCCGTACGTGGAGATCCGCGCGTGCCGCTTCGACGGCGAGGTCCAGGTGTCCGAGACCCGCTTCGGCACGCTCCGGCTGACCGACTGCGCGATACCCCGGCTGGAGGGGGCCCGCCTGCACACCGAGGGCGACCTGCACCTGGCGCGCTGCCGGGTGGCGCGCGGGATCCGGCTGACCGACGCGCAGATCGGCACCGACCTGCTGCTCAGCGGCACGGTGGTCCACCGGGACAACCGGGGCCGGGCCATCGCCGCCGACGGGCTGGCGGTGGCGCAGGACCTCCAGGCGGACATGCTGGAGACGCACGGCGAGGTGAGCCTGCGCGGGGCGAAGGTGGGCGCCTCGATGAGCCTGCGCGGGGCGCGGCTGAGCAACCGCGACGGCCGGCGGGCGCTGAACGCCCCGACGCTGACCGTCGAGCGGACCCTGTACCTGACGTCGATCGGCCTGCCCTCCCCGGCGGCCGACCCGGAGCGCCCGTACGACTGGGGCCGGACGCCTACGACGGGCGGGCCGGCGCAGCGCTTCGAGTGCCGGGGCGGGCTGCGGCTGGACGACGGCCGGTTCGGCGACTCGGCCGACTTCTACGGGGCCCGGTTCGAGCTGCGCGCGGACCAGGAGGTGTCGCTGCGGCGGGTCCAGACGCCGGAGCTGCGGTTCGTGGGCGAGGCGCCGGAGCTGGGCCGGGTGGTGGTCTCGGGGGCGAAGGTGGTCAAGCTCGTGGACCGGTCGACGAGCTGGCCCGGGCGCGGCCGGGTGTCGATGGAGGGCTTCGTCTACGAGGAGCTGGCGCCCCGGGGGCACTTCCCGCTGTCGCGCCGGCTGGAGTGGCTGGAGGCGGCCACCCCCGAGTACTCGCCCGAGCCGTACGAGCGGCTGGCCGCGGTGCTGCGGGCCGGCGGGGAGGACTCCGGGGCCCGCGAGGTGCTGGTGGCGAAGCAGCGCTGCCGCCGGGCGACGCTGCCGCCGGCCGCGCGGGCCTGGGGGTACCTCCAGGACTGGACGGTGGTGTACGGGTACCGGCCGGGACGGGCGGCGCTGTGGATGGCGGTGCTGTGGGCGGCGGGCACCCTGCTGTTCCTGCGGCACGAGCCGCCGCCGATCAAGGCGGACGAGCATCCGCAGTGGGACGCGGCGCTGTACGCGCTGGACCTGCTGCTCCCGGTGATCGATCTCGGGCAGCAGGGGCAGTGGAGGCTGGAGGGCGGCTGGCAGTGGGGGTCGGCGGCGCTGGTGCTGCTGGGCTGGATCCTGGCCACGACGGTGGCGGCTGGTGCGTCGCGGCTGCTGAGGCGGGGTTAACGGGTGACGTCCCGGGCCTTCCGGCCACTACCCTGTGCCTCGTGACCACCGTTCGCCTGCCCCTCTTCCCGCTGAACTCGGTGCTGTTCCCGGGCCTCGTGCTGCCGCTGAACGTCTTCGAGGAGCGGTATCGCGCCATGATGCGCGAGCTGCTGAAGTCCGGGGAGGAGGAGCCGCGCCGGTTCGCGGTCGTCGCGATCCGCGACGGCCGGGAGGTCGCCCCGACCGCGCCCGGGCTGCCGGACCAGACGGCGCTGCCCGAGAAGGGTCCGGCGGCCGGGTTCGGCGCCGACCCGATCCAGGCGTTCCACCGGGTGGGCTGCATCGCGGACGCGGCGACGATCCGGGAGCGGGAGGACGGCAGCTTCGAGGTGCTGGCCACCGGCACGACCCGGGTGCGGCTGGTGTCGGTCGACGCGTCGGGGCCGTTCCTGGTGGCGGAGCTGGAGGAGCTCGCGGAGGACGCGGGCGAGGGCGCCGGCGCCCTGTCCGAGGGGGTGCTGCGGGCCTTCCGCAGCTACCAGAAGCGGCTGGCGGGGGCCCGTGAGCGGTCCCTGGCCTCGGCGCCGGACCTGCCGGACGAGCCGTCGGTGGTGTCGTACCTGGTGGCGGCCGCCGCCGTGCTGGACACCCCGTCGAAGCAGCGGCTGCTCCAGGCTCCGGACACGGCGACGCGGCTCGCGGAAGAGCTGAAGCTCCTCCGTACGGAGACGGCGGTCATCCGCCACCTCCCGTCGCTGCCGGCGGTGGACCTGACCCGTACCCCGACGAGCCCGAACTGAGGCCATGGCGAAGAAGAAGCCGCAGGCGGCCGGCACCCCGGCCATCACCGCCCTCACCGGCGCGGGCGTGGCGTTCACCACCCACGCCTACGAGCACGACCCCGCGCACCCCTCGTACGGGGAGGAGGCGGCCGAGGCGCTGGGCGTCTCCCCGGAGCAGGTGTTCAAGACCCTGGTCGCCGACGTGGACGGGGCACTGACGGTGGCGGTGGTCCCGGTGTCGGGCTCGCTCGACCTGAAGGCCCTCGCGGGCGCGGTGGGCGGGAAGCGGGCGGCGATGGCCGATCCGGCGCTGGCGGAGCGCACCACGGGGTACGTGCGGGGCGGCATCTCCCCGCTGGGGCAGCGGCGCCGGCTGCCGACGGTGCTGGACGCCTCTGCCTCCGGCCACGCCACGATCTGCGTCTCGGCGGGCCGCCGCGGCCTGGAGGTCGAACTGGCCCCCGCCGACCTGGCGGCGCTCACCGACGCGGTCCTGGCCCCGATCGGCCGCCCTTGACGGGCCGGTGGGCCGCTGCACCCCCGGCCAGGGGTCAGGTCTGCGGGGGTTCCGGGGCGGCGTGGACGTGCGGCGGGGGGTAGGTGCCCTCGGCGTGCCACTCGGGCTCCGGCTCGGGGTCGCGCCGGCCCCACAGGGCCGTCAGGCCCAGGTGGGCCGCGGCGGCCGCCATCGGCCACACCAGCAGGACCCCGTACGCGAGCAGCTGGAGCGGCGCGTCGAACGGTACGCCCTTGCCCGCCTTCGCGGCGGCGGCCGGGACGTCGGAGCCGGGGCTCAGCCAGAGCCCGAGCCGCCAGCCCACCAGGGAGGCGAAGCAGGCCCCGACGGCGAGGCCGATCACCAGCGGGACTCCTCCGCGCCGGCGCCACAGGAACACCCCGACCGCGCTGAGCACGCCCAGCCCCAGCGCCAGCAGGAAGAACGTGCCGTCGGCGCCGATCCGCGCCTCGCTCTCGGTGTTGCGCAGGAAGACGGCCTCGCCGTTGGAGACGTACTGCACGCGCGGCGCGAGCCACGTCCACAGCAGCCCGAGGAGCACCCCGGAGGCGCCCACCGCCAGGGTGACGGCGGCCGCGTCGCGGACGTCCGCCGCGGTGACGGCGGCCTCGGGCTCGGGGAGCGGGGGCAGGGTCGGCTGCTGCTGCGGGGTCACGGCTTCGGTCACCCCCACATCGTGCCAGGTGCGGCCGCGGCCGGCGTCGGCGACCGGCGTCAGCGGACCGCGGCCCGCCGGTAGGCCCAGGTGGCGACGGTCAGGGACAGCACCCCGACGGCCGCGCAGACGCCGAGGTCGAGGAGGACGGCCGTCCAGTCGGGGTGCGGGGCGAAGGTCTCCGCGAAGGCCTCGACCCCGTACGTGGACGGCAGCAGGTCCCGCGCCCACACGATGACGTCCGGCATCCGCTCGGCCGGGAGCACGCCCAGCAGCAGCGCCGCGGACATGCCGAGCTGTCCGGCGAGCGTGGCCAGCTCCTGGCGCGGCGCGAGCAGCCCGAGCGCGGCGCCGAGTCCGGCGAGGGCGGCACCGGCCAGCGGGACGACGGCGGCGAGGATCCACAGGCCGCCCATCGGCAGGCCGAACAGCACGCAGCCGAACACGGCGGTGACCAGCGTCCCCGGCAGGGTGAAGGAGGCGTACGCGGCGGCCGCGCCGAGCACCACCGAGGCGGGCGGCACGGGCAGGGTGGCGTAGTGGTCGAGGCCGCCGCCGGCCCGCAGCTGCCCGAAGTACTGCGCGAGCAGGTTCAGGGCGACGAAGGCGACGACGAGGACGGAGGAGCCGGCGACGACGGCGCGGGCCTCGGAGCCGCCGCCCCCGTCGACGACGCCCCGCATCAGGATCATGATGCCGACGGACTGGAAGGTGGCGACGAACAGCAGCGGTATCCGGGCGACCCGCGCCCGGGACAGCTGGGCCCGGTAGACGGCGGCGAGGGCGGGGAACAGCCGCGCCTTCGGAGCCAGGACGCCGACGGGCGCAGCAGCGGTGGCAGCGGCAGCAGCGGTGGTCACGACTTGACCAGACCCTTCATCCGGCCGCCCAGCGCGAGGTACACGTCCTCCAGGCTCGGCGTGGCCAACGTGAAATCGTCGAGGGCGGCGAAGGCCGGGCCCCCGGTGACGGCGGCGACGGCCGCGCGGGCCTCGTCCTGCGGCAGCCTCAGCACCCAGCGGCGGCCGGACTCGGCGGCCTTGGGGGCGAGCGCGGCGACCTCGGGCACGTCGAGCGGCGCGGCGGTGCGCCAGACCAGCTCCAGGCGGACCTCGTCGGAGACCCGGGCCTTGAGGCCGGCGGGGGTGTCGCAGGCGATGACCTTGCCCTGGTCGACGACGGCGACCCGGTCGAGGACGGTCTCGGCCTCGATGACGTTGTGGGTGACGAGCAGGACGGTGGCGCCGTGGGAGAGCCGGCGGCGGTCCACGGCCTCCCAGACGGCCCGCCGGGCCACCGGGTCCATGCCGGTGGTCGGCTCGTCGAGGACGAGGACGGGCCGCTCCCCCACCAGCGCGGCGGCGAAGCAGGCCAGTCGGCGCTGTCCGCCGGAGAGCTTCTTGAGGGGGCGTCCGGCGATCTCGGTGAGGCCGAGCTCCTCCATCACGCCGTCCCGGGCGGCCCGGGCCTCGCGGGCGCCGAGCCCGCGCAGCCGGCCGGTGGTCTCGGCGGCCAGTGCGACGGTGAGCTCGTCGAGGGCGGTGGACTCCTGTCCGAGGTAGGCCAGCAGCCGGGAGGCCCGCTCGGGGTGGCGCACGATGTCGTGGCCGAGGAGGGTGACGCTGCCCGCGTCGGGGCGCATCAGGCCGGTGAGCTGGCGGACCAGGGTGGACTTGCCGGCGCCGTTGGGGCCGAGCAGGCCGAAGACCTCGCCGCGCCGGACCTCCAGGCAGATCCCGTCGTTGGCGCGGGTCTCGGGCAGGGCGGGGGCCCCGCGCCGGCCGCGTACGGCGGGATACGTCTTGACCAGGTCACGCACCGCGCAGACCACGTCCGAAGCGGCTCCGGCGGCCGCCGCCGTGGTCGTTCCTGCCTGTGCTGTGCCCGTGCTCACGAGGGAGCAGCCTACGCGGCTTCCGGCCCTACTCGGCCGCCGGGGTCATCGGGGCCCCGGGTACGGCGGCCGCCGGCCCGCCCACGTGCTCGGCCGCGGCACGCACGTCGATCTCCCTCCAGAACCCCGCGCGGATGGCGTAGCGGTCGTGCTCGTCGATCTGGTCGTCCTTGTGGGCGAGGAGCCCGAACCGGGCGGCGTAGCGGAGCAGCTCCCCGTCGATGCGGTGCGGGACGCGGGGGTACATGGTGGCGAGTTTCTGCAGGTGGGCGGCTTCCGGGAGGCGTTCCATCCAGCGTCGGGCGAAGACCTGGCCGACTTCGAAGGGGTCGCCGCCGACGGTGGTGATGTCCTCCTCGCGGTCGGCCCAGCGCTGCTCGGCGCTGGTGAGCTGGGCGAGGGTGGGCAGGGAGGCGGTCTCGGCGGGTTCGCCGAGCGGGCCGGCCCGGTCGATCCAGCCCTTGTCGGAGGACCAGCGCAGGGCGCTGCCGGCCGGGCTGGCGGCGGTGTGGGCGGCCGGCGAGGCGGCGGGGACGGGGGCGGGGGCGCGGAGGGCGGCGAGGTCCTTGGGGGTGGGGACGGGTTTGGCGCCTTCGGTGGCGGGTGCCGGTACGGGTGCTCCGTTCGGGCGGGGCTCGGGGGTGGCGGGGGTGCCGTTGCGGGCGGCCTCGGCGAGGGCCGCCTCGGGCAGGGGTGCGGAGAGGATCGCGGCGATCTCGGGGCGGGGGGCGGGCGGCGGGGGGCAGAGTCCGGCGAGGTCGCGGGCGCGGACGGCGCGGGTGATCCAGGCGCGGTCGAGGACGCGGCGTTCGTCGGCCTCGGCGACGAGGTCCTCGGACTGGTTGTAGTCCCCGTCGGCGGCCTGTACGGCCCAGAGGTGGACGGCGACGCCGTGTTCCTTGGCGGACATCAGGCCGGGCAGGAGGTCGCCGTCGCCGGTGACGAGGACCACGTCGGAGCAGGCCCGGTTGCGGGCGAGTTCGGTGAGTTCGGCGTGCATGGCGGCGTCGACGCCCTTCTGCGCCCAGCGGCCGTCGCTTCGGGTCAGGGCGCCGAGCCGGACGGTGACGCGGGACATGACGCGGAGCCTGCGGTGTTCGGGCTGGGGGACCCGGTCGGGGGCCCCGTCGAACCAGTAGATCCGCAGGAGGGGCTGCTGGGTGTCGGCTTCGGCGCGTTCGCGCAGGCCCTGGATGAGGGCGGAGTGGTCGACGGTGATGCGGGAGCGGGAGGGTTCCCCGGCGAGGAGGCTCGCGGCGGCCCCCAGCAGGTATCCGGCGTCCACCAGGACGACGCAGCGGTCCACGCGTTCCACCCTCTTCCGTGGGGGTCCTCGACAGGTTTTCCCCGAGTCTGCCCGACCGCAAGGGCGTTGACGGCCGGAACTCGATCATCGGCGTGGCGTATCTCTCGGGGGGCCTCGAAAGCGACCCCCGCCGCGCGTGCCAATGATCCAAAATGCGGGCTTTGTGGGGGTGTGTGAGTGTGAAGGCGGCCCTGGCCCCTACACCCCCCACGGAGGCATTCCATGGCCAAGAACAAGAACCAGAAGCAGCCCGCCAAGCAGCAACCGCGTTCGGGCGGCCAGGACCGCAGTTCGGCCGAGGTCACGCCGGAGGAGCGCACCTCGCAGTCGCCGAGCCCGCTGGACATGGCCCACAAGAGCAAGCAGAAGCGCTTCGGCCACAACTGACGCCGCGCGCACGCGTGCGAAGGGCCCCGCCGGCAGCGTCGCCGGCGGGGCCCTTCGGTGCGCGGGTGCACGGGCGCGCGCCCGTGCCGGCTATCCGGCCAGGCAGGAGGGCCCGAGCAGCACCTTGAGGTCGCCGAAGAGGGCGGGGTCGGGCTGGACCCGGTGCCGGTCCAGGCGCAGCACGGTGGTGGTGCGGGGGCCCTGGAGCTTGATCCGCACCTCGGTGTTGCCCTTGTGGTGGCGCAGGATCTCGCCCAGACGGGTCACCATCGGCGGGGTGACCTTGACGGTGGGGATGGTGAGGACCACGGGGGCGTTGGTGCCGGCGGAGGAGAGGTCGGGGACCATCATCTCCATGGCGACCAGGCGGGGGACGTCCTCGCGCTTGTCGAGGCGGCCCTTGACGAAGACGACGGTGTCCTCGACCAGCTGGGTGGAGACGAGCTGGTAGGTCGCGGGGAAGAACATGCACTCGATGGAGCCGGCCAGGTCCTCGACGGTGGCGATGGCCCAGGCGTTGCCCTGCTTGGTCATCTTGCGCTGGAGGCCGGAGATGATGCCGCCGATGGTGACGACGGCGCCGTCGGAGTGCTCTCCGCCGGTGAGCTGGGAGATCCCGGCGTCCGTCTTGTCGGACAGGACGTGCTCCAGGCCGAAGAGTGGGTGGTCGGAGACGTAGAGGCCGAGCATCTCGCGCTCCTGGGCGAGCAGGTAGGACTTCTCCCACTCGACGTCGGAGAACTCGACGTCGAGGCCGAAGCCGGGCTCGTCGCTGCCGTCCTCGTCACCCATTCCGCCGAACAGGTCGAACTGTCCCTCGGCTTCCTTGCGCTTGACCGCGACCACGTTGTCGATCATCGATTCGTGGTGGGCGACCAGGCCCTTGCGGGTGTGGCCCATCTCGTCGTAGGCGCCGGCCTTGATCAGCGACTCGACGGTGCGCTTGTTGCAGACGACGGCCTCGACCTTGTCGAGGAAGTCGGGGAAGGAGGAGTACTTCCCCTTCGACTTCCTGGTCTTGATGATCGAGTCGACGACGTTCTGTCCGACGTTGCGGACGGCGGTGAGGCCGAAGAGGATCACGTCGTCGCCCTGGGCGGCGAAGTTGGACTCCGACTCGTTCACGTTCGGCGGGAGCACCTTGATGCCCATGCGCCGGCACTCGTTGAGGTAGATCGCGGACTTGTCCTTGTCGTCCTTGACCGAGGTGAGCAGGCCGGCCATGTACTCGGCCGGGTAGTTCGCCTTGAGGTAGGCGGTCCAGTAGGAGACCAGGCCGTACGCGGCCGAGTGGGCCTTGTTGAAGGCGTAGCCGGCGAAGGGGACCAGGACGTCCCAGAGGGCCTTGATCGCCTGGTCGGTGAAGCCGTTCTTGCGGGCGCCCTCCTCGAAGATGACGAAGTTCTTCGCCAGCTCCTCGGGCTTCTTCTTGCCCATCACGCGGCGGAGGATGTCGGCCTCGCCGAGGGAGTACCCGGCGATGATCTGGGCGGCCTTCTGCACCTGCTCCTGGTAGACGATCAGGCCGTAGGTGACCGCGAGCACCTCTTCGAGGGGCTTCTCCAGCTCCGGGTGGATCGGGGTGATCTCCTGCTGCTTGTTCTTGCGCAGGGCGTAGTTCGTGTGCGAGTTCATGCCCATCGGGCCCGGGCGGTAGAGCGCGGACACGGCGGAGATGTCTTCGAAGTTGTCGGGCTTCATCAGGCGCAGCAGGGAGCGCATGGGCCCGCCGTCGAACTGGAACACGCCGAGGGTGTCACCGCGGCCGAGGAGCTCGAAGGTCTTGGCGTCGTCGAGCGGGAGGGCCAGGAGGTCGATGTCGATCCCCTTGTTGGCCTTCACCATCTTGACGGCGTCGTCCATGATCGTGAGGTTGCGCAGGCCGAGGAAGTCCATCTTCAGCAGGCCGAGCGACTCGCAGCTCGGGTAGTCCCACTGGGTGATGGTGACGCCGTCGGTGTGCCGCACCCAGACGGGTACGTGGTCGGTGATCGTCTCGCTGGACATGATCACGCCGGCGGCGTGCACGCCCATCTGGCGGACCAGGCCCTCGACGCCGCGGGCGGTGTCGATGACCTTCTTCACGTCGGGCTCGTTCTCGTACATCCCGCGGATCTCGCCGGCCTCGCCGTAGCGGGGGTGCTGCGGGTCGAGGATGCCGGAGAGCGGGATGCCCTTGCCGAGGACGTCGGCGGGCATGGCCTTGGTGAGCCGGTCGCCCATGGCGTACGGGTAGCCGAGGACGCGGGCGGAGTCCTTGATCGCGTTCTTGGCCTTGATGGTGCCGTAGGTGCCGATCATGGCGACCTTGTCGGCGCCGTACTTCTCCGTCACGTACCTGATCACCTCGACGCGCCGACGCTCGTCGAAGTCGATGTCGACGTCGGGCATGGAGACGCGCTCGGGGTTCAGGAAGCGCTCGAAGATCAGGCCGTGCGGGATGGGGTCGAGGTCGGTGATGCCCATGGCGTACGCGACGATCGAGCCGGCCGCGGAGCCTCGGCCGGGGCCGACCGCGATGCCCTGGTTCTTGGCCCACATGATGAAGTCGGCGACCACGAGGAAGTAGCCGGGGAAGCCCATCGAGATGATCGTGTCCATCTCGTACTCGACCTGCTTCATGCGGTCGTCCGGGATCCCGCCGGGGAAGCGGCGGTGCATCCCCTTCATGGTCTCCTCGCGGAACCAGGTGACCTCGGTGTAGCCGTCCGGGATGTCGAACTTCGGCATCAGGTTCCGGAACTTGAACATGCCCTCGGTGTCGATCTGGTCCGCGACCAGCTTCGTGTTGGCGCAGCCCTCCTGCCAGGCGTCCGAGGAGTCGATCGCGTACATCTCGTCGGTCGACTTCAGGTAGTAGCCGGAGCCGTCGAAGCGGAAGCGGTCGGGGTCCGAGAGGTTCTTGCCGGTCTGGATGCACAGCAGGGCGTCGTGGGCGCCGGCCTCGCTGGCATACGTGTAGTGCGAGTCGTTCGTGACCAGCGGCGGGATGCCGAGCTTCTTGCCGATCTCCAGGAGGCCGTCGCGGACCCGGCGCTCGATCTCGATGCCGTGGTCCATCAGCTCCAGGAAGTAGCGGTCCTTGCCGAAGATGTCCTGGTACTCGGAGGCCGACTTCAGGGCCTCGTCGAACTGGCCGAGGCGCAGTCGGGTCTGGAGCTCGCCGGAGGGGCAGCCGGTGGAGGCGATCAGGCCCTCCGACCACTTGCTGATGGTCTCCTTGTCCATGCGCGGCCACTTCGTGAGCCAGCCCTCGGCGTACGCGTCGGAGGACAGCCGGAAGAGGTTGTGCAGGCCGGTGGCGTTCGCCGCCCAGATCGTCTTGTGGGTGTAACCGCCGGAACCGGAGACGTCGTCGCGCTTCTGGTGGGGCTGGCCCCACTGGATGCGGCGCTTGTTGCGCCGGGACTCGGGGGCGACGTACGCCTCGATGCCGATGATCGGGGTGATGCCGGACTTCTGCGCGGTGTGGAAGAAGTCGTAGGCCCCGTGGAGGTTGCCGTGGTCGGACATGGCGATGTGCGTCATGCCCATTTCATTGCAGGCGGAGAACATGTCCTTCAGCCGCGCGGCACCGTCCAGCAGCGAGTACTGGGTGTGGACGTGCAGGTGCGTGAACGGCGTCTTGGTCACGGTGGGGGCCTCCTGAGGAGAGAGGGGCGGCAGCTACGAATCCTACGTCCCGCGAGTGACAGACCCGGGGCACTGACGGGTACGGTCGGCCGTTGCAGAAGTTGCAGAACCGGGAAGACCGGTCCGGCGTCCAGTCGGACAGAAGCCGTACCACCCCTTGCACCAGGAGGCATCCGCCATGGCGGTCACCGAGACCACCGACGAGCAGCGCGCCGAGCAGATACTCGATGTGTTCGACACCGCATTCGGCCGGCTGCTCGCCGCCGACCCCGCCGCCTTCCAGGTCAAGTTCCGGAAGATGGCGGCCTCGGCCTTCGCCTTCTACCGGGGCACGGCCTGCCTCTTCTACGCGGACCTGGAGCGGGACCGGCACGGCGGCCCCTACCTGGACGAGCGCACCGGCCGGGTCTGGATCCACGGCGACCTGCACGCCGAGAACTTCGGCACGTACATGGACGCCAACGGCCGGCTGGTGTTCAACGTGAACGACTTCGACGAGGCGTACGTGGGCCCCTTCACCTGGGACCTCAAGCGCTTCGCCGCCTCCGTCGCCCTGATCGGCTACACCAAGGCCCTCAGCGACGAGCAGATCGGCTCCCTCGTGCGGACCTACGCGGCGGCCTACCGGGAGCGGATCCACCAGCTGGCGACCGGCGCGAAGAACGAGGAGGTCCCCTCCTTCACCCTGGACACCGCCGACGGCGCCCTCCTGGAGGCCCTGCGCGCGGCCCGCTCGCGCACCCGCTTCGCCCTGCTGGACTCGATGACGGAGATCCGCGACCACGAGCGCCGCTTCACTTCGGACGGCGGGGCGATCGAGCTGGACGCGGCGACCCGGTACAAGGTGCTGGCCGCCTTCGACGGCTACCTGGAGACCCTGCCGGAGGAGTCCCTCGTGCGCCCGGACTCCTACCGGGTCAAGGACGTGGTGGGCCGCCGGGGCGTGGGCATCGGCTCGGCGGGCCTGCCCTCGTACAACATCCTGCTGGAGGGGCACAGCGACGCCCTGGAGAACGACGTCGTGATCTACCTCAAGCAGGCGCAGACCCCGGCCGTGTCCCGGCACATCACCGACCGGGCGGTCCGGGAGTACTTCCAGCACGAGGGCCACCGCACGGTGATCTCGCAGCGCGCCCTCCAGGCGCACGCCGACCCGTGGCTCGGCTGGACCGAGCTGGACGGCGCCGGGCAGCTGGTCGCGGAGGTCTCCCCGTACGCGGTGGACCTGGACTGGTCGGACCTGGACGACCCGGAGGAGATCGCGGAGGTGGTCGCGGACCTGGGCCGGGCCACGGCCACCATGCACGCCTCGGCGGACGAGGCCGAGAGCGGGCAGTCCCTGGTGCCGTTCTCCACCGAGCGGGCCATCGACGCGGTGATCGCCGCCGACGAGGAGGGCTTCCCCGAGCTGCTGGTCGACTTCGCCCACGCCTACGGGGCCCGGGCCCGCGCCGACCACCAGATCTTCGTGGACCTGTTCCGCAACGGCCGGATCATGTCGTAATCCCTGGGGCGCGAGGTGCTCCGGGCACGGATTCACAGGAACCGGGGCACCTCTTCCACAGGAACTCGTGACAGACTCGCGGCGATGGACATATCAGGGGTGAGGATCCGGGGGCTGCGGGCCGCGCTGTTCAGCGCGCTCGTCGTGCTGCTCTCGGCCGGGTCCCACGTGCTCATGTCCCGGGTCCCGCTGCCGCCCGCGATGATCGCCGGGGCCTTCGCCGGGGTCTTCACGATCGCCTACGCGCTGGCCGGCCGGGAGCGCGGCTTCGGCCCGATCGCCGGGCTGCTGGTCCCGCTGGAGCTGGCGGCCGACACCGCCTTCACCGCCGGCCAGCACCTCTGCTACGGCCCCGCCGGCGGGCCGGTGGCCGGGCCGCTGCGCGCGCTGGGCCTGGACGAGCTGTGCGGCGGGACCCCGGTGGGCGTCCCGCTGACCGGGGTGGCCGGGCCCGCCGGGGATCCGGCGGCGCTGCTGGCCTCGCCCGGGCCGTGGACGCCCTGGCTGCTGCTCGGCGCGCACGTCGCCGTCGGGCTGGCGGCCGCCGCGTGGCTGCGGCACGGCGAGCGGGCCCTGGTGCGGCTGCTGCGGGCGGTCGCCGCCTTCGCGTTCCGGCCGCTGCTGCTGGCCGCCGCCTCGGCCGGGGCCGTCCCCGGGCGGGCCGGGCGGGCGCTGCGGCCGGTGTTCCGCGGCGCGGTGGCCCGTACCCGCTTCCCGGCGCATTCCGTGGGCCGGCGGGGTCCTCCCGTACGCGCGGCGTTCGTGATCGCGAGCGCCTGAGCGCGTACGGCAGCACCCCCTCGTCCCTTCCCGTTCCACGGAGATCATCATGAGTGCACGCAACAACCAGCAGAACAAGGCCGCCGCCCGCGAGCGGCTGCGCGTCGAGCGCGAGCAGCAGGCGAAGAAGGCCAAGGTCCGCCGCCAGCTGGTGGTGGCCGGCGCGGTCGTCGGCGCCCTGGCGCTGGCCGGGGGTGTCGGCTACGCCGTCGTCCAGGCCAACGAGCCGGGCTACTGGGACAAGGCCGCCAAGGCCGAGCTGGTCAAGCCGAAGAACACCACGGGCGAGGACGGCCTGACGGTGGTCATCGGCAAGCCCGAGGCGAAGAAGACCCTGGAGCTGTACGAGGACTCGCGCTGCCCGGCCTGCGCCTCCTTCGAGCAGTCGGCGGGCGACCAGGTCAAGAAGGACGTGGAGGCGGGCAAGTACAAGCTCCGCTACTTCGGCGCGACCTTCATCGACAACGGCGTCAAGGGCGAGGGTTCGAAGAACGCCCTGAGCGCGCTGGGCGCGGCCCTGAACGTGAGCCCCGAGGCCTTCCTGGAGTACAAGGGCGCGCTCTACTCGAAGGCGCTGCACCCGGAGGAGACCAACGACGCCTTCGCCAAGGACGACTACCTGCTGAAGGTCGCGGACACCGTCCCGGCGCTGAAGGGCAACGCCGAGTTCAAGAAGGCGGTCCAGGACGGCACGTACGACCGGTGGGCGATGGACATGTCGGCCGCCTTCAACAAGTCCGGCGTGACGGGCACCCCGACGCTGAAGATGGACGGCAAGAAGATCGAGACCCCGGCGACGCCGGAGGCCTTCACGGCGGCGATCGACAAGGCGCTCGCGGGCTGATGGACTGACAGATCCGGACATGGCTCCGGAACCGTCTCAAACGGGCGGGTGAACTCTTCGAGTTCGCCCGCCCGTTGCCGTTCCGTATCTGTTCCCAGCCACATACCGATCAGTAATATGATCGGCCGTGACCAGTCATCTCAACCCTCCACACCCGCGCCGCCGTACGGTCGTGCTGGCCGCCGCGGCCACGGCCGCGCTCGCGCCGATCACCCTCGGCGGCCAGGCGGCCCACGCGGCGGGGGCCGCGCCCGCCTTCCTCCACGGCGTCGCCTCCGGCGACCCGCTGCCCGACGGGGTCCTGCTCTGGACCCGCGTCACCCCGACTCCCGAAGCGGTGCCCGGCTCCGGCCTGGGCCCGTCCACCGCGGTGGGCTGGGAGGTGGCCGAGGACAAGGCCTTCTCCCGGATCGTCGCGAGCGGTTCGGTCACCGCGACGGCCGCCTCCGACCACACGGTCAAGGCGGACGTGCGCGGCCTGCGGCCGCAGACCCCGTACTGGTACCGCTTCACCGCCGGCGGGACCGTCTCCCCGGCCGGCCGCACCCTGACCGCCCCGGCGGCCGGGACGACCACGCCCGGCATCCGCTTCGGCGTGGTCTCCTGCGCCAACTGGGAGTCCGGCTACTTCTCCGCGTACCGGCACCTGGCCGCCCGCACCGACCTGCACGCGGTGCTGCACCTGGGCGACTACATCTACGAGTACCAGACCGGCGGATACCCCGAGGCGAAGTACGTCGTACGCCAGCACGAGCCGAAGAACGAGATCGTCTCGCTCTCCGACTACCGCACCCGGCACGGCAAGTACAAGACGGACGGCGACCTCCAGGCGCTGCACGCGGCCCACGCGATCGTGGCGATCTGGGACGACCACGAGTTCGCCGACAACTCCTGGTCCGACGGCGCCGGGAACCACACCCCGGGTGCCGAGGGCGACTGGGCGGCCCGCGCGGCCGCCGCCAAGCAGGCGTACTTCGAGTGGATGCCCGTACGACCGTCCATCGCGGGCACCGTCTACCGCCGGCTCCAGTTCGGCACCCTCGCCGACCTGCACCTGCTGGACCTGCGCTCCTTCCGCTCGGAGCAGGCCAAGACCGGCAGCGGCTCGGTCGACGACCCGGAGCGCACCATCACCGGGCGGGCCCAGCTGGACTGGCTCAAGTCCGGGCTGGCGTCCTCGAACGCGACCTGGAAGCTGGTCGGCACCTCGGTGATGATCTCGCCGGTGGCCTTCGCCTCGCTGCCCGCGCACCTGCTGAAGCCCCTCGCGCACCTGCTGGGCCTGCCCGAGGGCGGGATCGCGATCAACACGGACCAGTGGGACGGCTACACGGACGACCGCAAGGAACTCCTGGGCCACTTGAAGGACCGGAACATCAAGAACACGGTGTTCCTGACCGGCGACATCCACATGGCGTGGGCGAACGACGTCCCGGTGAACATGGCGACGTACCCGGGTTCGGGCACGGCGGCCACCGAGTTCGTGGTGACCTCGGTGACCTCCGACAACATCGACGACATGCTGCACGTGGCGCCGCACACCCTCTCGGTGGTGGCCGAGGGCGCCATCAAGGCGGCGAACTGGCACGTGAAGTGGCTGGACATGGACTCGCACGGCTACGGCGTGCTGGACGTGACGGCCGAGCGCTCGCAGATGGACTACTACGTGGTCTCCGACAAGCGGCGGCAGGACGCGAGCTCCTCCTGGGCCCGCTCGTACCGCACGCTGAACGGCAGCCAGAAGGTGGAACGGGCCGACCGTCCGGTTAACTGACCCACCGTCAAATCTGCTGTCGGAGGGGGCTCCTGGTGCAGACCAGGAGTCCCATCCGGCACATCGGCAACAAATCTTTAACTTACGAGTACTTGCCATCTTGATGACATGCACACATAAACTTCCGGCCAGCGTGAGGAAATCCCTCACCCCCCACCACGCTTGCCGAGGAGCCACCGTGCGCGCTGTTGCCCGCATATCCCCCCTTCTCCGCCGCCGCCTCATGGGTACGGCCGTCCTTGCCTCCACCCTGGCGTTCGCCCCGCTGACCGCCCCCACCACGGTCGCCGCCGCCGCCTCCAAGACCGGCGCCGAGGCCTGTGCCGAGCAGGGCTCCGCCCCTGCCAACGCCCGCGTCGCCAAGCCCAAGGACAGCCACGCGGCCGAGCCCAACGAGGTCAGCGAGGACCAGGTCAAGGCCATGGACGCCGACCTGCAGAAGAAGCTCAAGGGCCTCCAGCTGTCCCCGCAGCAGGTCTTCGGCTCCGGCGCCGGCGCCTCGCTCGCCGCCGCGGCCACGAACATCCCGGTGTACGTCCACGTCATCACCTCCGGCACCGCCGGAAAGCTGACCGCCACGGACATCAGCAACCAGATCGCCGTCCTCAACGCCGCCTACAGCGGCAAGGGCACCGGCAACGTCGACTCCGGCTTCCAGTTCACCCTGGCCGGCACCGACTACACCGACAACGCCGCCTGGTACAACGTCTCCGACGGCACTCAGGCCGAGAAGGACATGAAGAACGCCCTGCGCAAGGGCGACAAGAACGCGCTCAACATCTACACCGCCAACCTCGGCGGCGGCCTGCTCGGCTGGGCGACCTTCCCGAGCTCCTACACCTCGGCGCCCAAGATGGACGGCGTGGTCCTGCTCAACACCTCGCTGCCCGGCGGCTCCGCCGCCAACTACAACGAGGGCGACACCGCCACCCACGAGGTCGGCCACTGGATGGGCCTGTACCACACCTTCCAGGGCGGCTGCTCGGGCAGCGGCGACTCCGTCTCCGACACCCCGGCCGAGAAGAGCGCGGCCTTCGAGTGCCCGACCGGCCGCGACTCCTGCACCACCAAGGCCGGCGTCGACCCGATCCACAACTTCATGGACTACACGTACGACTCCTGCATGTACCAGTTCACCGCGGGCCAGGTCTCGCGCATGAAGAGCATGTGGACCGCCTACCGCGGCTGACCCGCAGGCTCCACCACAGCGAAAGGGGATGCCCCCGGCGCCAGGCGCCGGGGGCATCCCCCGTGTGTCCCTACAGCGTGTCGAGGAACGCCAGCGCGACCTTCCAGGTCTCCTCCGCCGCCTCGGCGTCGTAGTCCTCCAGGTCCGGGTCCGTGAACAGGTGCCCCGCGCCCGCGTAGCCGTGCACCTCCACGTCCGCCCCGGCCCGCCGCATCCGCAGGTACCAGGCCGTCAGCCAGTCGTGCGTCTCGTACGGGTCCGGGTCCGCGATGTGCAGCTGCACCGGCAGCTCGTCGGCCGAGGCGTCCTCGTCCAGGTCCGCCGTGCCGTGCAGGAGCAGCAGGCCGCGCGCCTTGTCGTCGGCCAGCGCCAGGTGCTGCGCGACCGACCCGCCGAAGGAGAAGCCCGCGTAGACCAGGCCCCGGTCGGAGAACGGCGCCGACGCCAGCACCGCCCGCTTGAGCAGCTCGTCGCGCCCCACCTCCTCCTGGTAGGCCGCACCCTCCTCGAACGTGGCGAACGTACGGCCCTCGAAGAGGTCCGGCACCTGGACCTCGTGCCCGGCCGCGCGCAGCCGGTCGGCCGCCGCGTGGACCGCGGGCCGCAGCCCGTACGTCGAATGGAAGAGCATGATGTTCATGCCCTCCATCGTGCCATTCCCGTGAAAGCAGGAGTCCGGGGGCGCCCCGTGGATACCTTCTCCGGCATGGAGATGGAGAACGTCCTGCGACCCGCCCTGGTCGTCGGCGCCGCCCTGGTCCTCACCCTGGTCGCCGGCTGGGTGCTCGACCTGCTGCTGCGCAAGGCCGACGCCCGGCACACCGAAACCCCGCTGTGGGGGCTGCTGCGCCGCTGCGGCCTGCCCTTCCGGCTCGTCCTCGGCACCGCGGCGCTCCAGGCCGCGTACCGCCCGGCGGGCATCCTCCCCGCCCACGCCGACGGCGTCGGCCACGCCCTGACCCTGGTCCAGATCGCCTCGACCGCCTGGCTGCTCGTCCGCATCGCCGCGGCGGTGGTCGAGGCCACGTACGCCCGCTACGCCGCCGCCTCCCCCGACGAGGCCCGGGTCCGCCGGGTCCGCACCCAGGTCACCCTGATCCAGCGGGTGCTCACCGCCCTGGCCGTGCTGGTCGCCGCCGCCGCGATGCTGCTCACCTTCCCGCCGATGCGCACGGTCGGCGCCTCGGTGCTGGCCTCCGCCGGGGTGCTCGGCATCGTCGCGGGCATCGCCGCGCAGGCCTCCCTCGGCAACCTCTTCGCCGGGCTGCAGATCGCCTTCGGGGACACCGTGCGCATCGGGGACACGGTGGTCGTGGACAAGGAGTGGGGCAAGGTCGAGGAGATCACCCTGACCTTCCTGGTGGTGCGCACCTGGGACGAGCGCCGGATCACGATGCCGGTCTCGTACTTCACCAGCAAGCCGTACGAGAACTGGTCGCGCGGCGGCGCCCAGATGACCGGCACGGTCTTCTGGCACCTGGACCACTCGGCGCCGGTCGCCCTCATGCGGGACAAGCTCGCCGAGCTCCTCAAGGACATCCCCGAGTGGGACGGCCGCACCGGCGGCCTGGCCGTCACCGACACCACCCCGAACACCATCGTGGTCCGCGCGGTGGTCACGGCGAAGGACGGCGACGACGTGTGGACCCTGCGCTGCGCCGTCCGCGAGCGGCTGATCGCCTGGCTGGCCGCCGAGCACCCGTACGCCCTCCCCCGCGTCACCACGGCGGAGGCGGCCCCACGCGGTACGGACACCCCCTAGCCGAGCAGCGTGGCCGCCGACTCCTCGGCGAGGTCCTCGGCGTGCGGGGGCAGCGGGAGGCCGGCCCGCAGGGGGCGGCGGACCACCGCGAGCGGCAGGTCGACCAGGGCCAGGACGATCCGGTCCAGCCCCTCGGGCCCGGCCGCGCCGAGCGCCGCCCCGAGTTCCGCGAGGCGGGCGAACACCCGCGCGTTCCCCCGGTCCGCGCGCCCGCGGTGCTCCTCGGACCAGCCGGAGCAGCCGAACTCCTCGGCGCCGTGGAGGAGCAGCGCCGCCTCCGCCGGGCGGGCCCGGCTCCAGGCCACGACGTGCCGGGCGCCGGCCCGGGCGGCCCGCCGGGGGTCGGGGTCCGCGTCGAGGGCGGCGAGGTAGCCCTCCTGGAAGCCCTCGACGGTGCGCAGCCACACCTCGGCGAGCAGCGCGGGGCGCCCGGGGAAGCGGTGGTAGACGGATCCGCTGGGCGCGCCGACGGTCTGGGCGACGGCGGACATGGTGACGGCTGCCGGCCCGCCGGCGGCGGCGAGGAGGACCGCGGCGTCGAGGAGCGCGCCGGCGTCGAAGCGGGGTGGTCTCGGCATGAATCAGAGAGTACTCTCCACAATTATTAGAGACAGCTCTCCAATTGAAGGAGCGGGAGACACCCATGCCCGTCCACAACGTGCACGAACGCCTGCTGCCCATGGGGGCCGCCGAGGCCGGCGCCCTCCTCGACTCCCTGTCCGCCGGTCAGGCCGACCGGCTCTGGCCCCACCGCACCTGGTCCCCCATGGAGTTCGACCGCCCGCTGGGGCCGGGCGCGAAGGGCGGCCACGGCCCCGTCCGCTACACGGTCGCCGCGTACGTCCCCGGGACCTGGATCCGCTTCGCCTTCACCGGCCCGCGCGGCTTCCACGGCTTCCACGAGTACGCGGTCCTGCCCGTCGACGAGGAGCGCACGCTGCTGCGCCACACCCTCTCGATGCGGGTCACCGGCCCCGCCCGGCTGAGCTGGCCCCTGGCCTACCGCTGGCTGCACGACGCCCTGCTGGAGGACAGCCTGGACCGCGCCGAGCGCCCGCCCCGGCGCACCCGCTGGTCCCCGTACGTCCGCCTCCTCCTGGCCCTCGCCCCTGAGGAACGCTGACCCGGCCCCGCCTACGTGCTGCGCAGGCTCCGCACGTCCAGGTGCCGCAGCACCCTGTCGACGATCTCCGGGTCGGCGCCCGGTTCGCTGCGGGCCGCGAGGACCTCGTGCCGGGCGGCGGACATCATCTCCCGCTGGATGCGCTGCACGTCGCGGATCCGCTCCACCCGCTTCGCGTACGCCTCCCGCCGCTCCTCGTCGACCATGTCCGGGCTGATCCTGGCCCCGACGTCGTACGCGCGCCGGTACAGGATCTCGACCAGGTCCTCGGGGAGGTCCTCGACCTCCTCGATCTCCTTGAGCCGCCGCTTCGCCGCCTTCGCCGCGCGCAGCGCCAGCCGCCGCTCGGTCTCCCGCTCCTCGTCCGTGTCCGCCTCGACCCCCAGCCGGCGCACCAGCCACGGCAGGGTCAGCCCCTGGAACACCAGCGTCGTCATGATCACCGCGAAGGCGATGAAGACGATCTCGTCCCGCGCGGGGAAGGGCTCCCCCGAGTCCGTACGCAAGGGCAGGGCCAGCGCCAGCGCCACCGACGCCACCCCGCGCATCCCGGCCCACCACATCACGAGGCTCTCCCGCCAGCTCAGCGGGATCTCCTCGTCGTAGTCGCGGCGCCCGTGCAGCTTCTTCGCCAGCCAGGCCGCCGGCAGCAGCCAGACCAGCCGGACGCCGACCACCACCGCGACCACCGCCGCCGCCCAGCCGGCCATGGCCCACTCGCGGCCCCCGGCCACCCCGAAGACGTTGTGCAGCTCCAGCCCGATCAGCCCGAACGCCACCCCGGTGACCAGCATGTCGACGATCTCCCAGAAGGTGTGCCCGGCGAGCCGCCCCAGCACGTCATCGGCGTCGCCGGCGTACTCGGCGAGGAACAGGGCCGTCGTCAGCACGGCCAGCACCCCCGAGCCCTGGAGTTCCTCCGCCACCACGTACGCCACGAACGGCACGAGCAGCGTCAGCCCGATCTGGAGCGTGGCGTCCCCCAGCCGCCCCATCAGCCGGTTCGCGGCCCAGCCGAGCGCCAGCCCGACGGCCACCGCCACCACGGCGGACAGCACGAACTCCCCGAGCGCGTCGGGCCAGGAGAAGCTGCCGCTCACGGCGGCGGCGACGGCGACGTGGTAGAGCACGATGGCGGTGACGTCGTTGAACAGGCCCTCGCCCTCCAGGATCGACACCATCCGGCGCGGCAGCCCGAGCGCCCCGGCCACGGCGGTGGCGGCGACGGGGTCGGGCGGGGCGACGAGCGCGCCGAGCGCGACGGCGGCGGCCAGCGGCAGCCCGGGGACGACGGCGTGCGCGACCCCGGCCACGGCGGCGGTGGTCACGAACACCAGGGCCACGGCCAGCAGCAGGATCGGCCGCACGTTGGCGGCGAACTGCCGCCAGGAGGTGCGCTGCGCGGAGGCGTAGAGCAACGGCGGCAGCACCAGCGGCAGGATGAAATCGGGCGGGACGGCGACGTTGGGCACGACCGGCACCAGCGCCAGACCGACCCCGGCGAGGGTCATCAGCACGGGCGCGGGCAGCCCGAGCCGGTCCCCGAGCGGTACGGTCACGACGGCCCCGAGCAACAGCACGAAGAGCAGAGCGAGCTGATCCACGCCTTAACCCTGTCAGGACCCCGTCCCACACCCCGCAGGGGCGCGCGGGTCCCGCTGCGCGGAGCCGCTCCCCTCCCCGCCCTCTATAGCCTCGCCGGCGTTTGAGGCGCGGGGGTCTGGGGGCGGAGCCCCCAGGAGGGGTCCGGGGCGCAGCCCCCGCAGCGGTACCCCCGCTACGGCAGAGCCCTCCGCATTGCCCGGTGCGGAATCCCGGCGTCGGCGAACTCCGCCCCGTACGCCTCGTACCCCAGCCGCTCGTAGAAGCCCAGCGCGTGCGTCTGCGCCCCGAGCGACACCGCCGCCAGCTCCAGCCGGACGGCCTCCGCCTCGATCGCGCGGACCAGCGCCACCCCGACGCCCAGCCCGCGCGCGGACTTGCGTACGGCCAGCCGGCCCAGCGAGCCGACCTCCGGTGACCCGGTCTTGGACAGGGCCTGCGGCCCGTGCAGCAGCCGGCCGGTGCCCAGCGGCTCACCGTCCGGGCCGACGGCCAGCACGTGCACCGCGACCGCGTCGTACGCGTCGTACTCGATCGACTCCGGCACGGACTGCTCGACCACGAACACCTCGGTCCGCACGGCGTAGCAGGCCGCCAGGTCCGCCTCCGAGGAGGCCACCCTCACCGAGACGGCGGGGCCGGCAGTCACTGGCTCTCGGCCCGGATGACGTCCAGCGCGTGCTGCAGGTCCGCCGGGTAGCCGCTCTCGAACTCCACCCACTGCCCGTCGGCCGGGTGCTCGAAGCCGAGCCGCACGGCGTGCAGCCACTGCCGGGTCAGCCCGAGCCGCTTCGCGACGGTCGGGTCGGCCCCGTAGGTCAGGTCGCCGACGCAGGGGTGGCGGTGCGCGGACATGTGCACGCGGATCTGGTGCGTGCGGCCCGTCTCCAGCTTGATGTCCAGCAGGGAGGCGGCCCGGAAGGCCTCGATGAGGTCGTAGTGGGTGACCGACGCCTTGCCGTCCTGGGTCACGGCCCACTTGTAGTCGGCGCTCGGGTGGCGCCCGATCGGCGCGTCGATCGTGCCGCTCATCGGGTCCGGGTGGCCCTGCACCAGCGCGTGGTAGCGCTTGTCGACGACGCGCTCGCGGAACTGGTTCTTGAGCGAGGTGTAGGCGCGCTCGGACTTGGCGACGGCCATCAGGCCGGAGGTGCCGACGTCGAGGCGGTGCACGATGCCCTGGCGCTCGGAGGCGCCGGAGGTGGAGATCCGGTAGCCGGCGGCGGCGAGGCCGCCGATGACGGTGGTGCCGGTCCAGCCGGGGCTGGGGTGGGCCGCGACGCCGACCGGCTTCATGATGACCACGACGTCGTCGTCGTCGTGGATGATCTCCATGCCGGGCACGGGCTCGGCGACGAGCTCGACGGGCCGCGGCGGGGCGGGCATCTCGACTTCCAGCCAGGCGCCGCCGTGGACGCGCTCGGACTTGCCGACGACGCTGCCGTCGACCGAGACCTTCCCCTCCGCCGCCAGCTCGGCCGCCTTCGTCCGGGAGAAACCGAACATACGGGCGATGGCGGCGTCGACGCGCTCGCCTTCGAGGCCATCGGGAACGGGCAGGGTGCGGATCTCGGGAATCGTACTCACCTGTCGAGTATGCAGGACTCGGCAGAGGAGCACGGCCGCCCGGCCTCCGCGATCAGTCCTTGTGGACGGTCCCGTCCGGGTCCAGGCCCTTGAAGGACAGCAGGACGATCAGGATCCCGCCGCACACGATCGCCGAGTCGGCGAGGTTGAACACGGCGAAGTGGGCCGGTGCGATGAAGTCGACGACCGCACCCCGGAACACGCCCGGCGAACGGAAGATCCGGTCGGTGAGGTTGCCCAGGGCACCGCCCAGCAGCAGGCCCAGGGCGATCGCCCACGGCAGGCTGTAGAGCTTGCGGGCCAGCCGGACGATCACCACGATCACGGTCGCCGCGATCACGGTGAAGATGATCGTGAAGGCCTCGCCGAAACCGAAGGCCGCGCCCGGGTTGCGGATGGCGGAGAACTTCAGCCACTCGCCGACGATCTCGATCGGCGGCTGGTGCTCCAGCTTGGCCACGACGACCATCTTGCTGCCGAGGTCGAGCAGGTACGCGAGCACCGCGACGACCAGCAGCGCCGCGATCCGCCTGCGCCCCCGGGGCGCGGCGGGCTCCGACTGCGGCTCGGCGTCGTCCCCGACCTCCGGCATACCGATGATGCGCTCCGCCTCTGCCACGTGAGTCCCTCGAACTAGCTCGAACCGGGTACGGGAACCTTCATCCCGACGAGACACGAGAGTACGTCAGTACGCGTAGGTCCTGGCTAGTGCCTTCGCTCCTGCTTCTGCTTGCAGTCCACGCACAGCGTCGCCCTCGGGAAGGCCTGCATGCGCGCCTTGCCGATGGGCCGGCCGCAGTTCTCGCAGAGGCCGTAGGTGCCCGCCTCCAGCCGCTCCAGGGCCCGCTCGGTCTGCTCCAGCATCGAGGTGGCGTTCGCGGCGAGGGCCAGCTCGGACTCCCGGGTGATGTTCTTGGTCCCGGTGTCGGCCTGGTCGTCGCCCGCGCCGTCGCCGGAGTCCCGCATCAGGCCCGAGATGGCCACTTCGGAGGCGTCCAGCTCGGCCCTCAGCCGCAGCACCTCGCTCTCCAGCTCGGCCCGCGCCTCCGCGACCTCCGCGGGGGTCCAGGGGTCCTCCCCCTCGCGCACGGCCAGCTCGCCGGGGGCCGGCGCCGCGGCCTTCGCCTTGGGGAGCCCGCTGGTGGCGGTCCCGGCCGTCTTCCTGGCCGTACCCGCAGTCTTCTTGGCAACCACTTTCCGAGCTCCCGTCTTCCGCGCGGCCGGGGCCGCCCCCTCGGACGCGGCCGTCTTGGCCGCGGCCTTGCTCGTGGTACGCCCGGCCGGCACCTTCTCCGCCACCGCCACCTCAGCGGCGGCAGCCTTGGCCGAAGCCTTCTTGGCCGGCGCCTCCTCGGCGGCGGCAACAGTCCTGGCCGAAGCCTTCTTCACCGCCGCCTTCTCGGCGGCAGCCGTCCTGGCCGGAGCCTTCCTGGCCACCGCCTTCTCAGCGGCAGCCTTCTTGGCCACCGCCGTCTTGGCCGGGGCCTTCTTCGCCCCGGCCTCCTCAGCGGCAGCCTTCTTGGCCGGAGCCTTCTTCGCCACCACCTCCTCAGCGGCAGCCTCCTTCACCGCCGCCGTCTTGGCCGGGGCCTTCTTCGCCGGAGCCTTCTTGGCCCCCGCCTTCTCCGCGGCAGCGGCTTCGGCAGCGGCCTTCCTGCCCGGGGACTTCGCGGCGGCAGCCGATCCGGCCGGGGCCCGTCCGGCCGCCGCGTCCTCGACCGCGGGCTCGGCCACCTCCCGTGTCCCCGTCTTCTTCGCCACCATGGCCGCGGCCCCTTTTCACATACTGTGATCTTCTTCGCAGATCGTGCCGGAACGATAAATCGCCTCCGACCCCACGGCAACGGGGCACGCGTCCGTCGAGGTCAACCTGCATCCGTTGTGCCCAGCGGGGAGCCCCGTAATCCGCCCCACCCGCCCCAGCGGATCCCGGAGCCGCTCGTCAGCCCATCCGGGTCACGCCGCGAGCCGCCCCGCGACGCGCCGCCGGGCCCCGCAAAACCGGTCTGCCGACCCGCGCCCCGGCCCGTACACTGGGCGCAGCGAAAGGCATGGATGGGGACGAGTAGCGTCGGACGCAGCCAGGAGCGACCCGGGGACGGTGAGAGCCCGGGGGCGAGCGCGATGCGAAGGATCACCCCGGAGCCGCCGGAAGAAAGCCCGCACGGATCCCCGTACGGCGAGTAGAACCGGCTTCGCACCCCAATGAGGGGGCCGCCGGACCCGTCCGGAGGCCAAGGAGGGTGGTACCGCGGGAGCAGCAGCGCTCTCGTCCCTCCGGACGGAAGTGACACCCCGCCGGAGGAAGAGTTCAGCCTCATGACCACACCGCCCCAGTACCGCCCGGTACCCGCCCAGGTCGACCTGCCCGCCCTCGAACACGCCGTCCTCGACTTCTGGCGTGAGAGCAAGACCTTCGCCAAGACGCTGGAGCAGTCCGAGGGCCGCCCCGAGTGGGTGTTCTACGAGGGCCCGCCCACCGCGAACGGCATGCCCGGCGCGCACCACATCGAGGCCCGCGTCTTCAAGGACGTCTTCCCCCGCTTCCGCACCATGCGCGGCTACCACGTCGCCCGCAAGGCCGGCTGGGACTGCCACGGCCTGCCCGTCGAGCTGGCCGTCGAGAAGGAACTGGGCTTCAACGGCAAGCAGGACATCGAGGCGTACGGCATCGCCGAGTTCAACGCCAAGTGCCGCGAGTCCGTGACCCGCCACACCGACGCGTTCACCGAGCTCACGACCCGCATGGGCTACTGGGTCGACCTGGACGACGCCTACCGGACCATGGACCCCGAGTACGTCGAGTCCGTCTGGTGGTCGCTGAAGGAGATCTTCAACAAGGGCCTGCTGACCCAGGACCACCGCGTGGCCCCCTGGTGCCCGCGCTGCGGCACCGGCCTGTCCGACCACGAGCTCGCGCAGGGCTACGAGACGGTCGTCGACCCCTCCGTCTACGTCCGCTTCCCGCTGACCTCCGGCCCGCTGGCCGGCGAGGCGGCGCTGGTCGTGTGGACCACCACCCCCTGGACCCTGGTCTCCAACACCGCCGTCGCGGCCCACCCCGAGGTCACGTACGTCGTCGCCACGGACGGCAACGAGAAGCTCGTCGTCGCCCAGCCGCTGCTGGAGAAGGCCCTCGGCGAGGGCTGGGAGGCCACCGGCCAGACCTTCACCGGCAAGGAGATGGAGCGCTGGGCCTACCAGCGCCCCTTCGAGCTGGTCGAGTTCCCCGAGCCGGCCCACTACGTGGTCAACGCCGAGTACGTCACCACCGAGGACGGCACCGGTCTGGTCCACCAGGCCCCGGCCTTCGGCGCCGACGACCTCGCGGTCTGCCGCGCGTACGGCATGCCGGTCGTGAACCCGGTCCGCGCCGACGGCACCTTCGAGGAGGAGGTCCCGCTCGTCGGCGGCGTCTTCTTCAAGAAGGCCGACGAGCGCCTGACCGCCGACCTCGACACCCGCGGCCTGCTCTTCAAGCACATCGCCTACGAGCACAGCTACCCGCACTGCTGGCGCTGCCACACGGCCCTGCTCTACTACGCGCAGCCGTCCTGGTACATCCGCACCACCGCCGTCAAGGACGCGATGCTGCGGGAGAACGAGAAGACGAACTGGTTCCCGGACTCGGTCAAGCAGGGCCGCTTCGGCGACTGGCTCAACAACAACATCGACTGGGCGCTCTCCCGCAACCGCTACTGGGGCACCCCGCTGCCGATCTGGCGCTGCGAGGAGGACCACCTCACCTGCGTCGGCTCCCGCGCCGAGCTGTCGGAGCTGTCCGGCCAGGACCACTCCTCCCTGGACCCGCACCGCCCGTACATCGACGACGTCACCTTCCCCTGCACGGCGGAGGGCTGTTCCCTGACCGCCGTCCGCGTCCCGGAGGTCATCGACGCCTGGTACGACTCGGGCTCGATGCCGTTCGCGCAGTGGGGCTACCCGTACAAGAACAAGGAGATCTTCGAGAAGCGCTACCCGGCGCAGTTCATCTCGGAGGCCATCGACCAGACGCGCGGCTGGTTCTACACGCTGATGGCGGTCGGCACGCTCGTCTTCGACAAGTCGTCCTACGAGAACGTGGTCTGCCTGGGCCACATCCTCGCCGAGGACGGCCGCAAGATGTCCAAGCACCTGGGCAATATCCTCCAGCCGATCCCGCTCATGGACCAGCACGGCGCCGACGCGGTCCGCTGGTTCATGGCGGCCGGCGGCTCCCCGTGGGCGGCGCGCCGCGTCGGCCACGGCACGATCCAGGAGGTCGTCCGCAAGACGCTCCTCACGTACTGGAACACCGTCGCCTTCCAGGCCCTGTACGCGCGCACGTCGAACTGGGCGCCCTCCGCCGCCGACCCGGCGCCGGCCGACCGCACGGTCCTCGACCGCTGGCTGCTCTCCGAGCTCCACACCCTCGTCACCGAGGTCACGGACGCGATGGAGGCCTACGACACCCAGCGCGCGGGCAAGCTGCTCTCCGCCTTCGTGGACGACCTGTCCAACTGGTACGTGCGCCGCTCGCGCCGCCGGTTCTGGCAGGGCGACGCGGCCGCGCTGCGCACGCTGCACGACGTGGTCGAGACGGTGACCCGGCTCATGGCCCCGCTCACCCCCTTCATCACGGAGCGGGTCTGGCAGGACATGGTCGTCCCGGTCACCCCGGACGCGCCGGAGTCGGTGCACCTGTCCACCTGGCCGGTGGCGGACGCCTCGGCGATCGACCCGACCCTGTCGCAGCAGATGCTGCTGGTCCGCCGCCTGGTCGAGCTGGGCCGGGCCACCCGCGCCGAGTCCGGCGTCAAGACCCGCCAGCCGCTGTCGCGCGCGCTGGTCGGGGCGGTGGGCTTCGACGCCCTGTCCCCGGAGCTCCAGGCGCAGATCACGGAGGAGCTGAACGTCTCCTCCCTGGCCTCCCTGTCCGAGGTCGGCGGCTCGCTGGTGGACACCACGGCCAAGGCCAACTTCCGGGCGCTGGGCAAGCGCTTCGGCAAGGGCGTCCAGGACGTCGCGAAGGCCGTGGCCGCGGCGGACGCGGCAGCGCTGTCGCTGGCCCTGCGGTCCGGTTCGGCGACGATCACGCTGAACGGCGAGGAGATCTCCCTCTCCCCGGAGGAGGTCATCATCACGGAGACCCCGCGCGAGGGCTGGTCGGTGGCCTCGGACTCCGGCGCGACGGTCGCCCTGGACCTGGAGATCACCCCGGAGCTGCGGCTGGCGGGCCTGGCGCGTGACGCGATCCGGCTGATCCAGGAGGCCCGGAAGAACTCCGGCCTGGACGTGGCGGACCGCATCGCCCTGCGGTGGTCCTCGTCGGACCCGGAGGTCGTGACGGCCCTGACGGACCACGCGGCCCTGATCTCGGACGAGGTCCTGGCGACCGACTACGCCTCGGGCGAGGCCGACGCCGCGTACGGTGACCCGTTCACGGACGACTCCCTGTCCCTGACGTTCCGCCTCCGCAAGGCGTAACCCCTCCCGCCCCAGTGGCCCGGCCCCTCCCCTCCGGGGGGGGTGCCGGGCCACTGCCGTCTGCGGGCCCGGTGGTGGGGCCGCTGCGCGGGGCCTGCCCCTCCCCGCCCTTCCACCGTTCCCCGGGGCTCCGCCCCGGACCCCGCGCCTCGAACGCCGGCGGGGCTGGAATTTCGCTGCGCGAAATCCAGCCCGCGCGGCGTTGAGCGCAACGGGGTCCGGGGCAGAGCCCCGGGGTCTTTCAGCCCCGCCTGGGGGCACCTCCCAGCGGTAGCTGGGGGAGTTTGAGGCGCGGGGTCTGGGGCGGAGCCCCAGGGAACGGGCGAAGGGCGGGTAGGGGACTTGGCCCCGCGCAGCGGCCGGGCACCCGCAGGCGGGCCACCGGCCCCGGGGCGCACAAACGGGCCGGGCCCGGATCCCCTGAGGGGGTCCGGGCCCGGCCCGTGGTGACTGCCGAGGGCTACGTCAGTTGTCGTCCTCGTCGATCAGGAAGCCCCGCATGGGAGACGGCGCCTGCATCGGCTGCGGCGCAGCCGGCCGCACCGGAGCCATCGGCTGCGTCATCGCCGGGGACATCTGCTGCTGGCCGCCGTAGGACGGGCCGCCGGCCATCGGGGAGGGGCCGCCCATCGGCGACGGACCGCCCATCGGGGACGGGCCGCCCATGCCCATGGCGCCGGCCGGAGCCATCGACGGGGACGGCGACGGCGGCAGGGCCGGGCCGGCCGGGGTGCGCGGCGGCGCGAGGGAGTCGTCGGCCTGGGTCTCCAGCTGGCGCAGCTGCGACTCCAGGTAGGACTTCAGGCGCGTACGGTACTCGCGCTCGAAGCCCCGCAGGTCCTCGACCTTGCGCTCCAGCGTGGCGCGGGCGGACTCCAGGGAGCCCATCGCGACGCGGTGCTTCTCCTGGGCGTCCCGCTCCAGCGCGTCGGCCTTGGCACGGGCGTCCCGCTCCAGGCCCTCGGCACGGCTGCGCGCCTCGCCGACGATCTTGTTGGCCTCGGAGCGGGCCTCCGCGATCGCCTGGTCGGCGGTCTGCTGCGCGAGCGACAGGACGCGGGCGGCGCTGTCGCCACCGGGACCCTGCTGCGGGAGCTGCGGCTGCTGCATCTGCTGCATGGGCTGCATCTGCTGGCCCATGGGCTGCATCGGCTGCCCCATCGGCTGCATCTGCTGGCCCATCGGCTGCATCTGCTGGCCGAGCTGGTTCTGGCCGCCCATGGACTGCTGCATCTGCTGCGGCATGGGGGGCTGGCCCATCTGCTGCTGCTGCGGCGCCATCGGGTGCTGGCCGCCCATGGACTGCTGCTGCATGGGGCCGCCCATCGGGACCGGACCCTGCGGTCCGTTGCCGCCGGGGCCCGGCGGGAGCTGCGGCTGGCCGCCCGGAAGCTGCGGCGGGCCCATCTGCGGCTGCTGCTGCTGCTGCGGCGGGCCGGATATGGCCGCCGGCACGGGGGCGCCCGGGCGCTGGTCCTGGGGTTCCGGCTTGCGCATGTTCTGCTGCTGCTGGTTCTGCGCGGCGGCGCGCGTGGCAGCGGCCAGCTTCGCGCGCAGGTCCTCGTTCTCGCGCAGCAGACGGGTCAGCTCGGACTCGACCTCGTCGAGGAAGGCGTCGACCTCGTCCTCGTCATAGCCTTCTCGCAGGCGGACGGTCGTGAACTGCTTGTTCCGCACGTCCTCGGGAGTCAGCGGCATGTCTTCTTCACCTCTACGTAGTCGTCGGCAGTCGGCAGGACCGTATCGGGACTGTCCCCGCGCCTGCGGGGGAGCTCATCGTTCACACGCTTCTCGCAGCGGTGCTCACGAAGCTGATGAGGATGTAAACGATGATCATCAGAACGAAGAAGGACAGGTCGAGTGCCACGCCCCCGAGACGCAACGGCGGGATGAAGCGCCGAAGAAGCTTGAGCGGTGGATCGGTGACAGTGTAGGTGGCCTCCAGAACCACCACCATCGCCTTGCCGGGTGCCCATGAACGTGCGAACTGGAACACGTAGTCCATGACCAGTCGGAAGATCAGCACGATGAGGAAGCACATCAGCGCGATGTAGACCACCTGGAGTGCGACGCCCATCCCGTGCTTCCCTCTCCCCTGCTTCCGCTCTGTTCCCGGTCCCGTTTCTGACGGATCGGTCTAGCTTTGGTTGAAGAACCCGCCCTCCGCGATGCGGGCCTTGTCCTCCGCCGTGACATCGACGTTAGCAGGAGACAGCAGGAACACCTTCTGTGTCACGCGTTCAATACTGCCGTGCAGACCGAAGACGAGACCGGCCGCGAAGTCCACGAGACGCTTCGCGTCCGTGTCGTCCATCTCCGTGAGATTCATGATCACCGGAGTGCCCTCACGGAAGTGTTCCCCGATGGTACGGGCCTCGTTGTAGGTCCGGGGGTGCAGCGTCGTGATGCGGTACGGCTCCCGCTCGGAGACGACCTTGGGCATGATCACGGGGGCGTTCTTCTCCAGGTTGGTGCGGTCAGGTGTGATGGATGCCACGGGGGCAATTCGCGCGGGACGTCCGTTTTCTGACGGAATTGGGAGGGGTTCGCGCGGAGCCGGCGGCTGCGCAACTCGTACCGGTTCGTCCGTTACGGGCGTTTGGTGCACCGGCTGCTGTCTACGATCCCGGTCTCGGGCCCGTTCCGGTTCCGGTTCGGGCTCGAACTCGTCATCGGGGTCGTACCCCGGGTTGTCGTACCGGTCGTCCTCCACGAGGCCGAGGTAGACCGCCATCTTGCGCATCGCGCCGGCCATTCTCCGAGTCCTCCGCTCTGTGGTGGATCGCCCTGTCGCAGGTGTCGAGTGTCCGTCAGCAAAGTAGCTGTGTCACCAAAGTCACCAACTGCCCGCGATCCACGTGGTCTGTCCGCTCATCTGCGGAAATGACCATATTTTCTGCTGTGGTCCGACTTTCTTCGCGACGTTACCCGAGCCGGGGTCTCGCGCCGAGTACCGCAGTGCCGACGCGTACATGTGTCGCACCCGCCAGCACGGCCTGCTCCAGGTCGGCGCTCATCCCGGCCGACACCATCGTGGCAGCCGGATGGGCCTCGCGCAGGCTGGATGACAATTCCATCATCCGCTCGAAGGCGGCCTGTTCGCGCCCCGCGTAGGGACCCGCCAGGGGGGCGACGGTCATGAGGCCGTCGATCCGCAGTCCCGGCGCGCCGGCGACGAGGTCCGCCAACTCCTCCATCAGGTCCGGCGCGGCGCCGCCGCGGGAGCCGCGCTCGCCCGACTCGGCGTCGAGCGCGATCTGGACGAGGCAGCCGAGCTCGCGCCCCTGCGCCTGGGCGGCCGCCGACAGCGCGCTGACGAGCCTGGGCCGGTCGACCGACTGCACGACCTGCGCGTATCCCGCCACGGAACGGACTTTGTTCGTCTGCAACTGGCCCACGAAGTGCCAGCTCAGCGGCAGATCCGCACAGGCGGCCGCCTTGGGGGCGGCGTCCTGGTCCCGATTTTCCGCCACATGACGGACACCCAGGTCCGCCAGCAGTCGTACGTCGCTCGCGGGGTAGGTCTTGGTGACCACGATCAGGGTCACCTCCTCCCGCCCGCGCCCGGCCGCCGCGCAGGCGGACGCGATGCGCTCCTCCACCCGCGCGAGGTTCTCCGCGAGCTCGGCCTTACGATCCGTCATTCGTCAGTCCAACCAGACATATCCGGCAAGCCGCCCGGTCACCCGGTCGCGGCGGTACGAGAAGTGGTCCCGCGATTCCAGTGTGCAGACCGGGGAGCGGTGGATGTTCGCCACCCCCGCCTCCGCCAGCTGCGCGTGCACCCCGGCGACCACGTCGACGGCCGGTGTCCCCCAGCTGGTCTCGGCCCACGCGGCCGGCACCACCTCGGCGACCGCCTCCCGCATCTCGGCCGGCACCTCGTAGCAGCGGCCGCAGACGGCCGGTCCGGTACGGGCGACGATCCGCGCGGGGTCGGCGCCGAGGGCGGTCATCGCCTCGACGGCGGCGGGCACCACCCCCGCGACCAGCCCGGGCCGCCCGGCGTGGGCGGCGCCGGCGACCCCGGCGACGGGGTCGGCCAGCAGGACCGGCGTGCAGTCGGCGGTGAGAACCGCGAGGGCGAGCCCCCGACGGGCGGTCACCACCGCGTCCACGGAGGGGACGGGGGCTCCGGCGGCCCAGGGGCCGTCGACCACCGCCACGTCCCGGCCGTGCACCTGGTTCATCCAGACCACCAGGTCCGGGTCGATGCCCAGGCCCTCGGCCGCGGTCTTCCGGTTCGCGCGAACGGCGGCCGGGTCGTCTCCGACCGCGCCGCCGAGATTGAGCTCCTCGTACGGAACGGCGCTCACCCCGCCCCACCGGTCGGTGAAGGCGAAGTGGGCGCCGTTCTCGCTGTGCTGCCCCAGTGTCACTTCAAGAAGTCCGGTACATCCAGCTCTTCGGCCGGGCTGTCCTGGTAGGGCCGGGCCGTCGGGACCTGCGGTGCGGGGGCCACGGCCTCGACCGGGATCTCCACCGGCGCCGGGGGCTCCTCGCGGGGGGTGACCGTGCCGAGTCCGCCGAAGGCCGGGCGGACCGGCTCGGGCGCGCGGACCGGCGCGGGGGCCGGCTCCTCGCGCTTGGTGGACGCGGCGCCGATGACGTTGTCCCGGCGGGCCGGGGGCTGTCCGCCGTCGAAGCCGGCCGCGATGACGGTGACGCGGACCTCGTCGCCGAGCGCGTCGTCGATGACGGCGCCGAAGATGATGTTCGCCTCGGGGTGCGCGGCCTCGCTGACCAGCTGCGCGGCCTCGTTGATCTCGAAGAGACCGAGGTCCGAGCCGCCGGAGATGGAGAGCAGCACGCCGCGGGCGCCGTCGATGGACGCCTCCAGCAGCGGCGAGGAGATGGCCATCTCGGCGGCGGCCACCGCGCGGTCGTCGCCGCGGGCCGAGCCGATGCCCATCAGGGCCGAGCCGGCCTCGGACATCACGGACTTGACGTCGGCGAAGTCGAGGTTGATCAGGCCGGGGGTGGTGATGAGGTCGGTGATGCCCTGGACGCCGGACAGCAGGACCTGGTCGGCCGACTTGAAGGCGTCGAGCACGCTGACCTGGCGGTCCGAGATGGACAGCAGCCGGTCGTTGGGGATGACGATGAGGGTGTCGACCTCTTCGCGGAGCTCGGCGATGCCGTCCTCCGCCTGGTTCGCGCGACGCCGGCCCTCGAAGGTGAACGGGCGGGTGACCACACCGATCGTCAGGGCGCCGAGCGAGCGCGCGATGTTGGCGACGACGGGTGCGCCGCCGGTGCCGGTGCCGCCGCCCTCGCCGGCGGTGACGAAGACCATGTCGGCCCCCTTGAGGACCTCCTCGATCTCCTCGCGGTGGTCCTCTGCCGCCTTGCGGCCGACGGCCGGGTTGGCTCCGGCGCCGAGGCCCCGGGTGAGTTCACGGCCGACGTCGAGCTTGACGTCGGCGTCGCTCATCAACAGCGCCTGGGCGTCGGTGTTGATGGCGATGAACTCGACGCCCTTGAGACCGACCTCGATCATTCGGTTGATGGCATTGACACCACCGCCGCCGACACCGATGACCTTGATGACTGCGAGGTAGTTCTGCGGTGCTGCCACGTCGAAGGCCTCTCGCCTCGAGTTACGTGTCGCCGCCTCGCGGGCCTGCGTAGCGACGACTGATGCCGAAATGTGGGACGGTCCGTACGCGCCGACCCGAACCCTCACCCTTAAGTTTAGGGTTAGGGGTGTGTCTGTTCCCTGGACTCTTCCGAACAGGACACTAAGTCGACAAGTAGCGCGTGTTCAACGAACACGCCGAACCTCCCGTTTTTCTTTTCACCCTATGTGATCACCCGTATCGGTGGCCAACCAGGGTGCGTCGGTGTTCGACCTGACGTCAACTCCCGGACACCGCAGGTGCCGTGGGGACGCTCACGTCGAAGTGGTCGGCCTTGGGCGAGGCCTTCAGCAGAGCCGTCAGCGCCCGGCCTTTGGCCTCACCCAGTTCGCCGCTCCCCCAGACGACCGTGCGGCCCCTGGTGAGTTGCAGTACGACCGAATCGTACGACCGGACCGTGACCTGCAGCGTCTCCTTGGAGACGGCCTCGGGGAGGCTCCCGGCGATGCCGACGGCCTCGCGCAGCAGCCGCTCGCCGTCGAAGCGGCGGGCGCTCGGGGAACCCTCCGCCGCAAGTTCGAGGACCGGAACGTGCGCGGGTGCCTGCCTGACCGTGTCGAATCGCACACCGGAAGAGTCCACTTCGGTGAACTGTCCGTCCTTCTTGATGAGCAGGACCGGTTTGCGTTCCGTCACCTTCAGGGCGATCCCGTGCGGCCAGGACCGCACCACGTCGACCGAATCGATGCGGGACAGCCGGCCGCGCACCCGGGCCGCGATCTCGTCGGTGTCGACGCTCACCAGGGGTGCGCCGACGGGCACGGCCGCGGCTTCGAGGACCTGCCCGGGGGTGAGCACCTCGGTGCCGGAGGCCGTGACCTTCTCGACGCGGAACCAGGAGGAGCCGTACAGCGCCCAGGTGACGCCGGCGGCGAGGAGCACTGCGGCGGCGAGGGAGGCCAGCACGCGGACCCGGCGCGGCAGTGCGCGACCGGGCCCCCGCGGGCCGGATCTCCCGGGCGGTTTCGACGACTTGGGCCGCTTGGGGGCTTTGGGCGCTTTGGCGGCGTCCGCACCCTTGCCGCCCTTGCCTCCCCGGCCGGATGGGCCGCGCCGTGCCGTCGTCGCTCCGGCCACTCCTGTGCCTCCTGGGTCAGCGGTTACCCGCGTGCAGCCGCAATCGCCTCGTACACGAGGCCGACGAGCAGTTCGTCGGCGTCCCGGCGGCCGAACTCGGCGGCGGCGCGGGACATCTCGTACAGGCGGTGCGGATCGGACAGCACCGGGAGGACCTGGCCGAGCACCCAGTCGGGCGTCAGCTCCGCGTCGTCCACGAGCAGGCCGCCGCCGGCCTTGACCACCGGCTGGGCGTTGAGCCGCTGTTCGCCGTTGCCGATGGGCAGCGGTACGTAGGCGGCCGGCAGTCCGACGGCGGAGAGTTCGGCGACGGTCATCGCTCCCGCGCGGCACAGCATCATGTCGGCGGCGGCGTACGCGAGATCCATCCGGTCCACGTACGGTACCGGCACATACGGCGGCATCCCGGGCATGTTGTCGACACGCGGCAGTTCGTTCTTCGGGCCGACCGCGTGCAGGATCTGGATCCCGGAGCGCTGGAGGGTCGGCGCGGCCTGCTGGATCACCTCGTTGAGGCGGCGGGCGCCCTGGGAGCCGCCGGAGACCAGCAGCGTCGGCAGGTTGGGGTCCAGGCCGAAGGCGGCGCGGGCCTCGGGGCGGACGGCGGCCCGGTCGAGGGTGGAGATGGCGCGGCGCAGCGGGATGCCCACGTAGCGGGCGCCGCGCAGTTTGCTGTCGGGGGTGGAGACCGCGACGGCGTGCGCGTAGCGGGAGCCGATCTTGTTGGCCAGTCCGGGGCGGGCGTTGGCCTCGTGGACGATGATCGGCACCCCGAGGCGCTTGGCGGCGAGGTAGCCCGGCAGGGCCACGTAGCCGCCGAAGCCGACGACCACGTCGGCCTTGGTGCGTACGAGGATCTCCTCGGCGGCCTTGATGGTGCCGCGCAGCCGCCCGGGGACGGTGATCAGCTCCGGGGTGGGCTTGCGGGGCAGCGGCACGGCGGGGATGAGGCCCAGCTCGTAGCCGCGCTCCGGTACCAGGCGGGTCTCCAGGCCCCGTTCCGTGCCGAGGGCGGTGATGCCCACGGTCGGGTCCTGCCTGCGCAGTGCGTCCGCGAGGGCCAGCGCCGGCTCGATGTGGCCGGCGGTCCCCCCGCCGGCGAGTACGACATGCACCGAATTTCACCGCTCTCCGGACGGACGCCTCTTGACGCGCCGTCTCATCGACTTCCATATCGGCCCGCTCCGCTTCCAGCCGGCTCTCGGCTGTCGCATCGCGAGCGCCGCCCGCGCCGCCGGTTCCTCCCGCGCGAACGCGATGAGCAGTCCGACCGCGAACATGGTCGGCAGCAGGGCCGACCCTCCGTAGGAGAACAGCGGGAGGGGGACCCCGGCGATCGGCAGCAGGCCGAGCACCGCACCGATGTTGATCACGGCCTGGGCCGTGATCCAGGTGGTCACGCCTCCCGCGGCATACCGTACGAAGGAGTCCTCCGTGCGTCCGGCCACGCGGATACCCGCATAGCCTAGAGCCGCGAACAGGGCGAGCACCGACAGCGTCCCCGCCAGGCCCAGTTCCTCACCGGTGATGGCAAAGATGAAGTCGGTGTGGGCTTCCGGCAGTTGACCCCATTTTTCCACACTCGCCCCGAGACCGGAACCGAACCATCCGCCGGACGCGAGGGCGTAGATCCCGTGTACGGCTTGCCAGCAGAGGTCGTTCTTGCCCGGGTCTGTCGCTCCGAGGCAGGCGAGCCGGTCCATGCGGTGCGGGCTGGTCTTGATGAGCAGTGCGACGATCACACCCGCGAAGGCGAGCACGCCCACGAACATCCGCGTGGGCGCCCCGGCCAGCCACAGCAGGCCGAAGAGGACGGCCCCGAGGATCATCGCGGTGCCCATGTCCCCGCCGAGCATGATCAGCCCGAGCAGCAGGAAGGCCACCGGGACCAGCGGCACCAGCAGGTGCTTCCACTGCGTCAGCAGCCCCTTGTCGCCCTTGCGGGCCAGCAGGTCGGCGCCCCACAGGATCAGCGCCAGCTTGCCGAACTCGCTGGGCTGGAGCATGAACGGGCCGCCCAGGGAGATCCAGTTCTGGTTGCCGTTGATCGAGACCCCTATCCCGGGGACCTGGACCAGGACCATCAGGAACAGGGTGCCGGCGAGCACGGGGTAGGACAGCGCCCGGTGCAGCTTGACCGGCATCCGGGAGGCGGCGAAGAGGAGGACGCCGCCGATGAGGGCGGCCAGGAACTGCTTCTTGAAGAAGTAGGCGTCACCCAGGCCCAGCTGGAGCGCCTTGATCATGGAGGCCGAGTAGACCATCACCAGCCCGAGCACGGTGATGAGCAACGAGCTGCCGAAAATCAGGTAATACGCCGTGAGCGGGCGGTCCCAGGCCTTGCTCAACTGCCGCTGCGTACGCCGCAGCCCGGACAACGGCCCGCGCCCGGCGGGCCGTTTGGCCCCGCCCGCCGGGCGTTTGCGGCCCTGCGCCTTGACGGCGGCGGGCCGCCGCCCCGGCAGCATCTGCTTGGCCGGCATCTGTGTTCTTCCCCTCCACTCGTACGAGGCGAGCAGCCGGCCGGAGAGGACCTTCCCGGCGTCCCGGCCTAGGCCGTGTCCGCGGCACTCCCGGAGGCCAGTTCGCGCACCGCGTCGGCGAACGCGTCCCCACGCTTGTTGTAGTTCGCGAACATGTCCATCGACGCACACGCGGGCGCCAGCAGGACCGTGTCCCCGGGCTCCGCGAGCCGGGCCGCTTCCCGGACCGCTGCGAGCATCGCCCCAGTGTCGGTCCGTTCGAGGTCGGTCACCGGGACCTCGGGCGCGTGTCGCGCCAGCGCCTCGGCGATCAGCGCCCGGTCGGCGCCCATCAGCACGACCCCGCGAAGCCGCTTCGCGGACTTCTGGACGAGCTCGTCGAAGGTCGCGCCCTTGGCGAGGCCCCCGGCGATCCAGACGACCGGCTCGAAGGCCGCCAGGGAGGCCTCCGCGGCGTGCGTGTTGGTGGCCTTGGAGTCGTCGACGTAGCGGACCCCGTCGACCTCGTCCACGAACGCCACGCGGTGCGCGTCGGGGCGGAAGTCCCGCAGCCCGTCGCGGACCGCGCGCGGCTCGACGCCGAAGGCGCGGGCCAGGGCCGCCGCCGCGAGGGCGTTGGCGATGTTGTGCGGGGCGGGCGGGTTGACGTCGTCGACGTGCGCCAGCTCCTGGGCGTTCTTCTGCCGGTTCTGCACGAACGCCCGGTCCACGAGGATCCCGTCGACCACGCCGAGCATGGAGGGACCGGGGGCGCCGAGGGTGAAGCCGATGGCCCGGCAGCCCTCCTCGACGTCGGCCTCCTCGACCAGGCGCTCGGTGGCCGGGTCGGCGACGTTGTAGACGCAGGCGATGGTGTTGCCCTCGTAGATGCGGCCCTTGTCGGCGGCGTACGCCTCCATGGAGCCGTGCCAGTCGAGGTGGTCCGGGGCCAGGTTGAGCACGGCCGCGGAGTGGGCGCGCACCGAGGGGGCCCAGTGCAGCTGGTAGCTGGAGAGCTCGACGGCGAGCACGTCGTACTGCTCGTCGCCGGTCACCACGTCGATGATGGGGGTGCCGATGTTGCCGACGGCGGCGGTCTTCAGGCCGGCCGCCTTCAGGATCGACGCCAGCATCTGGGTGGTGGTGGTCTTGCCGTTGGTACCGGTGATGGCGAGCCAGGGGGCCGCCCCCTCGCCGCGCAGCTGCCAGGCGATCTCGACGTCGCCGACGACGTCCACGCCGGCCTTGGCCGCCTCCAGGAAGAGCGGGCTGTCGGGCTTCCAGCCCGGGGAGGTCACGACGAGGTCGGTGCCCTCGGGCAGGACCTCGCCGGCTCCCCCGCCGCCCTCCAGGCGGCCGAGGCGGACCTCGATGCCCAGCTCCGCGAGTTCGGCGGCCCGCGCACGGTGCGCGTCCCCGTCCCCGTTGTCGACCACGGTCACGACCGCGCCGAGGCCGGCCAGGGCGCGGGCGGCGCTGATGCCGCTCACGCCGAGACCGGCGACGGTGATGTTCCTGTCCTGCCAGGAGGTCACTTGTCTGCTGCCCATCCCGCGTAGAAGAGACCGAGACCGACGATCACGCACATGCCCTGGATGATCCAGAACCGGACCACGACGAGGACTTCCGACCAGCCCTTGAGTTCGAAGTGGTGTTGGAGCGGGGCCATGCGGAAGACGCGCTTTCCGGTCAGCTTGAAGGAGCCGACCTGGATGACGACCGACATCGTGATGAGCACGAAGAGGCCGCCGAGGAGGGCCATCAGGAACTCCGTGCGGGAGCAGATGGCCAGACCCGCGAGGGCGCCGCCCAGCGCGAGCGAACCGGTGTCGCCCATGAAGATCTTGGCGGGCGAGGTGTTCCACCACAGGAAGCCGAAGCAGGCGCCCATCAGGGCGGAGGCGACGACCGCGAGGTCCAGCGGGTCGCGCACCTCGAAGCAGGCGTTCGGGTTGGTGAGGTCGACCGCGTTGGCGCAGGACTCCTGGTGCTGCCAGACGCCGATGAAGGTGTAGGCGCCGAAGACCATCACGGCGGCACCGGTCGCGAGGCCGTCCAGGCCGTCGGTCAGGTTCACGCCGTTGGACATGGCCAGGATCATGAACAGGGCCCAGACCACGAACAGCACGGGGCCGATGGACCAGCCGAAGTCCGTGACGAACGACAGCTTGTCGGAGGCCGGGGTCAGTCCGCGGGAGTCCTTGAACTGGAGGGCGAGCACCGCGAAGGCGATGCCGACGATCAGCTGGCCGGCCATCTTGGCCTTGGCCCGCAGACCGAGCGAGCGCCGCTTGACGATCTTGATGTAGTCGTCGAGGTAGCCGACCAGGCCCATGCCCGCCATCAGGAACAGCACCAGCAGGCCCGAGAAGCTCGGCTCCTCACCGGTGATGACCTTGGTCAGGGCGTACGCGATGAGCGTGGCCAGGATGAAGGAGATACCGCCCATGGTGGGCGTGCCCTTCTTCCCGGCGTGGCCGCGGGGGCCGTCGTCGCGGATGAACTGGCCGTAGCCCTTGCGGGCCAGCAGCTTGATCAGCAGCGGCGTGCCGATCACGGTCAGGAACATGCCGATGACACCGGCGAACAGGATCTGCCTCATCGGTCGGCGACCCCGCCCTCGCGCTCCAGCAACGCCAGCGCGACCCGCTCCAGGCCGACCGACCTGGAAGCCTTCACCAGCACGACGTCCCCCGGGCGCAGTTCACTGCGCAACAGGTCGACAGCCGCCTGCGCGTCGGACACGAGCACCGACTCCTCACCCCACGAACCCTCGTTATATGCGCCCAGTTGCAGCCAGGACGCTTCCCTGCCCCCGACTGCCACGAGCCTGCTCACGTTGAGCCGGACGGCAAGCCGCCCCACCGCGTCGTGTTCGGCCAGCGATGCGTCGCCGAGCTCGGCCATGGGGCCGAGCACCGCCCACGTACGTCCCCCGTCCGCCTTGCCGGCCTCCCCCATCGCGACGAGTGCGCGCAGGGCGGCCCGCATGGACTCCGGGTTCGCGTTGTAGGCGTCGTTGACGATCGTCACGCCGTCCTCGCGCTCGGTGACCTCCATCCGCCACCGGGACAGCGTGCCCGCTCCGGAGAGCGCTGTGGCGATCTCCTCGACCGGCATGCCCAGGACATGGGCGACGGCGGCCGCGGCGAGCGCGTTCGACACGTGGTGCTCACCGTACAGCCGCAAGGTCACATCACTGCACCCGGTCGGTGTGTGGAGTGTGAAGGAGGGCTGTCCCGCGGGCGTCATCCGGACCTCGGTGGCGCGTACGTCGGCGTCCTCGGCCTCGCCGAAGAGGACCGTACGGGCCTTCGTGCGGGCGGACATGGCGCGCACGAGCAGGTCGTCGGCGTTGAGTACGGCGACGCCGCCCTCGGCCTCGGACGGCAGCGCCTCGACCAGCTCGCCCTTGGCCTGGGCGATGGCCTCGCGCCCGCCGAACTCGCCGATGTGGGCGGTGCCGACGTTCAGGACGAGGCCGATGCGGGGCGGGGTGAGACCGGTCAGGTAGGCGATGTGGCCGATGCCGCGGGCACCCATCTCCAGGACCAGGTGGCGGGTTTCCGCGGTGGCCTTCAGCGCGGTGAGCGGCAGGCCGATCTCGTTGTTGAGGGAGCCGGGCGTCCACACCGTGGGCGCGTGGTGCTGGAGCACCTGGGCGATGAGGTCCTTGGTGGAGGTCTTGCCGGCGGAGCCGGTCAGGGCGACCACGTCGGTGCCGAGACGTTCGACGACGGTGCGGGCGAGGGCGCCGAGCGCCTTCTCCACGTCGGGCACCACGATCGCCGGTACGCCTACGGGCCGGGCTGCGAGGACGGCGGCGGCGCCGGCGGCGACGGCCCGCTCGGCGTAGTCGTGGCCGTCGACGTGCTCGCCCTCGAAGGCGGCGAAGAGGCTGCCGGGCTCCACCTGGCGGGAGTCGATGACGACGGGTCCGGCGATCCGCACCGACGGATCCGGTATGTCGTGGGGCCGCCCGCCGGTGATGTCGGCGATCTCGGCGAGGGTAAGGGCGATCACTGGTCCACCTCGGCCTGTCGGGCGCTGAGCTGCTGGTTCTCGATGGCCGCGCGGAGCACGGCGCGGTCGTCGAAGGGGCGTACGACGCCGGCGGTGTCCTGGCCCTGCTCGTGGCCCTTGCCGGCGACGAGGACGGTGTCGCCGGCCTCGGCGCGCGCGACGGCGGCGGCGATGGCCGCGGCCCGGTCGGCGTCGACGAGGACGGTGCCGCGTTCCTCCGCGGGCACGGAGACGGCGCCCTCGAACATCGCGGCGAGGATCTTCAGGGGGTCCTCGGAGCGCGGGTTGTCGGAGGTCAGGACGGCGGTGTCGGCGTACCGGGCGGCCGCGGCGCCCATCGGGGCGCGCTTGGTGGTGTCGCGGTCGCCGCCGCAGCCGAGGACGATGTGCAGCTTGCCGGTGGTGACCTCGCGCAGGGCGCGGAGCACCGACTCGACGGCGTCCGTCTTGTGGGCGTAGTCGACGACGGCCAGGTACGGCTGTCCCGCGTCGACGCGCTCCAGGCGGCCGGGGACCCCGGGGACCGCGGCGACGCCGTCGGCGGCGGCCTGCGGGTCGAGTCCGGCGGCGGCGAGCGTGACGATCGCGGCGACGGTGTTGGCGACGTTGAACGGGCCGGGCAGCGGGGCCTTGGCCCGTACGCGCTGTCCTTCGGGGCCGACCAGGGTCAGGGTGGAGTCCATGTGGCCGCTGACCACGTCCTCGGCGCGCCAGTCGGCGGCCGGGTCGCCGGCGGCGGAGAAGGTGACGACCGGGATCGGCGACTCCTTGGCGAGGCGGCGGCCGTACTCGTCGTCGAGGTTGACCACGCCGAGGCGGGCCCGGCGCTCGGTGAAGAGCTGCGCCTTGGCCTGGAAGTAGTCCTCCATGCCGGTGTGGAACTCCATGTGTTCCGGGCTCAGGTTGTTGAAGACTGCGACGTCGAAGACGCAGCCGTCGACCCGGCCCAGGACCAGGGCGTGGCTGGAGACCTCCATGGCCACGGCCTGGACGCCGCGTTCGCGCATGACGGCGAACAGGGCCTGGAGGTCGGTGGCCTCGGGGGTGGTCCGCTCGGACTTGATGCGCTCGTCGCCGATGCGCATCTCGACGGTGCCGACGAGTCCGGTGGTGCGTCCCGCCGCGCGCAGCCCGCCTTCGACGAGGTACGCGGTGGTGGTCTTGCCGGAGGTGCCGGTGATGCCGAGCTGGAGCAGGGCCTCGCCGGGCCGGCCGTAGATCTCGGCGGCGAGCTCGCCCATCCGGCCGCGCGGGTCGGCGACGGCCAGGACCGGCAGGCCGGTCGCGGCGGCGCGCTCGGCGCCCTCCGGGTCGGTCAGCACGGCGGCGGCGCCGTTCGCGTACGCCTGGGCCGCGAAGTCCGCGCCATGCAGCTTGGCGCCCGGCAGGGCCGCGTACAGGTCGCCGGGGCGCACAGCACGGGAGTCGTGTGTGATGCCGGTGATCGGCGGGCCGTCCGGGTCGCCCGGTGCTTCGAGGTCGACCAGGTGGGCGAGCTCGCGCAGCGGGACCGGTCGCACGGACATGGGCCGGGGCGCTCCCGGCGGCGCTGCCGGGGCGTCTTTCTGGGCGGTTCTGGGCTGATCAGCGTGGGGCACGGCGGTGAGCGTACCGGGCGCGGCGGGCCGCTCGCGAAGCGAGGGCCCCGCTTCGGCGCCGGCGGCCGTCTGGTTCCCCGGTTCCGGGGTGATCGTTGTCACTGGCTGCGCCTCGCGCTCTGGTGGCTGGACGGTCGGTTCACGGCCCGGGCTGGGGACCGGTGGGGGCGCTGCTCGGGGCGGCGGGCGGCGGGGCCGCGTCGTAGGTCACGGGCAGGCCGGCGGGGGCCGTTCCGGTGGGTGCGACCTGGAGGGTCTTGAGGGCGAACTCCATGACCGTCTTGTAGATCGGGCCGCAGATCTGGCCGCCGAAGTAGCTGCCCTTGGTGGGGTTCTGGATGGCGCAGTAGACGGTGATGCGGGGGTTGTCGGCGGGGGCGAAGCCGGCGAAGGAGGCGGTGTAGCCCTTGTAGCGGCCGGTGGCCGGATCCACCCGGTTGGAGGTGCCGGTCTTTCCGCCGACCCGGTAGCCGGGGATCTTCGCCTTGGTGCCGGTGCCCTCCTGGTCGTCGACCACGGATTCGAGCATCTCGGAGAGGGTCTTGGCGGTCTCGGCGCTGATCACCCTGGCCTGTTCGGGGGCCGGGGCCGGGGTGAAGCGGCCGTCGGGGCCCTTGGTTCCGCGGACCAGGGTCGGGGTGGTGCGGACGCCGCCGTTGGCGATGGTGGAGTACACGGAGGCGGCCTGCATGGCGTTGAGGGACAGGCCCTGGCCGAAGGGGATCGTGTACTGCTGGGAGGTGGACCAGGCCTCGGGCTTGGCGAGGATGCCGCGGGACTCGCCGGGGTAGTTCAGGCCGGTGGGGCGTCCGATGCCGAACTTGTCCAGGTAGGAGTAGAGGACCTTGTTGGCCTCGGACTGGGTGGCGCCGAGCTGGCCGGTGGCCAGGATGGTGCCGATGTTGGAGGACTTGGCGAGGACCCCGTTGAGGGTCAGGTACCAGGTCGGGTGGTCGATGTCGTCCTTGAAGAGCCGGTCGCCGCGGTGGAGCCGGTTGGGGACCTCGACGCGGGTGTCGGGGCGGGCCTTCTTCTCCTCCAGGACGGCGGCCATCGACATCACCTTGGCGGTGGAGCCGGGCTCGTACACGTCCTGGAGGGCGGCGTTGCCCATCGCGGTGGAGCGGGCCCGGGTGAGGTCGTTGGGGTCGAAGCCGGGGGCGTTGGCCATGGCCAGCACCTCGCCGGTGCGGGTGTCCTGGACGATGACGTAGCCGCGGTCGGCGCCGGACTTCTCGACCTGTTCGGCGATGGCGCTCTGCGCGGCCCACTGGATGTCGCGGTCGATGGTCAGTTCGATGTCGTCGCCGGGCACGGCGGGCTTCTCGCTGGACCCCGCGGTGGGGACGCGGCGACCGCCGGACTGGGCGTAGGTCAGTTCGCCGTCCTTGCCGGCGAGCTTCTTGTCGAGGGCGGACTCCAGGCCGCCGCCGCCCTTGCCGTCGGCGTTGACGTAACCCAGTATCCCGGCGGCGAGGTCGCCGTTCGGGTACACGCGCTTGCTGCTGACCTCGTTGAAGACGCCGGCGATGACGTTGGCGCCGGGACCGTTCTTCTTCTTGTCGGCGGCGGCCTTGTCGGCGAAGAGCTTCTTGAGGTCCTTGATCTGGTTCCAGACCTGGGGGGTCTGGCGGCGGGCCAGGATCACGTAGCGGCTGTTCTTGGTCTGGAGGCGCTTGGCGAGCTCCGCGGGGTCCGCCGCGAGGATCGGCGCGAGGAGGGCCGCTGCCTGCTGGGGGGCGTCGGGGGCCTTGCTCTCCTGCGGGGTGAACATCTTCGGGTCGGCGGTGATGTCGTACGCGTCGACGCTGGTGGCCAGGGCCACGCCCTTGCGGTCGGTGATCTCCCCGCGCTCGGCGGCCAGGGTGTGGCTGGCGAAGCGGTTCTCGCTGGCCTTGGCGGAGTACGCGGAGGCGTCGACGGCCTGCACCTGCAGGAGCCGGACGACGAAGGCGAGCATGACGAGGGTGAGGCCGACGCCGACGAGGCGCAGCCGGGGCTTGGGGTTCCCGAGCCGGATGGTGTGCGGTTGCCCTGGCCGGGCGTTGACCCGGGCCCGCGGCACCGCCGCCTTGGGGCTCACCGCCGCACTCCGCGACCCCTGGGGCCCCGCCCCAGCCCCCGCGCCTCAAACGCCGGCGGGGCTGGAATCGCGCGCCCACCCGGCCCGCGGCCCGGGGCGCACGCCCGGGCGGCCCCCGACCGACCAGCCACGCCTGGGGGCACCTCCCAGCGGTAGCTGGGGGAGTTTGAGGCGCAGGTCCGGGCGGCGCCCGACCGACCAGCCCCGCCGGCGCTTGAGGCGCGGGGGTCCGGGGGCGGAGCCCCCGGGGAACGGTGGAAGGGCGGGGCGGGGAGCTGCCCCGCAGGGCCGGCGGGGTGGTGCCCCGCGGGGGTCCGCGTCACGACGTCACCTGCCTGGGGTAGGGGTGGGTTGCGGGGTTCCGCTCGCGGCCGGCGCGGCGGCCGGGGCCGACGGGGTGGGCGACCCCGGAACGGGACTCGGCGGAACCGGCGGAGCCACCGGCGCGGGGGCCTCCGCCGCCGCCGGGGTGCCCGCGGTCTTGCCGTCCGGGCCGAGGAAGACGGGGCTGCCCCCGGGCACCAGGCCCAGCTCCCGCGCCCGCCGCTGGAGCGCGTCCGGCGCCGAGTACCCGTCCACGTCCCGCTGGAGCGCCTGCTGCTCGTCCGTCAGCGCGGTGGTCTCCTTCTTCAGCCGGCTCAGCTGGAAGGAGCCCTCGTTCAGCGCCGAGTTCAGCAGCAGCAGGCTGATCAGCCCGCCCGCGAGCAGCGCCACCACCAGCAGGACGAACGGCATCCGCGCCGCCCCGCCGCCGCCACCGCCCTGCGTCCTCGGCCGGGCGGCGCCGCCCGCGCGGGCCTTGGTCACAGCCGCGCCTCGCGGATGCGCTCGACACCCCGGAACCGGGCCGGGGCGGCCCGCCGGTTCTCGGCGATCTCCTCCTCGGTCGGCAGCTCCGCGCCGCGCGTCAGCAGCTTCAGCTTCGGCTGGTACTTCTCCGGGACGACCGGCAGCCCCGGCGGGGCCGTGGAGGTGGCGCCGGCGGCGAAGACCTGCTTCACGAGGCGGTCCTCCAGGGAGTGGTACGAGAGCACCGCGATCCGGCCGCCGACGGAGATCCGGTCGACCGCCGCCGGGATGGCCCGCTCCAGCCCGGAGAGCTCTCCGTTGACCTCGATGCGCAGGGCCTGGAAGGTCCGCTTGGCGGGGTTGCCGCCGGTGCGCTTGGCCGCCTGCGGCAGGGCGTCGCGGATCAGCTCCACGAGGCGCGCGCTGTTGGAGAAGGGCTCCTTCTCCCGTTCCCGCACGATCGCGGACACGATCCGCTTGGCCTGCTTCTCCTCGCCGTACTGGCGCAGGATCCGCACCAGCTCGCCGGGGGCGTAGGTGTTGAGGACCTCGGCGGCGCTGACGCCGGTCGTCTGGTCCATGCGCATGTCCAGCGGCGCGTCCTGGGCGTACGCGAACCCGCGGTCGGCCTCGTCGAGCTGCATGGAGGAGACGCCGAGGTCGAAGAGGATGCCCTGGACGGCCGGGAGCCCGAGGCCGTCGAGCACCTCGGCGAGGTCGGCGTAGATCGCGTGGACGAGGGTGGCCCGGTCGCCGAAGGGCGCGAGCCGCTCCCCGGAGAGCCGCAGGGCCTCCTTGTCGCGGTCGAGGCCGATCAGTCGCGCCTCGGGGAACCTGGTCAGCAGGGCCTCGCTGTGGCCGCCGAGGCCGAGGGTGCAGTCGACGACGACGGCCCCCGGCCTCTCCAGCGCCGGGGCCAACAGGTCCAGGCACCGCTGGAGCATCACCGGGACATGTCGGGACTCGCTAGTCAAAGCGCCCTCTCAGATAACGGCGCGGCAGGCATACGCCGCGCCGCGCACGCGGAGTGTTACCAGGGGGCCGGGCGGCCGGTGAGGGCCGGGCTCCGGCCGGTTCGCGTCACTTTAGTGCAACGGTCGCCGCGGTCAACGAACCGCCCCGCGTCCGGTGCGCCCTTCCCCGGGGCAAAGCCCAAAAGCCGCGAATCACCCGAACGGCGGCCCCCGCCTCACTCCTGTGGGTTAGCTCACAACAAGGCTCGTTGACCTTCTTTGTCCATCCTCACTCAATGCCTCTCCGAGCTGTGACCACTAACGTCTTCACCATGACGACTTCCGCATCCCTGCCCGCCAGCCCCGCGTCCCAGGCGCCCGGCGGCGACTCCGTCACCGACCGGCTGGTCGCCGCCAACCAGCGCTACGCCGCCCAGTTCGCCGACCCCGGCATGGACGCCCGCCCCGTCCTGCACGTGGCCGTCGTGGCCTGCATGGATGCCCGCCTCGACCTGCACAAGGCCCTGGGCCTGGAGCTCGGCGACTGCCACACCATCCGCAACGCCGGCGGCGTCGTCACCGACGACACCATCCGCTCGCTCACCATCAGCCAGCGGGCCCTCGGCACCCGCTCGGTCATACTCATCCACCACACCGGCTGCGGTCTCGAAAGCCTGACCGAGGACTTCCGGCACGAGCTGGAGGACGAGGTCGGCCAGCGCCCCGCCTGGGCCGTGGAAGCCTTCCGCGACGTCGACCAGGACGTCCGCCAGTCCATGCAGCGAGTCCGGACGAACCCGTTCCTGCTCCACAAGGACGATGTGCGAGGCTTCGTCTTCGACGTGCACACCGGTCTCCTGCGCGAGATCGATCCGGCCACCTGAGTGACAGACCCGGCGGACGCCGTCAAGAATGCGGGGAGACGTCACCCGGAACCCCTCCGGGGCGGTGTCCGTGTTTCGGGGTGGGCCGGTCATGCGCCAACAGCGTCGGCCCGGAGAAAGGGCCGAGGAGAACCAGGTGACCACGTACGACGACCGAGCGAGCCTCGCTGATCTGACCAGCACGGCCGACCGGGTCCGCCGATCGGTCGAAAGCGTGATCGAGGGCAAGCCCGAGGTCGTACGGCTCGCACTGACCGTCCTGCTCGCCGAAGGGCACCTCCTGATCGAGGACGTCCCCGGCGTCGGCAAGACGATGCTGGCCAAGACGCTCGCCAAGTCCATCGACTGCTCCGTCCAGCGCATCCAGTTCACGCCGGACCTGCTGCCCTCGGACATCACCGGCGTCAGCATCTACGACCAGCAGCGCCGCGAGTTCGAGTTCAAGCCCGGCGCGATCTTCGCGCAGATCGTCATCGGCGACGAGATCAACCGCGCCTCCCCCAAGACCCAGTCCGCGCTGCTGGAGTCGATGGAGGAGCGCCAGGTCACCATCGACGGCACCACCTACGCCCTGCCCAGCCCGTTCATGGTCGTCGCCACCCAGAACCCGGTCGAGATGGAGGGCACCTACCCCCTCCCCGAGGCCCAGCGCGACCGCTTCATGGCCCGCGTCTCCGTCGGCTACCCCAGCCCCGAGGCCGAGCTCCAGATGCTCGACGTGCACGGCGGACCCTCCCCGCTCGACGACCTCACCGCCGTCGCGCACGCCCACGACGTGGTCAAGCTGATCGAAGCCGTCCGCGAGGTGTACGTCGCCGCACCCGTACGCCGCTACGTGGTCGACCTGGTCTCGGCCACCCGCAGCCACCCGGAGCTGCGCCTGGGCGCCTCGCCCCGCGCCACCCTGCACCTGCTGCGCGCCGTCAAGGCCTCCGCCGCCCTGTCCGGCCGGGACTACGTCCTGCCCGACGACGTCCAGCAGCTGGCCGCACCCGTCCTCGCGCACCGGCTGCTGCCCACCGCGCAGGCGCAGCTGAACCGGCGCACCGCCGAGCAGGTCGTCCACGACATCCTCCAGCGCACCCCCGTCCCCGCCGCGCACCACCGCGGCGAGATGCCGCCCGGCGCGGCCGCCCGGAGCTTCTGATGGCCGCCGGTGCCCCCGGCGCCGGCGGGCAGGTCAGGGACCCCGGCGGGCTGCGCGCCTCGCTGGCCGGGCTGACCACCCGGGGCCGCTCGTTCCTGGCCGCCGGGGCCGCCGCCGCCGTCTGCGCGTACGTACTGGGCCAGGGCCAGCTGCTGCGGGTCGGGCTGCTGCTCGTCGTGCTCCCCCTGATCTGCGTCCTCGCCCTGCACCGCACCCGCCACCGGGTCACCGCGACCCGCCGCCTGACCCCGCCGCGGGTACCCGCCGGCGGGGAGGCCCGGGTGCAGCTGCGGCTGGAGAACGTCTCCCGGGTCCCCACCGGACTGCTGATGCTGCAGGACCGGGTGCCCTACGTGCTCGGCCCGCGGCCCCGCTTCGTGCTGGACCGGGTCGAGTCCGGCGGCCGCCGCGAGGTCTCGTACCGGGTCCGCTCCGACCTGCGCGGCCGCTACCCCCTCGGCCCCCTCCAGCTGCGCCTGACCGACCCCTTCGGACTGGTCGAGCTGACCCGCTCCTTCACCGCCTACGACACCCTCACCGTCGTCCCGCGCACCCAGCCCCTGCCCGCCGTCCGGATGACCGGCGAGGCCGGCGGCTACGGCGACGGCAGCCGCCGCTCGCTCGCGCTGGCCGGCGACGACGACGTGATCCCGCGCACCTACCGGCGCGGCGACGACCTGCGCCGGGTCCACTGGCGCTCCACCGCCCGCTACGGCGAGCTGATGGTGCGCCGCGAGGAGCAGCCCCAGCGCACCAAGGCCACCGTCCTGCTGGACACCCGCGGCACCGCGTACGAGGGCGCCGGCCCCGATTCCGCCTTCGAGTGGGCCGTGTCCGCCGCCGCCTCCACCCTGCTGCACGTCCTGGAGCAGGGGTTCTCGGTGCGGCTGCTGACCGACACCGGCGACTCGGTGCCCGGCGAGGGCGGCGGGTTCTCCTCCGGCGGGACGGAGTCCGCCGAGGCGGCCGGACTGATGATGGACACCCTCGCGGTCGTCGGCCACTCCGACGGCAGCGGGCTGGGCCGCGCCCACGACGCGGTCCGCAGCGGCGGAGCGGGCCTGGCCTCCTCCGGCGGCGACGGCCTGCTCATCGCCTTCTTCGGCGACCTCGACGAGGAGCAGACCGAGATGGCGGCCCGGATGCGGCAGCGCAGCGCGGCCGCGGTGGCGTTCGTACTGGACTCCGCGACCTGGACCGGAGCGCCCTCGCGGGCGGAGGAGCGGCTGCGCAGGCTGCGCGACGCGGGCTGGACGGCACTGGCCGTACCGCCCGGCGCCGCCTTCGCGGAACTGTGGCGGCAGGCCGGGAACGCTCCCCTCGGCCCGGAGACCTCCGGAGGCCGGGGATGAGCGGGCGCACACGGGTGACGCTCTTCGGAATGCTGGCGACGCTGCTGACCTCCTGGTCGCTGGCCCCGCTGGTGGAGTCCTCCGGCTGGCTGCTCCAGGCGGCCGCGCTGCTCGGCGTACAGGCCGCGGTCGGCGCGGGCGGGCGGCGGGTGCCGCTGGCCCGGTCGCTGACCGTCGCGGCGCAGCTGCTGGTGTCGCTGCTGCTGCTCGCGTTCCTCTTCGCGGGCAAGGCCGAGTCCACCGGGAGCGGGCCGCTGTCCTTCCTGGTCACCGACTTCGGGGCGCTGTTCCAGCAGGGCGTGCGGGACGTGGGCGAGTTCGCCATACCGGCCCCGCTGACCGACGGCATCCGGCTGCTGCTGCTCGCCGGGGTGCTGGCGATCGGGCTGCTGGTGGACGTGCTCGCGGTGACGCTGCGGACCGCCGCGGCGGCCGGGCTGCCGCTGCTGGCGCTGTACTCGGTGGCCGCCGGGCTCTCCACCGGCCAGGGCGGCTCCTGGTTCGCCTTCCTGCTGGCCGGCGCCGGCTACCTGATGCTGCTGCTGTCGGAGGGACGCGACCGGCTGGCCCAGTGGGGCCGGGTCTTCGGCGGCGCCCCCAGCGGCAGGGTGTCGGCGGCCTCCGGCTACGGCGGCGGGGGCGGCGGCCGGGCCGTGGCGCCCGTGCGCTTCGGGCGGCGGATCGGCGTGGTCGCGCTGGGCGTGGCCGTGGCCGTGCCGGCCGTACTGCCGTCGCTCGGCGGCGGGCTGCTGGGCGGCCAGGGCGACGAGACGGACGCCTCGGGCCGGGGCGGCGGCACCATCTCGGCGGTGAACCCGCTGGTGTCGCTGCAGAGCAGCCTGAACGCGCAGGACAACCGGGTGGTGCTGAAGTACCGCACGGACAGCCCCCAGCTCGGCGAGCAGTACCTGCGGATCCTGGCGCTGGACGAGTTCAACGGCGTCAAGTGGGAGGCCTCCGGGCGCCCGCTGACGGACGTGCCCGAGCGGCTGCCGAACCCGACGGGGCTCGGCGACCGGGTCCGCGAGGGCGCGACCGAGGTGCGGACCTCCGTCTCGGCGGCCGGGACGTACGCCCAGCGCTACCTGCCGATGCCGTACCCGGCCACGCAGATCGACATCGCCGGCAAGTGGCGGTACGAGCCCGCGGGCCGGACCCTGGTCGGCGACCAGCTGGGCAAGGACCGCTTCCAGAACGTGCAGGGCGCGCAGTACACCGTACGCAGCCTGCTGCTGCGGCCCACGGCCGCGCAGCTCCAGGCCGCCCCGGCGGCGAACCCGCTGGTGCGGGAGGAGTACACGAAGCTGCCGGACAACCTGCCGCCGGTGGTGGCGGAGACGGCGCGGAAGGTCACCCAGGGCGCGCAGGACGACTACACGCGGGCCGTCCGGCTCCAGGACTTCTTCGCGGTGAACGGCGGCTTCCGCTACGACACCAAGGTGTCGTCGGGGACGGGCTCGCAGGCCATCGCCCGCTTCCTGGCGGACAAGGAGGGCTTCTGCGTCCACTTCGCCTTCTCGATGGCGGCGATGTCCCGCTCCCTGGGCATCCCGGCGCGGGTCGCGGTCGGTTTCACCCCGGGCGAGAAGCAGGCCGACGGCAGTGTGAACGTCTCGATGCGCGACGCCCACGCGTGGCCCGAGCTGTACTTCGAGGGCGTGGGCTGGACCCGCTTCGAGCCGACGCCCCGATCGGGCATCTCGCTGCCGGACTACAGCCGCCCCGAGGCCCCGGCCCCGCAGCCGTCCACGCCGTCCGCACTGCCCTCGCAGTCCGCGTCGGCCCCGGCGCCCGTGCCCTCGCAGGCCGAGGCGTGCCCGCCCGAGCTGAAGAAGCTCGGCGAGTGCGGGGTGCCCGCCGCCCAGCAGAACACCGGCGGGGGCGCCGGCGGCTTCCCGCTGGGCGCGGTCCTCGGCTGGACCGGCGGCGTGCTGGTGGCCCTGGCGCTCCTGCTGCTGCCGCTGCTGTGGCGCCGCCGGGTCCGCGAGCGGCGGCTGGCCGCCCGGGACGTGCTGACCGCCTGGCGGGAGCTCGGCGACAGCGCCTGGGACGTGGGCATCCCGCCCGACGAGGCCCTGTCGCCGCGCCGGGCCGCGGGCCGGGTCGTGGTCCTGGGCAAGCTGGACGGTGAGCCCGCGCAGGCGGTGCACCGGGTCGCCGGCGCGGTGGAGCGGGCGCTCTACGCCCCGCCCGGCGCGGACGTCTCGTACCCGGAACTGGCCGCCGACGTCCGGCTGGCCGGTACGGCCCTGCTGGCCGCCGTGGGCCGCCGGGCCCGGCTGCGCGCACTGCTGTTCCCCCGCTCGGGGGCGCGCGTCACCGCCGCCGCATCGGCCCGGGCGTCGGCCGCCTCGGCCCGGATGGGCGCGGCCGCGGCCCGCGTCCGCGTACGCCTCCCGCTCCGCGGCCGCGGCTGACGCCCCTGCCGGGGTGCGGCCGGCGTCCCCGGGCGGGGCGCGGCGGAGCAAAGGAAAACGCCGGTGCGGCATGGGCTCGTTCCCCCCGAGCCCGCCGCACCGGCGTTCCGTTTCCCCGTGCAGGGACCCGGTCCGCTCCGCGGCCCCGTGTCCGCGGTGCGGGCCGAGCGGCCCTGTCCATGGCTTCCAGTCTGCTGTCTGCGCAGGTGGGAGCCCATCCGTACGCGTACTCATCTGTACGTCTAGGTACGGATACTCAGTTCTACGCCGCCGACCGGGGCCGGCGGCACCGCCGACCGGGGGGCTCAGCGGCTTCCGCTCACCCGTCCCCGCAGCAGCAGCGACAGCGCCGAGTGGACGTCGTCCAGGGACCGCTCGCGCTGGAAGGCCTGCCAGTCCAGCGCGGCCACCAGCACCATCCCGACCAGTGCGGCCGCCGTCAGCGGCACGTCGATCTCGGCGCTGAGCTCCCCGCGCTCCACGCCCTCCCGCAGCACCGACTCGACGACCGCCACCGCCTCGCCCCGCACCACCATCAGGGTGGACTGCCAGGCCCGGTTGGTGCGCCAGAGTTCGGCGACGTACAGCTGGGTGAAGGCCGGGTAGCGGTCGATGAAGACCAGGCCCGCGCGGATCATCCCGTCGAGGGCCTCGATCCGGCTGCCGCCGCGCGCCTCGGTCTCGTCCGCGGCGGCCCGCAGCGAGGCGGTCAGCAGACCGACCCCGTGCCGGAGCAGCTCCTCGAAGAGCTCGGTCTTGCTCGCGAAGTTGTAGTACACGGTGCCCTTGGCCACGCCCGCCCGCTCGGCGATCTCGTCGACCGTGGTCGCGGAGAAGCCCTGCTCGGCGATCAGGGTGACGGCCGCCTCGTACAGCTTCTGCCGCGTGGCCTGCCGCCGGGCGCCGCCGGCGGTGGTGCTGCTGCTTTCCATGGCGCTGATTCTCACAGGTCAACAGCCCCTTACAGGCTCAGTTCGGGGTGCAGCCGGTCCATCGTCCACACCTGCTTGCCGCGGGCGGCGAGCGCGGTGAGGGCCAGGGCCCCGGCCGTGAAGGCCGCCAGGACGGCGCAGCCCTGCCACACCGGGGTGAGGTCGCCGCCGGTGATCAGGCGGCGCAGGCTCTCGACGATGTACGACATCGGCAGGTAGGGGTGGATGCCGTTGAAGAAGTCCGGGCTGGTCTGGACGGGGTAGGTGCCGCCGGCCGAGGTCAGCTGGAGCATCAGGACGGCGAGGACCAGGATGCGGCCGGCCGCGCCGAACTTGGCGTTCAGCCACTGGATGATCGCCGCGAAACAGGCGGTGACCAGCACCAGGAACCCGATGGTCAGGGCCGGGTGGGCCATCTTCAGGCCGAGGCCCGGCGCCCAGTGCAGTACGGACATCAGCGCGCCCACCTGCGCGGCGCCGAGGCCGACCACGGGGAGCCAGCCCGCGAGGGCGATCCGCCAGGGCGAGGCGCCGGCGGCCAGGGCCCGCTTGTTCATGGGGGCGATCAGCATGTAGGCGACCATCGCGCCGACCCAGAGGGAGAGCGGGATGAAGTACGGGGCGAAGCCGGTGCCGTAGTTGGGCGCCTTGTGCAGGGCCTGGTTGGCGAGCTGCACCGGGTCGGCCATGACCTGGGTGCGGGCGTCGCGCTGCTGCTGGTCGTAGTCCGGGATCTTGCCGGCGCCGTCGTGCAGGCCGCCGGCCAGCTGTCCGCTGCCGTCGACGAGCTTGACCATGCCGCCGCCCAGCTGCTGCGCGCCGTCGCCGAGCTTGCCGACGCCCTCGCCCAGCTTGCCGGAGCCGCCCGCGGCGGTGCCGATGCCCTTGTGCAGCTCGACCATGCCGGCGGCGACCTTGTGGGCGCCGTCGTTGAGGGCGTTGGCCTGGGTGACGGCCGCGTCGAGGTCGCCGGCGAGGGCGGGGGCCTTGACGGCGAGTTCGCGGGCCTTGTTCTCCAGGTCGGTCAGCTGGCCCTTGAGCTTGGTGATGTCGCCGTTGGAGTTGCCGAGGACGGTGTTCACGTCGCCCGTCAGCAGGGCGGCCTGGGCCGCGTCGTCCTTGAGCTTCTTCTGGAAGTCGCAGAAGCCGGCGGGCAGCTGGGGGTCGGGCTTGGCGCAGTACCGGGTGTAGTTGGCGTCCGCGAGGCCCGAGACCTGCTTGGTGATCGCGGCGGCGGCCGGTGCCTTCTCGACGGCCTTGTCCAGGTGGCTGTTGACCACCTTGGCGGTGTCGGCGACCAGCTTGGCGGTGTCCGCCAGGTTCTTGGGGTCCTTGACGAAGGGGCGGGCCTTGTCGGTGATCCCGTTGACCTTGTCGGCGACCTTCTGGGTGCCGTCCGCGACCTGCCGGGAGCCGGTCTCCAGCTTGCCGGCGGCCTCGTTGAGCTTCTTCAGGCCGCCGGTGAGCTCCCCGGTCTTCTCCTTGGCCGTGTCGAGGCCGTCGGCGAGGTCCTTGGCGCCCTGCTGGGCCTTGCCCGCGCCGTCCTTCAGCTTGTCGGCGCCGTCGGCGGCCTCGGCGGTCTTGTCGTGCAGGTCGGAGAAGTTGACGAAGATCTTGTCGAGGAACTTGCGGGAGGCCTTGGTGGAGGCGGCCGAGCGGACCTCGGAGAAGACGGTGCGGGAGATCGAGCCGACGATGTAGTTGTTGGCGTCGTTCGTCCGGACCTGGAGGGCCCCGGTGGTGGGGTCGGCGCCGCCGCTGGAGGCGATCTTCTCGCTGAAGTCGGCGGGCATGGTCAGGGAGAGGAAGTACGTCCCGTCCTCCAGGCCCTTGGCCGCCTCCTCGGCGCTGACCTCGCGCCAGTCGAAGGTCTTGCGCTCGCGCAGGTTGCGGGTGATCTCGCCGCCGACGTCGAGGTGCTCGCCGCCCGCGTCGGCGCCCTTGTCGGCGTTGACGAGGGCGACGGGCACCTTGTCGAGGCGGCTGTAGGGGTCCCAGAACGACCAGAGGTACAGGGCCCCGTAGAGCAGGGGCAGCAGGAGCAGCGCGACGAGGGCGGCCCGGGGCAGCTTCCCCCGCCCGAACCGCTTCAGCTCAAGCGCGGCCAGTTTCGGCGAGCGCATCGTCCGCCCCCTTCGTGTCTTCGTCGTCTTCGTCTTCGTCGGTGCCGGTGGAGGCCGTGGCGGCGGGCTTGCCGAGGTCGACCGGCCGGTCCTTCGGGGTGGGCCCGGCGGTCTCGTCCGGCGCGTCGGGCCGGCCCGGCTGCGGGTCCGTGTCGGTGTCCGTGTCGGTGTCCGTGTCGCTGTCCGGGGCGGTGGCGGTGGCCTGGCCCCAGGTGATCTTCGGACCTCCGGTACGCGCCACGGCCGCCACGGCCGGGGCCTTCCCGCCGGGCCGGCCGCCCTGCGGCCGCGGCGCCGCCCCGGACTCCGCCCCCGTGCGGAGCACGGTCACGCCCTCCGGGGCCTCGCTGCACACCGCGAGGACGGTCGTCCCGCGGTCGGCTACCGAGCGGAGCAGGGCCCAGGCCTCGGCGCGTTCGGCGTCCGAGAGCTTGAGGTCGAGGTCGTCGAGGGCCAGCACCCGGGGGCCGCCCATCAGCGCGATGGCGATGGACAGCCGTACGGCCTCCAGGCGCTCCAGGTCGCGTACGGAGGTCCGCTCGCCCTTGGGCAGGGCGGCCAGGTCCAGTCCGACGGCGGCCAGGGCCTCGTCGATCCGGGTCCGGGCGGTGGCGCGGCGGTCGCCGCGCGGGCGCAGCAGGGTCCGCAGCGGGGCCTCGTAGCGCCGCTGGAGCATGGCGCCCTCGCGGAGCTGCTCGGCGACGGTGAGTGCCTGGTCGAGGTCGTTGACCCCGGGGACCGGGCCGAGGGCGGCGATCCGGCGGACCGCGGCCATCTTCTTCGGCAGCCGGTGGCGGCCGATCTCGGCGTGGCCCTCGGTGGCCTTCATCCGCCCGGTGAGGGCGAGGAGCAGGCAGGTCCGGCCGCTGCCGGAGGGGCCTTCGAGGGCGATCAGCGATCCGGGGGCCGCGTCGATCCCCACGTCGCGGAACACCCAGCCGCGCGGGCCCTTGAGTCCGAAGCCCTCGGCCTTGACGGCGGCGCCGTGCGGGCTGTCCACGCCCCTCCCCCTCCTTTTGAACTGACCAGTCAGTTCAAAAACTAGCAGGTCCGGAAGCGGAGTACCGAACTTCGGGGAAACACGCAGGTCAGCGCGATTGTCAGTGGCGGCCGTCACGATGGACCCACGAACGAAGACACCGGCACCACGCCGAGCACCACGCAACGACAGGAGGTTCGTCATGGCCACACCGTCCCCGTCCCCTGTCCACCCCGTCCCGCGCAGGGCGTCCGCACCGCCGGCCGCCCTCGACCTGCTCGCCAAGGCCCGCAGCGGCCTGGCAGAGGCAGCCCTGCTGCCCCGGCCCAACGAGCGGTACGCCACGGCCCACCTCGCGGCGCTGCGCACGGCCGCGGCCGTGCTCGCCGCGCGCGGGCGGCCCGAACCGGTGAACCCCCGGCGGCGGCCCCGGATCCGCAGCGCGTGGGAGGTCCTGCCGGAGATAGCGCCGGAGCTGACCGAGTGGAGCGCGCTGTTCGCCTCGGGTGCGGCCCGCCGGGCCCGGGCCGAGGCGGGGATACCGGACGCGGCGAGCGGCCGGGACGCGGACGACCTCGTACGGGAGGTGGGCATGTTCCTGCGGCTGGTGGAGCGGATGCTCGCCCTGCAGCCCGTGGCGCAGCCCCTGCCGCAACCGCGCCCGGAGCGTCCGGACGCCGGATGAGCTGGCAGGTCGGCTGAGGCAATAGGGTGGGGCAAGCACCGCCCCACCCCGTTTCGCGCCGAGGAGCCATCAGCCGTGTCGGACACTTCCCGCCCCCGCGCCTCCCTCCGCACCGCCGTGGTGTGGGAGGTCCTCAAGGAGGCCCTCGACCGCCGGGTGAAGGCGACCGGGCGGGAGACGCTGGAGGTGCTGGACACCGGCGGCGGCACCGGCAAGTTCGCCGTGCCGGTGGCCCGGCTGGGCCACCGCGTGACCGTGGTCGACCCCAGCCCGAACGCGCTGTTCGGGCTGGAGCGCCGGGTCGCCGAGGCCGGCGTCGCCGACCTGGTGCGCGGCGTCCAGGGCGACGCGCAGGGCCTGCTGGACGTCGTCGAGCGGAACGCGTACGACGTGGTGCTCTGCCACGGCGTGCTGGAGTACGTGGACGACCCGGCCGAGGGCGTGGCCAACGCCGTCGCCGCCCTGCGCCCCGGCGGCATCCTCAGCCTGCTCGGCGCCGGCGTCGGCGGGGCCGTGCTGGCGCGGGCGCTCGCCGGGCACTTCACCGAGGCCCGCACCGCCCTCACCGACCCGGCCGGGCGCTGGGGCTCCGGCGACCCGGTGCCGCGCCGCTTCACCGCCGAGCAGCTGAGCGCGCTGGTCGGGGACGCCGGCCTGGAGGTCGGCGCGGTCCACGGCGTACGCGTCTTCGCCGACCTGGTCCCCGGGGTCCTCGTCGACACCGAGCCCGGCGCGGTGGACGCGCTGCTGCGTCTGGAGGAGGCCGCCGCCGAGCTGCCCGCCTTCCACGCGGTGGCCACGCAGCTGCACGTCCTCGGCGAGAAGCCCGCCTGATCTGCGGGCTTGCTCGGGCGGGCTTCCGGCGGATCCCCTCCCTTCCGGCGCGCCGACCCGTATGATCGGGTGCACCGGTCGGCATGGCGGACTGCTCATTGGGGAATAAGCGCCTCAATGACCGCCTTGGCGCCGGTACGTTCGAAGCACCCGTTCGTTCGGCACCGCGTCCGGCTCGCTGGATCTGCCTGGCACGGTGGTTTGCAGAATGTGGCGTAGAGGGCGGGTATCACGGGGGCGATTCCCCGCCTATCCTGAAGGGGACCCCTGGTCGCTACCCCCCGCGACCGACGGATGAGGAGGACTCCCGTGCCGCTCTCGGAGCACGAGCAGCGAATGCTCGAGCAGATGGAGCGAGCGCTGTACGCCGAAGACCCCAAGTTCGCGACAGCGCTTGAGGGCAGTGGACTGCGCACGTACACCCGGCGACGGGTCTACCAGGCAGTCGTAGGCATTGTGGTGGGTATCGCGCTCCTCATGACTGGTGTGATCTGGCAGGAAGTGCTCTGGATCAGCGTGGTGGGATTCCTCGTCATGCTGGCCTGTACGGTCCTGGTGGTCACCGGTTGGCGCAAGGCACCCAAGCCCGGCGAGCAGCCCGTCTCCGGAAGTGCCGGCGGTTCGGCCCGTGGCCGCAGCCGGCAGCGTCGGTCGATGATGACCCGTATCGAGGAACGGTGGCAGCGCCGCCGTGACGAACAGGGGCAGTAGCCCCGCACACACTCCGTCGGTGAGGGGACGGCCGCGCGATCGCGGCCGTCCCCTCACCGTTTCCGCCCGCCCCGGCGCCCGCGCTGCGGCATGCTGATCAGATGAGTGTCCTCCCCCTGGTCTTCACCAGCGGCTGGGCCAGCGGGATCAACGCCTACGCCGTGGTCCTGCTGCTCGGCGTCTTCGGCGCGACCGGCCTGTCCGACGAGGTCCCCGCCTCGCTCCAGCGCACCGACGTCCTGATCGCCGCCGCCGTGCTGTTCCTCTGCGAGGCCGTGGCGGACAAGATCCCGTACGTGGACTCCCTGTGGGACACCGTCCACACCGTGATCCGGCCCGTCGCCGGAGCGGTGATCGGAGCCCTCCTGGCCGGGCAGAGCGGCTCGCTCTCCGACCTCGCCGCCGGGGCGGTCGGCGGTTCCACCGCGCTGGCCAGCCATTTCGTCAAGGCCGGTACCCGGATGGCGGTCAACACCTCCCCCGAGCCGTTCAGCAACATCGTGCTGAGCACCGCCGAGGACCTCGGCGTGGCCGGCATCGTCACCTTCGCCATGTTCAACCCGCAGGCGGCCGCGGTCATCGCCGCCGTACTGCTGCTGACCGGCCTGGCCCTGATCGTCTTCCTCTGGAGCCGGATCCGGCGCTTCCGCCGGCGGCGCGCCCAGCGCCGCGAGGAGAAACACCTCGCCGCCGCCCGGACGGCCGGCGGGGCACCGCCCGGCTGAGCGGAAGGAATCGCTCGATAGGCTCAGCGCCATGGCAAGAATTGCGGTGATCGGCGCCGGCATGGGCGCGATGGCGACGGCGGCCCGGCTGGCCGTGGCGGGCCACCAGGTGACGGTGTACGAGCGCGGGTCTACGTACGGGGGTGCCGTCGGCCGGTACGAGCGCGACGGCTTCGCCTTCGACACCGGACCCGGGCTGCTGCACCTGCCCGCCGTCTACCGCGACCTGTTCGTGAAGACCGGCAAGCGGCCGCTGGAGGACTGCGTCGGCATGGTCCAGCTGGACCCCGCGGTCCGGCACGTCCTGGACGGCGCCGCCGTCACCCTCCCCGGCGCCTCCCGGGGCGGGGTGGCCACCGCCCTCGACGAGGCCTTCGGCGCGGGCGCCGGCGAACGCTGGAACGCCCTGCTGGGCCGGGCCCGCGACACCTGGGACGCCACCCGCCGCCCCCTGCTGGAGGAGCCCCTGCGCGCCGACTGGCAGGTGCTGGGCCGCGACCCGTACCCGGCGCTGCGCGGCAGCGGCCTGCTGCGCCGCCGTCCGCCCACGCTGGCCGAGGTCGCCCGGCGCGAGCTCGGCGGCGGCCTCGGCGAGCTGCTGGCCGGCCGGGTCCTGGCGTACGGGCTGGACCCCGACGCGGTGCCCGCCGCCGCGGCCGCGCTGCCGTACATGGAGCAGACCTTCGGCAGCTGGTACGTCCGCGGCGGCATGCGGGAGCTGGCCACCGCCGTGTACGAGCGCTGCCGGGAACGGAAGGTGGAGTTCGCCTTCGGCGCCGACGTCCGCTCGGTGCTGACCCGCGACGGCAGGGCGGCCGGGGTGCGGCTGGCCGACGGCACCGAGGCCGCCGCCGACCACGTCGTCTGCGGCATCGACCCGAGGCAGCTGCCGGGCGGCTCCGTGCCCCGGCCGCGCGGCGGCGTACCGGCCCAGGGCGGCGAGGCGCCCGGGCGGCTGACCCTGCTGCTGGCCCTGAGCGGCGCCCGCCCGGCGGACGCCGTCCACCGCACGCTGGTGCACTCCCCCGGCACCGCCGGCGTCCGGCTGGTCACGGTGCTGCGCCCGGACGACCCCGCCACCCGGCCCGACGCGGACCACGAGGCGGTCACCGTGAGCGCCGTGTGCGGCCCCGCGGGCGGTGCGCCGGTCCCGGACCCGGAGAAGCTGCTGGACCTCGCCGCACGGGCCGTCCCCGGGCTGCGCGAGCGGCTGCTGTGGCAGGAGGTGCGCACCCCGGAGGACGTGGAGGCGGCCACGGGCGCGCGCGGCGGCTCGGTGCCGGCGCCCGCGCTGCCCGGTGACGGCGGCCGGATGCTGTACCCGGCGAACACGACGGCACTGCCCGGGCTGTACCTCGCGGGCGGCTGGGCGCATCCCGGCGGCGGGCTCGCGCACGCCGGGATGACGGGGGCCCTGGTGGCCGGGCTGATCGTGGAGGGGGCGGAGTTCCGGGGCTCGCAGTGAGCCCCGGCCCGCCGGGCCCCCGTCAGTGGCGGTACTGGCCGCCGTACTCCCCGTTGCCGCCGCCGTTGCCCGGGTAGGGGTACGGGTACTCCTGCGGCTGCTGCGGGTCCTGCTCCGGGTAGGGCTGCTGCGGGGCGGCGTCCGTGGCGCGCTGCTGCGGGACCCAGACACCGCCGGGCGGGGTGTCCATGGAGTACTGCTGCTGGGCCGGGTCGGCGTAGGGCGGGTAGGCCGCGCCGTCGTAGGGCGGGGCCGGGGAGACCTCGCCGCCGGTGCCGATGTACGGGTCCGAGTAGGCGGCGTAGACCTGCTGCTCGCCCCCGGGGTAGTAGCCGCCCTGGCCCTGCTGCTGGTCGTAGTAGGCCGCGTACTGGTGGGCGTCCTGCTCGGCCGTGGTGAACGGCGAGGCGAAGGGGGTGTCGGCGCCGGGCTGCTGCGGCTGCTGCTGCGGCTGCTGGGGGACGAAGCTCTGTATCCCGTACGAGCCGGTCTCCTCGGGCACCGGCTGCGGGGTGAACACCGCGTCCCGGGACCCGGTGTCCCCTCCGGGGCCCCCGTCCTGGTCGGCGTACTCCAGCCCGGTGACCTCCAGCGCGGGCTCCGGGGCCGGTGCGCCCCCGGAGCGGCGGCGTCTGCTCTGCGCCTTGCCCTGCCCCTGCGCCTCGCCCGGTGCGGGCCGCCCGCCGCGGCGCAGTGCCCAGCCGGCCACGAAGCCCTTGCGGAAGGACAGCGTGACCAGGGTCTGGCCGACGGCGAACGCGGTCGCACCCACGGCGATCACGAGCACCGACGGCAATATCACCCCGGCCACCACCCCGACGAAGCCGGTGAAGGCGAGCAGGCGCCAGCGCAGCCGGGCCTTGTACTGCATCAGGACCTCGGCAAGCAGCCACAACGCGACGATGCCGAACGCGATGTAGAGGACCGTCATTCCCATGCAAGGCCCCTCTCGGTACGGCCGCCGCGCGGGAAGGGGAGACGGCCGGTCAGGCCCGCTGGTGCAGGCCCAGGTTCTCGTAGATTTCGAGGGTCGCCGTGGAATTGTTCAGCGTGATGAAGTGCAGTCCCGGAACACCCTCGGACAGCAGCCTCGCGCAGAACTCCGTGGCGAACTCGATGCCAATGGAGCGTACAGCGGCCGGATCGTCCTTGACGGCGAGCATGCGCTCTTTGACCGCGTCGGGGAAGACCGCGGTGCTCAGTTGCGGCAGCCGGTCGAGCTGCTTGATGCCCACAACAGGCATGACCTCGGGGATGATCGGGGTGTCGCAGCCCGCCTTGGCGACGCTGTCGCGCAGCCTCAGATAATTCTCGGGATCGAAGAACATCTGGGTGATGGCGTAGTCCGCGCCGGCGCGGCACTTGTCCACGAAGTGCCGGATGTCCGTGTCCCAGTCCTCCGAGCGCGGGTGCATCTCGGGGAAGGCGGCGACGCCGACGCAGAAGTCTCCGGACTCCTTGAGCAGGCGTACGAGGTCGGCCGCGTAGTCGACGCCCTCGGGGTGCTTGACCCAGGGGCCCATGGGGTCGCCCGGCGGGTCGCCGCGCAGCGCGAGCATGTTGCGGATCCCGGCGTCGGCGAACTGGCCGATGACGTGGCGCAGCTCGGCGACGGAGTGGTCCACCGCGGTCAGGTGCGCGACGGGCGTCAGGGTGGTGTCGGAGGCGATCTGCTGGGTGGCGCGGACGGTGCCGCCCCGGGTGGAGCCGCCGGCACCGTACGTGACGGAGACGAAGCTCGGGGAGACCGCCTCGATCCGGCGGAGGGCGTTCCAGAGGTTGCGCTCGCCCCTCTCGGTCTTGGGAGCCCAGAACTCGAAGGAGTACGAGGCTCCGGACGCGAGGAGGTCGCGGACCGTGTGTGCACGGTCCGACCAGGTGGAAGCGGTACCAAGGGCCATACCGGCAGGTTAGACGCGCCCCGGCGGACACCGAAGCGCTGTCCACAAGATGGACAGATTTTTGGACACCCCGCGCGGTCGGCCCCGTCAGCCGAGGCGGGCGCGGACCCGCTTGGCGAGCTCGGCGGCGGCCGCACCGGGGTCGGAGGCCTCGGTGATGGCACGGACGACCACGACGCGGGTGGCGCCGGCGTCCAGGACCTCGTCCAGATTGCCCCCGTCGATGCCGCCGATGGCGAACCAGGGGCGGTCCTGGGCGAGGGAGGCCGTGTACCGGACCAGGTCGAGGCCGGGGGCGTGGCGGCCGGGCTTGGTGGGGGTGGGCCAGCAGGGGCCGGTGCAGAAGTAGTCCACTCCGGGCTCGGCGACGGCGGCGTCGACCTCGGACTCGGCGTGGCAGGAGCGGCCGATCAGGACCCGGTCGCCGAGGATGGCGCGGGCGGCGGGGACGGGGATGTCGCCCTGGCCGAGGTGCAGGACGTCGGAGCCGATGGCGTGCGCGACGTCGGCGCGGTCGTTGACGGCGAGGAGCCTGCCGTGGCGGCGGGCGGCCTCGGCGAAGACCTGGAGGTGTTCGAGCTCCTCGCCCGCCTCCATGCCCTTGTCGCGGAGCTGGACGATGTCGACTCCGCCGGCCAGGACGGCGTCCAGGAACTCGGGGAGGTCCCCCTGCCGCTTGCGTGCGTCCGTGCACAGGTAGAGCCGGGCGTCGGACAGCTGCTGCATGGGAGTACCCCTCTGGTGGTGATGGTGCGGTGTGCGGGCGGGCCGAGGTTACCCGGCCCGCCCGCGTCCGTGGATCAGCCGCTCAGAGGGCGAGCGCCTGGGCGCGGCGCTTCACCTCCGTACCGCGGTTCTCCCGCAGTGCCTGCACGGGGGTGCCGGGCAGGGAGGGGTCCTCGGTGAAGAGCCACTCCAGCATCTCCTCGTCGGAGAAGCGGTCGTCTCGCAGTACGGTCAGCAGTCCGACGAGGCCCTTGACGACCTTGTCGCCGTCGATGAACTGCGCCGGCACCTGCAGGGCGCGGTTCTCTCCCCGCCGTACGGCGATCAGCTGCCCTTCCTTGACCATCTGGCGGACCCGGGTCACCTCGATGTCGAGCATCTCCGCGATGTCGGGGAGGTACAGCCAGGAGGGGACAAGGGCGTCGATCTTTGCGTCAATCTCGGTCACGGGCACAAGCCTGCCACCTCGGACGGGCCGCCGGTACCCGGCCCCGTCCGTCCGGGGCCGGACCCGGGGCCGGACGGGGGCCGGGCGGACGCCGGACGGACGCCGGACGGGGCCGACGGGCGTCAGGCCAGGGCCGACTTCAGCGGAACGGCCGGATCCGCCACCTTGGCGGGGTCCACGGGCGCACCGGTCTCGATCAGCTTGCGGCCCTGCGCCAGGTCCCGGGGTCGGCCCACGGCCAGTACGGCGGCCAGCGCGCCCCCGCGCAGCCAGCACACCGACCAGGTGGCGCCGGCCGGGTCGCCGCGCCACAGCAGGGTGTCGGCCCCGCCGTGGTGGCCCGCGTACTGGACGAAGCGGCCGAACTGCTCGGACCAGAAGTACGGCACGGGGTCGTAGGCCTGGACCGGCTCCCCGGCCAGGACGTTCGCCGCGACGGCCCGGGGGCCCTGGAGGGCGTTGTCCCAGTGGTGGACCAGCAGCCGCGTCCCGTAGCGGGCCGACGGGAAGGAGGAGCAGTCGCCGACCGCGTACACGCCGGGGAGCGAGGTGCGCAGGTACGCGTCCGCGGTGACGGATCCGTCGGCGCCGAGCTCGATCCCGCTCCCGGCGAGCCAGTCGGTGGCGGGCCGGGCGCCGATGCCGACGACGACGGCCCCGGCGGGCAGCTCGCGGCCGTCCGCCAGCAGGACCCGGCCCGCCTCGATCCCGGCAACCCTCGCGCCGGTGAGCAGGGTGGCGCCGGCCTCGGCGTACCAGCGGGCCATCGGCGCGGCGACCTCGGCGGGGAGGGCCCCCGCCAGCACCCGGTCCGCCGCCTCGACCACCGTGACGGCACAGCCGGCCTCGCGGGCCGCGGTGGCGAACTCGGCGCCGATCCAGCCGGCCCCCACGACGACCGCCTCGGGGGCGGCGGCCAGCACCGGGCGCAGCCGGGCGGCGTCGTCGAGGGTGCGCAGCAGGTGGACGCCGGGGACCCCCTCGGTGCCGGGCAGGGTCAGCGGCACGGCTCCGGTGGCCAGCACGAGGACCTCGTACGGGACCGGGCCGGCCTCGGTGTCGACCTCGCGGGCGCCGGCCCGGAGCCCGGTGACCTCGACGCCGAGGCGCAGGTCGATGCGCAGGCCCTCGAAGTCCACCTCGAACGCGGAGTCCTCGGCCTTGCCGAGGAGCACCGCCTTGGAGAGCGGGGGCCGGTCGTAGGGCTGGTGGGGTTCGGCGCCCAGCAGGGTCACGGGGCCGTCGTAGCCCTGTTCCCGCAGGGCCACGGCGGTCTGCACGCCGGCCATGCCGGCGCCCACGATCACGACGCCGGGGTTCGTCTGTTCCGTCTGCTGTTCCGTCTGCTCGCTCACCCGGCCCACCCTAGTGAACTGACGGCCCGTCAGGAACGGCGGGTGGGGAGATCGTCGGACCGGCACCGGGGAGGCAGCCTTACCGGGCTCCGGCCACGGGGATACTCTGGCCACCGTACCTATCGCGGGAGTCCGGGCGCACCGGGCTGAGAGGGAGGCTGGCCGGCCTCCGACCGTACGAACCTGATCCGGGTCATGCCGGCGAAGGGAGGGGCTGGACGCCCATGCACTCATCTCGGAAGGGATCCGGACGAAACGGATCCGACGTCCTCGTCATCGGGGGCGGCATCATCGGCCTGGTCACGGCCTGGCGGGCGGCCCGGCACGGGCTGCGCACCGCGCTGGCCGACCCCGACCCCGGAGGCGGCGCCGCCCGGGTCGCCGCCGGCATGCTGGCCGCCGTCACCGAACTGCACTACGGCGAGGAGACCCTGCTCGGCCTCAACGTCGCCTCCGCCGCCCGCTACCCCGCCTTCGCCGCCGAGCTCACCGAAGCCAGCGGCGGCATGGACCTCGGCTACCGCGCCTGCGGCACCCTCGCCGTCGCCCTCGACGCCGACGACCGCCTCCACCTGCGGGAACTCCACGCCCTCCAGCGCCGCTGCGGCCTGGAGTCCGAGTGGCTCACCGGCCGCGAATGCCGCCGCCTGGAGCCGATGCTCGCCCCCGGCGTACGCGGCGGGCTGCGCGTCGACGGCGACCACCAGGTCGACCCCCGCCGGCTCGCCGACGCCCTGCTGGCCGCCTGCGAGCGGGCGGGCGTCACGATCCACCGGGCCCGCGCCGAGCGGCTGCTCGTCACCGCCGACCGGGCCGCCGGGGCCCTGCTCGACGACGGCACCGAGCTGCGCGCCGACCAGGTGGTACTGGCCGCGGGCTCGCTCAGCGGCCGGCTGGCCGGCGTACCCGCCGAGGCGGTGCCGCCCGTACGGCCCGTCAAGGGCCAGGTGCTGCGGCTGGCCGTGCCGCCCGCGTACGCGCCGTTCCTGAACCGGACCGTACGGGCCGTCGTACGCGGCAGCCACGTCTACCTGGTGCCGCGCGAGAACGGCGAACTCGTCGTCGGGGCCACCAGCGAGGAACTCGGCTGGGACACCACCGTCACCGCCGGCGGGGTGTACGAGCTGCTGCGCGACGCCCACGAACTCGTACCCGGCATCACCGAACTCCCCCTCGTCGAGACCCGGGCCGGCCTGCGCCCCGGCTCCCCCGACAACGCGCCGCTGCTCGGCCCCACCGACCTCCCCGGCCTGCACCTGGCCACCGGGCACTACCGCAACGGGGTCCTGCTGACCCCGCTCACCGGCGACGTGATGGCGGAACTGCTGACCACCGGCACGGTGCCGGAGATCGCCCGCCCCTTCACCCCGCGCCGCTTCTCCACCTCGCGTCAGGAGTCTTACGCATGACCATCTCCGTCAACGGCGAACCGCGCGAGATCGCGGCCGGCACCACCCTCGACGCGGTGGTCGCCACCCTCACCACCGCCCCCTCCGGCGTGGCCGCCGCCCTCAACGAGACCGTCGTACCGCGCGGGCAGTGGCCCGCCACGGCGGTGGACGAAGGCGACCGGATCGAGATCCTCACCGCGGTCCAGGGAGGCTGAGCAGATGGCTGACGACGTCTTCACCCTGGGCGGCCGGACCTTCACCTCCCGGCTGATCATGGGCACCGGCGGTGCCCCCAGCCTGGACATCCTGGAACGCGCCCTGATCGCCTCCGGCACCGAACTGACCACGGTCGCCATGCGCCGCCTGGACCCCACCGTGCAGGGCTCCGTCCTGTCGGTCCTGTCCAAGCTGGACATCGACGTCCTCCCCAACACCGCCGGCTGCTTCACCGCCGGCGAGGCCGTCCTCACCGCCCGGCTGGCACGGGAGGCGCTGGGCACCGACTGGATCAAGCTGGAGGTCGTCGCGGACGAGCGCACCCTGCTCCCCGACGGCGTCGAGCTGCTGGACGCCGCGGAGGTCCTGGTCGACGAGGGCTTCACGGTCCTCCCGTACACCAACGACGACCCGGTCCTCGCCCGGAAGCTGGAGGACGTGGGCTGCGCGGCGATCATGCCGCTGGGCTCCCCGATCGGCTCGGGCATGGGCATCCGCAACCCGCACAACTTCGAGCTCATCGTCGAGCACGCGGGAGTCCCGGTGATCCTCGACGCGGGGGCCGGAACGGCCTCGGACGTCGCCCTGGCCATGGAACTGGGCTGCGCGGCGGTCATGCTCGCCTCGGCGGTGACCCGCGCGCAGCAGCCGGCCCTGATGGCGGCGGCCATGCGCGACGCCGTCTCGGCGGGCCGCCTGGCCCACCGCGCGGGCCGCATCCCCCAACGCCGCTTCGCCGAACCCTCCTCCCCGGCGGAGGGCCGAGCGGCCCTGGACCCGGAGCGGCCGGCGTTCTGAGGGGCGGGGGGGCACGTACGTACGTGGCTTGCGGCTCGGGCCGGCTGTCTCCCCCGCGAGGGGGTGGGGGCGGGTCGGTGTTTGCCCACCCGCCTCCCCGTCTGCGGGGCGGGGGTCGGGGGGCGGGATCTCCTCGGGCGGTAGCCGTGGAGGGTTTGGGGGTTTCCCGTCAGTCCCATCGTCCTTCCGTGTCGGGCCGCCCTGTCAAGGGCGCTCCCTTCGGTCGCGTCGCTTCGCGATCGCCTTCGGCGACCCTTGACAGGCCGTCCCGCCCCGGAAAGCCGAAAGACTGCCGGGAAACCCCCAAAAGGAACGGTCACAGGGGGAGACAGTCCAGGAGCGGGCCCGTCGGAGACGAGACGAGGGGCCGGTCGCCGGCACACCGGGCATCCGGGCCCTCAGAAGTCGTGCCTCCGGGCCGGGGGCCCGGCTACCCGCACGAAAGGCCGACCAGACCAGCCCAGGAAGCGGTCGGGCGCATCTGATCGCTACGCGCTCCTCATTCCTCAGCGTCCGACGACCGCCCTGGGCTGATGCCCGCACCAGAGGTTGATCAGATCGCTCTGGGAAGCGCTCTGGCGCTTCAGATCGCTACGCGCTCCTCTGATCTCGGCGACTGGCGGCCGTCTGGGGCTGATCAGCCAGGGTGGGGATCAGGGCTGTTCGCCCAGGGCTGCGCGGAGCCAGTCCAGTGCGCCTTGGGCGAGAAGCTCATCGGCAAGTCGCTCACCTCTTTGTGTCATCAACACGACCGCCCTTCGGGCACGTCATGGGGCGCTTGCAGCCGATCATTCCGGGGGCAGGCTGTACCTCTCCAGCGTCGCCTTGGTCGTGGACCGGTCCACCAGCCGCAGTTCCCAAGGGCCGGTGTTCACGTCGAAGTCCTTGCCGAAACCAACCCATTTGCCGGCCATGCGCCGTCCGGTCGGCTCGACGAGGAGCTGGATGGCCCCGTGGTAGCGGGCCCCGTTGTAGTAGCCGTCTGCGGCGGTCTGCTCGACCCAAGTACCTGTGACGACGTTGCGGTCGACCGTGAGGTCGAGGGTGAGCGGGCTGTCCGGGTTGCTGCTCGCCCCGGGCAGGCTCTGCACAGTCAGCCGGTTCCCGTGCTGGACGATCACCACGTAGTGCTTGCCCTCGTACGAGGCGTCCCGGCTCGAAGAGAAGAACTCGTAGCGGCTGAGCCACACCCCCGAGAAGGTCTCTTCGCCTGAAGCAGTGCCAGTTCCGGCGGTCACGCGCCTCCCTCCAGGGCAAGCAGCATCACGTCGTGCAGGGGGGCTCCAGGCCATGGCCGCGCGTCGCCCACTTTGCGGTAGCCCCATGACCGGTACGCGGCCACGGCGGGTTTGCTGTCCGGGCGGACGTTGAGCAGGACGCGTTCGGCGTTGTTGTTGGCGAGCAGGGTGTCGTGCAGGCGGCGGGCGATCCCCTGCCGACGCCAGGCGGCGCGGACGGCTAGCTCCATGAGGCCGAAGGTTCTGCGGCCGTCCTCGCGGCGCATGTCCTCGGGAACCGGCTCGGTGAGCTCGTCCCACCAGCCCGTCTTCGGGCCGAGGTGATAGCCGTAGGCCATGCCGATCGCCTCGCCGTCATGAGTGGTGGCCAGGGCGCCGACGAAGGTGCTCTTGCGGGTCTGGGACCGGAAGCGCCGGAAGGCGGCCGATACGTCCGCTTCGGTCTCTTCGTAGGGCGGTTCGGCGAAGGCTTCTGCGTAGACCGACCGGAAGGCCTCCAGGGCGTGTGCCGCAGCAGGTCCGTCGAGCCTCTCGACGGCGAACTGTGCTGACTGGCTCATTGCAGGTCCTCTCAGACGATCTCGCGAATCCGCGCGGCGCAGTCGCGGGCGGTCCGGCTCTCGATACCCGATGCCGAGCGCTGGAAATCTCGCACCTTGCCCAACAGTCGCGGAGAGGAGATACCGCCCCAGGCACCCATGACACCGTCCACCTCGGCGCATGCCTCCTCGACCTCTCCGGCCGCGAGCAGCGCATCTGCGAATCTGATGCGGTAGGAGGCGCTGTTGCGGGCCAGACCGCTACCGATGCCGCTCACTGCAGCCCGGAGGAAGGGCACTGCTCGGCCCGGCTGGTTGGCTCGCATGTACATGTCGGCGGTGGCGTAGTCCACTTCGAAGGGGCCAACGAACCTGGCCCAGTCAGGTACATCCTCGTCGCGGTCTGTGCGTCCTTGGAACTGAACGGCTCGGCTCAGGGCTCGGCGGGCACTCGGCAGGTCCCCGGAGTGAATGGCCACATTGGCACCCCGGAGTGCGATCACCAGACGAACCGTCGCACCCGCCTGCGCCCGGGCAGCAAGACGGAAGGCGTTCTCGACGGCGCTCGCCGCCTCCCACGGTCGCTGGGCCTTGATCGCCAGCAGTACGAGTGTCTCCAGCACGGAGATCTGAAGCAGGGGGTTGTCTACGAGCTGAGCAGCCGCGAGGGCTTCCATACATGCGGTCCGGCCCTCGGCGATGCGGCCTCCGTCGTAGCCATACCACGCCCGATGGCCGTGCAACTCGGCCAGCATCGTCTGAAGTTCACGGCCGACAGCCGCTGTGTACGACGCTTTGCGCAGGGCGCTGGTGATGTCCGCCTCGATGCGATCGGCCTGTGCGCTCGCCGGCACGCTCCCTTTGGCGTGATCGGTCCGGTAGAGCCCCGCAAGCCGCTGCCGCAGATGGCCGAGCTCGGCCGTACCCACCCGCATCCCCGACGCGGCGGGCATGAGAGTCGCAGCCATGAGCGCACCCGCGTCCGCGACGAAGGTCCTCCTCTTCACCGCTCCAGAGTCGCTGACCGGCTCCGCAACCGTCAGGCGATACAGAGGTACCTCAAACCCCATCTCCGCAAGCGGGACACCGAACATCGCTTCCAGCACAGCCTGTTGCCCCGGATGCGGCAGCGGCGGCGGTGTCTCGTTCTCCCATCGCCGCAGCTGGCGCACGCTCACCGCAGCAGCAATGCCGAGCCGCGCCGCCTCGGCTGCGAACGCGGCAACGAACGACGCTTGCGTATACCCCGCCGCCTGGCGTAACAGGACCAGCTTCCTCACAGCCGATTCACCCTCCGTACATCGCTCGTCACGCATCCAGATTATGGACGGCCGCTCGGCCACGAGGGAAAACGTCCGCCTGAACGTCCGCCCTCTCGGCGCCCGTGTCACCTCCACAGACGCTGGACTTGGTCCCACGCCCGTGAAAGGCAGGAGGCCCCATGACTGCGACCCATGACCAGACCGCGCAAGACGAACCCTGGCCACGGCCGGAGGCCGACACCGGACCCAGCCAAGAACTCCTGGACCGTGCCCTTGCCGGCTGGGAGCGGTTCCTCAACACCTTCGAGGGGGCATCCGATGAGTGAGTGCTACGAGTACGTCCCCCACCGCCTCCTCCGCCAGCGTGTCCGCGACATCGCCTCGGGCACCGAGGGCGTGTTGATGGCGGTCATCAACGAGAACGTCTCCGATTCCGCCGCCCATGAGCGCTGGATGGAGCTGGCCTACATCCGCAACGCCTCCGGCCGTGAGTTCACCACCGCCGCCACCAACGTCGAACCCGCCTACGACCAGCCACAGACGGCCGCCGGCCGCCGAGACCAGAGGAGCGCGTAGCGATCTGATGCGCCTGCCGGACCTCTGGGCTGATCTTTTCGGCCTCTGGTGCGGGTATCAGCCCAAGGCGGTCGTCGGACGCTGAGGAATGAGGAGCGCGTAGCGATCAGACGCGCCTGGCGGCTCCCTGGGCTGCTCTGGTCGGCCTCTCGTGCGGATAGCCGCCTCCCCCGGCCCGGAGTCATGACATCTGAGGGCCGTATGCCCGGTGTGCCGGCGCCCGGCCCCTCGTCTCGTCTCCGACGGGCCCGCTCCTGGCCTCTCTCCCCCTGTGACCGTTCCTTTTGGGGGTTTCCCGGCAGTCTTTCGGCATTCCGGGGCGGGACGGCCTGTCAAGGGTCGCCGAAGGCGATCGCGAAGCGACGCGACCGCAGGGAGCGCCCTTGACAGGGCGGCCCGACACGGAAGGACGATGGGACTGACGGGAAACCCCCAAACCCTCCCTGCTCCCGTTCAAGGAGATCCCGCCCCCAGCCCACCGGCCCGCAGACAAGGGGGCGGGTGGGCAAACACCGACCCGCCCCCACCCCCTCGCGGGGGAGACAGTCGGCCCGAGCCGCAAGCCCCGTACCCCACACCCCGGACCGCCCCCATGTCACGGCTGGGCTGCAAGCGTGGACGTCCCGGACGGGGTCGGCGGGGCGGCTCGTAGAATCGCCGGGTGGATACGACCCTGGATGACCCCCTCGTCGGGCGCGTGCTCGACGGCCGCTACCGCGTCGACGCCCGTATCGCGGCCGGCGGAATGGCGACGGTCTACCGGGCCGTCGACACCCGGCTCGACCGGGTGCTCGCGCTGAAGATCATGCACCCGGACCTGGCCGCCGACGCCGCCTTCGTGGACCGTTTCATCCGCGAGGCCAAGTCCGTGGCCCGCCTCGCGCACCCGAACGTCGTGGCCGTCTTCGACCAGGGCACGGACGGGCCGTACACCTACCTCGCGATGGAGTACGTCTCCGGCTGCACCCTGCGCGACGTCCTGCGCGAGCGCGGGGCGCTCCAGCCGCGGGCCGCCCTGGACATCCTGGAGCCGGTCCTCGCCGCACTCGGCACCGCCCACCGGGCCGGTTTCGTGCACCGGGACATGAAGCCCGAGAACGTCCTGATCGGCGACGACGGCAGCGTCAAGGTCGCCGACTTCGGCCTCGTCCGCTCCGTGGACTCGGCCACCAACACCACCGGTTCCGTCCTCGGCACCGTCTCCTACCTCGCGCCCGAGCAGATCGAGGACGGGATCACCGACACCCGCGCGGACGTCTACGCCTGCGGTGTCGTCCTGTACGAGATGCTCACCGGCTCCAAGCCGCACACCGGCGGCACCCCCGCCCAGGTGCTGTACCAGCACCTCAACGAGGACGTTCCGGCCCCGTCGGCCGCCGTCCCCGGGCTGCCCGCCGCGCTCGACGAGCTGGTCGCGCACGCCGCCGCCCGCAGCCCCGAGCTGCGCCCGTACGACGCCGCTGCCCTGCTCGGCCTGACCCGGGAGGCCCGGGCCCGGCTGAGCGAGGCCGAGCTGGACGCCGTACCGCCGCAGGCGCGGGCGCAGGAGCGGTCCGCGACCGAGGACCGCACCAGCGTGATCCCGCGGCCGGTGGGGCAGGGCGGGCCCGTGCACCACACCTCCCGGCTGGAGCGTCCGCCGGCCCCCGCGCAGCAGACCGCCGCTCAGGCCCCGCCGCGACGGGTGCCGCAGCGCGGGATGCTGCTCGTCATCGCGGCCGTCCTGCTCGTCCTCGGCATCGGCGGCGGTGTCTGGTACATCAACTCCGGCCAGTTCACCAAGGTCCCCAACCTCCTCGGCAAGACGGAGGCCCAGGCCCGCGACGAGCTGTCGGCCGCGGGCCTCGGCGTCGAGAAGGTCGACCGGAAGTTCAGCGAGGCGTTCGAGCGCGGCACGGTCATGGAGACCAGCCCCGGCGGCGGCAAGCAGATCCGCGGCAACGGCGCGGTCGCCCTCACCGTTTCGCGGGGTCCCGAGGTCGTCAGCGTGCCCGACCTCAAGGGCAGGTCGCTGGAGGAGGCCAAGGAGGAGCTGACGAAGGCGGGGCTGGCCCCCGGCATCGTCTCTCAGGCCTTCAGCCAGGACGTCGCCCAGGGCTCGGTGATCAGCACCGACCCGGCGGGCGGCCAGAAGCGGGCCCCCGACTCGGCGGTCGCGCTCCTGGTCAGCAAGGGCCGCCCGGTGCAGGTCCCGAGCGTGACGGGCAAGTCCGCGGACCAGGCGCGGGCCGCGCTGGAGGCGGTCGGCCTGAAGGTCGAGACGGCCCCCGAGCAGGTGAACTCCCCCTCGCCGGCCGGTACGGTCGCCAACCAGTCGGCCGCCGCCGGCACCCAGGCCGCGGCGGGCGACACGGTCACGCTGACCCTGTCGAAGGGCCCCCGCCAGGTGCAGGTCCCGAACGTCGCCGGGCAGGACGTGGAGGTGGCCCGCAAGACGCTGGAGGCCCTGGGCTTCAAGGTGAAGGTGGACCGCCCCTTCCTCTCCTTCAGCAACACCGTGGACACCCAGTCGGTGCCCGCCGGCCAGAGCGCGCCCGAGGGCAGCACGATCACCGTCAAGACCAAGGGACTCTGAGCGCCAGTGACACGCAATCCCGTGGGCGGGCACGTCCCCGTCGCCGGCGGGCTGGCCTCGGTCGGCCTCACCTACGCCCGTGAGATGGGCGCGGAGGCCGTGCAGGTCTTCGTCGCCAACCCGCGCGGCTGGGCCACCCCGACCGGTAACCCGGCGCAGGACGAGCTGTTCCGCGCCCAGTGCGCCGAGGAGTCGATCCCGGCGTACGTGCACGCCCCGTACCTGATCAACTTCGGCTCGCACACCGAGGCGACCGTCGAGAAGTCCGTGGAGTCCCTGCGCCACTCGTTGCGCCGGGGCCGGGAGATCGGTGCCCTCGGGGTGGTCGTGCACACCGGCTCGGCCACCGGGGGCCGCCCGCGCGAGGCGGCGTACGCGCAGGTCAGGGAGCACATGCTGCCGCTGCTGGACGAGCTGACGCACGACGACGACCCGTTCCTGCTGCTGGAGTCCACGGCGGGGCAGGGCTCCTCGCTGTGTTCGCGCACCTGGGACTTCGGCCCGTACTTCGAGGCGCTCGACCACCACCCGAAGCTCGGCATCTGCCTGGACACGTGCCACATCTTCGCGGCGGGGCACGACCTCGCCGAGCCGGGCGGCACCAAGCAGACGCTGGACCTGCTGGTGGAGACGGTCGGCGCGGGCCGGCTGAAGCTGATCCACGCCAACGACTCCAAGGAGGGCGTCGGCGCCCACAAGGACCGGCACGCCAACATCGGGCAGGGCCACATCGGCCGGGATGCCTTCGCCGAGCTGTTCTCGCACCCGGAGATGGACGGCGTCCCGCTGATCATCGAGACGCCGGGCGGCAAGGAGGGGCACGCGGCCGACGTGGCGCTGCTGAAGGAGCTCCGCGACCTCCACTGACCGCTCGAAGATCTGTTGAGGAATACCCCAGGGGGGTATACGGTTCTGTCGTACCGACGGGACCGCTACCAGGCGTTCCCCTCAGGCTTTCGGGGGTTGTCATGGAGCACGAGCACGAGCACGGAAACCACGAGCACCACCAGCACCACGCCCACCACGAGCACCACAGCGGACCCGAGCACCAGGGCCACGGCGAGCACCAGCACCACGACGCCCACGCCGGCCACAACGCCCACGCCGGCCACACCCCCGGCGGGAAGGTCAGCTGGGCCATGGCGGCCCGGGCGACCCTGCACTGCCTCACCGGCTGCGCCATCGGCGAGGTCCTCGGCATGATCGTCGGCACCGCGCTGGGCTGGGGGAACGTCGCGACGATGATCCTGGCGATCATCCTCGCCTTCTTCTTCGGCTACGCACTCACCCTGCGCGGGATCCTCGCCGCAGGCGTGGACTTCCGTTCGGCCGTCCGGGTGGCGCTGGCCGCGGACACCCTGTCGATCGCGGTCATGGAGCTGGTCGACAACGGGGTGATCGCCCTGTGGCCCGGCGCGATGGACGCCCACCTGTCGGAGCCGCTGTTCTGGACGGTGCTGGCGATCTCGCTCGCCGTCGCCTTCGTCCTGACCACCCCGGTCAACAAGTGGATGATCGGCCGCGGCAAGGGCCACGCCGTCGTCCACCAGTACCACCACTGAGCTACGGGGCTACGGGGCTACGGCTACAGCTCCGGGCCGTCGCCCGGTTCCTCCTGGTACGAGTAGCGCTGCTCCCGCCAGGGGTCGCCGATGTTGTGGTAGCCGCGCTCCTCCCAGAAGCCGCGGCGGTCGGCGGTCATGTACTCCACGCCGCGGACCCACTTCGGGCCCTTCCAGGCGTACAGGTGCGGGACCACGAGCCGCAGCGGGAAGCCGTGCTCGGCCGTCAGCAGTTCGCCGCCCATGTGGGTGGCGAAGACGGTCCGGTCGGAGGCGAAGTCGGCCAGTCTCATGTTGGAGCTGAAGCCGTACTCGGCCCACACCATCACGTGCGTGACCTGCGGGGCCGGCGGGGCCAGCTCCAGTACGGTGCGCGCCAGCACGCCGCCCCATTCGGCGCCCGTCATGCTGAACCTGGTGACGCAGTGCAGATCGGCCTCGACGGAGTCGAAGGGCAGGGCCGCGAACTCCTCGTGGTTCCAGCAGCGCTTCTCGCCGTCCGCCGTCGCGCCGAAGACGCGGAACTCCCAGCGGTCCGGCTTGAACTTGGGCACGGGACCGTAGTGGGTGACGGGCCAACCCCTCTGCAACCGCTGCCCCGGAGGGAGCTCGAGCTGCTCTGCTCCCGGAGATTCCCGGCTTTCCGGCTGACCCATGCCTCCATGGTGACAGACGTGGCGGGGTGGTCACGACCAGGTACGACCCGCGGTACGACCCGCAGTACGACCCGATTCGGGCAAGTCCCGGTAACTCACACTAAGGAGGCACTTACTGGACGCCTCAGGGCGGCAGTGCAAGGATGCGCGCACTGCCAGTCACCAGCCCAGTCACTAGCCCATTCACTAGCTGACATTGCTTGGAAGGAGCCTCTGCGATGCAGGGCGACCCCGAGGTCCTCGAATTCCTCAACGAGCAGCTGACCGGCGAGCTCACGGCCATCAACCAGTACTGGCTGCACTACCGCATCCAGGACAACAAGGGGTGGACCAAGCTCGCCAAGTACACGCGTGAAGAGTCCATCGACGAGATGAAGCACGCGGACAAGATCACCGAGCGCATCCTCATGCTCGACGGCCTGCCGAACTACCAGCGCCTCTTCCACGTACGCGTGGGACAGACGATCACGGAGATGTTCCAGGCGGACCGGCAGGTCGAGGTCGAGGCCATCGACCGCCTCAAGCGCGGCATCGAGGTCATGCGCGGGAAGGGCGACATCACGTCCGCCCGCCTCTTCGAGGAGATCCTGGAGGACGAGGAGCACCACATCGACTACCTCGACACCCAGCTGGAGCTCATCGAGTCCCTCGGCGAGGCGCTGTACATCGCGCAGCTCATCGAGCAGCCGAGCTAGCAGCCCTCAGGCGGCCTCGGCCAGCTCCGGTACGGGTGCCCCTGCAGGATCGGCGGCGAGGACGGCCGCGGCGCTGCCCTTCTCCACCAGCTCCCGGCGGGGGCAGGCCCCGCGGCCGAGGATGCCCTGGATGGTGCGTACGCAGGAGCCGCAGTCGGTGCCGGCCTTGGTGGCCGAGGCGATCTGGCGGGGGGTGCAGGCCCCGGCAGCCGCGTGTTCCTTCACCTGCTTGTCGGTGACGCCGAAGCAAGAGCAGACGTACACGCGGTTCACCTCCCTGGAGCGGAACGGTTCGGCAGGCCATCCCCTATTCGGTGAGGCTTACCTAACCGTACCCAAAGTTAGGGTCCCCTAAAAGACCCGGGTACGACGATGGGGCGCGGATCACATCGATCCGCGCCCCATCGTCGTAGGAAGGTACCTACTGATCGCGACTACTGGTCGCGGTACATCTCGGCGACCAGGAAGGCCAGGTCCAGGGACTGGCTGCGGTTGAGACGCGGGTCGCAGGCCGTCTCGTAGCGCTGGTGCAGGTCGTCGACGAAGATCTCGTCGCCGCCGCCCACGCACTCGGTGACGTCGTCACCGGTGAGCTCGACGTGGATGCCGCCCGGGTGGGTGCCCAGCGCCTTGTGGACCTCGAAGAAGCCCTTGACCTCGTCGAGCACGTCGTCGAAACGGCGCGTCTTGTGGCCGGAGGCGGCCTCGAAGGTGTTGCCGTGCATCGGGTCGGTGACCCACGCGACGGTCGCACCGGACGCGGTGACCTTCTCGACCAGCTCGGGGAGCTTGTCGCGGACCTTGTCGGCGCCCATGCGGACGACGAAGGTCAGCCGACCCGGCTCGCGCTCGGGGTCCAGGCGGTCGATGTACGTCAGCGCCTCGTCCACCGAGGTGGTCGGGCCGAGCTTGATGCCGATCGGGTTGGCGATCTGCGCGCAGAACTCGATGTGCGCGTGGTCCAGCTGGCGGGTGCGCTCACCGATCCAGACCATGTGGCCGGAGGTGTCGTACAGCTTGCCGGTGCGCGAGTCCGTACGGGTGAGGGCGCCCTCGTAGTCCAGCAGCAGCGCCTCGTGCGAGGAGTAGAACTCCACCGCCTTGAACTCGGCCGGGTCGGTGCCACAGGCCTTCATGAAGTTCAGGGCGTTGTCGATCTCCCGCGCGAGCTGCTCGTAGCGCTGCCCGGACGGGGAGGACTTCACGAAGTCCTGGTTCCAGGCGTGCACCTGGCGCAGGTCGGCGTAACCACCGGTGGTGAAGGCGCGCACCAGGTTCAGCGTCGAGGCCGACGCGTGGTACATGCGCTTCAGGCGCTCCGGGTCCGGGACGCGGGCCTCTTCGGTGAAGGCGAAGCCGTTGACGGAGTCGCCGCGGTACGTCGGCAGGGTGACGCCGTCGCGGGTCTCGGTGTCCTTGGAGCGGGGCTTGGAGTACTGGCCCGCGATGCGGCCGACCTTCACGACGGGCACGGAGGCCGCGTACGTGAGGACGGCGCTCATCTGGAGCAGGGTCTTCAGCTTGGCGCGGATGTGGTCGGCGGAGACGGCGTCGAAGGCCTCGGCGCAGTCGCCGCCCTGGAGCAGGAACGCCTCGCCCTTGGCGACGGCTCCCAGACGGGCGCGCAGCTGGTCGCACTCGCCCGCGAAGACGAGCGGAGGATACGACTCGAGGTCCGCGACGACAGCGCGCAGGGCCTCGGCATCGGGGTACGAAGGCTGCTGCGCCGCGGGAAGGTCTCGCCAGGTCGCCTTGGCGGCGAGGGCTTGGTTTTCAGCGTTCACGGTCACCTCGTACACATTACGTCGTCATTCGCCGTGTCCGGCCGGACGCCCACCTGATGAGACGGTGTCGTTCGAGGCCGTTCGAAGGCCCAGGGCCCCGGGATGAACGGAATGCAAGGTTCACATGTCGGAAAAGGTCAGATGCAGCGGAAGCGCTTCGCGGTGGGCTAGGGTGCCTCCCATGTACGCGCACGCCAACCTGAACTGGTGGTGGCCCGCTCCCGGCGGCCCACTCCCCTCGCGTACCCACTGACACGAGCGAAGCGCAGGCCGCCCCGAGGGGCGGCCTTTTGCGTGTGCCGACACGGGCCGTCCCTCCCTCCGACACCCCACCGGAAGGACGCCCCCATGACCCGCCCCACACCCCGCCCCGCACCCCGCCGCTCTTTCGACCTCGCCCGGCTCCTCGACGACTCCGCCCCGCCCTTCGCCCTGCTGCGCCGGCGGACCCCGGGCCGCGACCACGACACCGTCGAGGTGCTCCTCGGCCCGGTCCACGAGGCCGGCCGGCTCGCCGACCTGCCCGTACGGGAGCTCCCCACCCTCGCCCTGGTGCCCTTCCGGCAGATCCGCGAGCGCGGCTTCGACGTCCGCGACGACGGCACGCCGCTGGCGGTGCTGACCGCCGAGGAGGCGTACGAGATCCCGCTCGCGCAGGCGCTGGCCGGGCTCCCGGACCACCGCGTCCGGGTGGACGGCGGCGGCTTCGACGTCCCCGACGAGGAGTACGCGGCCACCGTCGACCGGGTGATCCGCGAGGAGATCGGCCGCGGCGAGGGCGCGAACTTCGTGATCCGGCGCACCTACGAGGGCCGGATCGACGGCTTCGGCCGGGCCGACGCGCTGGCCCTGTTCCGGCGGCTGCTGGAGGGCGAGCGCGGCGCGTACTGGACGTACGTGGTCCACACCCCGGACCGCACCCTCGTCGGGGCCAGCCCCGAGGTGCACGTGCGGATGTCCGGCGGCACGGTCGTGATGAACCCGATCAGCGGCACCTACCGCTACCCGGACTCCGGCCCGACCGCCGAGTCGCTCCTCGCCTTCCTCGCCGACCGCAAGGAGACCGAGGAGCTGTCGATGGTGGTCGACGAGGAACTGAAGATGATGTGCACCGTCGGCGACATGGGCGGGGTGGTGGTCGGCCCCCGCCTGAAGGAGATGTCCCACCTCGCGCACACCGAGTACGAACTGCGCGGACGCTCCTCGCTGGACGTCCGGGAGGTGCTGCGGGAGACCATGTTCGCGGCGACGGTGACGGGCTCGCCCGTACAGAACGCCTGCCGGGTGATCGAGCGGTACGAGAGCGGCGGCCGCGGCTACTACGCGGGCGCGCTGGCACTGCTCGGCCTGGACGCGGCCGGCGCCCAGACCCTGGACTCCCCCATCCTGATCCGCACGGCCGACATCGCCCCCGACGGGGCGCTGCGGGTGCCGGTCGGCGCCACCCTGGTCCGCCACTCGGACCCGCTCGGCGAGGTGGCCGAGACCCACGCCAAGGCCGCCGGGGTGCTGGCGGCCCTGGGCGTACGGCCGGCCGCGCCCCGGCCGGCGTTCGACGGGGCCGGGCTGGCCGACGACCCCCGGGTGCAGGCGGCCCTCGCCTCGCGGCGGGCGGACCTGGCGCCGTTCTGGCTCCGCATGCAGGAGCGGCCGGCGGACGCCGCCGGGCACGCGCTGGTGATCGACGCGGAGGACACCTTCACGGCGATGCTGGCCCACGTGCTGCGGGTGGCCGGGCTGGAGGTGACCGTACGCCGCTACGACGACCCCGGACTGCGGCCCCTCGCCCTGGCCTGGGACGGCCCGGTCGTCCTCGGCCCGGGCCCGGGGAACCCTGCGGACGCGGCCGACCCCAGGATGCGGATGCTGCGCGGGCTGGCGCGGGAGCTGCTCACCTCCCACCGCGGGGGGCTGCTGGGGGTGTGCCTCGGGCACGAGCTGATCGCGGCGGAGCTGGGGCTGCCGCTGGTACGGAAGGCCGAGCCGGCGCAGGGGGCGCAGGTGGTGGTCGACCTGTTCGGCACGCCGGAGGTGGTGGGCTTCTACAACACGTACGCGGCGTCGTGCGACGCGGAGGCGGAGGCGGAACTCGCGGCGCACGGGGTGGAGGTGTCGCGTGACGCCGTCACGGGGGAGGTCCACGCGGTCCGCTGCGCGGCGCGGGGCTTCGCGGGGGTCCAGTTCCACCCGGAGTCGGTGCTCACCCTGCGTGGGGCGGAGCTGGTGTCCGCCGCCGTCCGGTCGGTGACGGGGGCCGCCAGGCCGGCGTAGCCGGGGGCCCGGGACCGGGGGCGGAGCCGGGGGCGCCGCCAGTGCGGGCCGTAGCCCTGCGGGGCGAGGTCCCCTACCCGCCCTTCGCCCGTTCCCAGGGGCTCCGCCCCTGACCCGGATACGGGCGCTGCGCGCCCGTCGCCTCAAACGCCGGCGAGGCTGAAATCAGCCTCGCCGGCGTTTGAGGCGCGGGGGCCGGGGGGGGCCGGGGGGCGGGGGGAAGGGGGGGTTGGGGGCGCGCCCCCCGCCGGTAGGGA
>NZ_JBNNPF010000033.1:60093-98790 GCF_050275515.1 Streptomyces sp. NPDC004126 | reverse complement strand
CTCGGCGAGGTCGTGGCGACCGCGGGCCTGATCCTGCTGATCTTCGGCCTGGCCAAGACCGACCGGCTGCGCTTCGCGCCTGTCGCGGGGCCGGGGTGGGGGCGGGGGCCGGTTCGGCGTTAACGGCGTCAATGGTCGGGGTGGGCGGCGCGGCGTTAACGGCGTTAACGGTCGGGGTGGGGGTGGGTTCGGCCGGGGGTTCGGCGTTAACGGCGTTAACGCCGTCGGCGGGGGCCGGGTGGAGGGCGGCGAGGCCTTCGAGGAGGCGGGCGTACGCGGCGCGCTTCGGGGGCCGGGGGGCGGTGCGGCCGGTTTCCCAGGAGGTGACGGTCTCGCGGCGGACGGAGAGGGCCTTGGCGATCTGGTCCTGGCTCAGGCCGGCGGCCTCGCGCAGGCGCTTGCGCTCGTCGGGGTGGGGAAGCCCGTCCTGGGCGGCCGCTTCTTCGAGCAGGGCGTCGACCGCTGCGAAGAGGGTGGTCTGTTCGTTCGTCTCGCTCATCGGTACTACCTCCAGGAGCACCTTATGTGAATCGCACGCTTGAACGCACATGAAACACACGTGGGGGCGTTAACGGCGTTAACGCCGTCAGCGCCCCCGGCGTGGGTGCGGCAGCTCAGATGCGCTGCATGAGGAGCTCCGTGACGGCTTTCAGGTCGTCCGGGGTGAGGTGGGCGGTGAGGGCGTCCGCGATGGTCTCCGGGGAGTTCGTGGAGATCGTGATGCGGGGCGTGGCTGCGGTGGGGGCAGCGGGGGCGGGCTTCGGGGCGCTGGCGGCGTTAACGGCGTTAACGCCGTTAACGGTCTGGGGCGTCGGGCGGGTGCGCTGGCGCGGGGGGTTAACGGCGTTAATGGTCTCGGCGGCGGCGGCCGTCTGTTCCTCCTGGGGGAGGCGGCCGATGCGGCGGGCCGGTTCGACCTTCAGCTCGCCCGTCTCCACCTTCTCCTGGAGGTCGGGCGTCAGGTTGAGGAGGGTCAGGCGCTGGGAGACCCAGGCCGGCGTCTTGCCGATCCGCTTGGCCACCTGGGCCTGGGAGCCGTGGACGTCGACCAGTTCCTGGAGGGCGCGGGCCTGGTCCATGGGGGCCACGTCGACCCGGTGGACGTTGGCGATGAGCGCCGATTCGAGGATGTCGGCGGCAGAGGCGGACAGGGCGTCGTTGACGTGGATGTGCATCGTCTTGAGCCCGGCCAGCTGGGCGGCCGCGAGGCGGCGGTTGCCGTCGATGACCACGTACGGGGCGCGGCCCAGGCCGTCGGTCTGGCCCGGGTGGGCCTCCATGAAGGCGAGCCGGGTCGCGACCGCGAGGGGCTGGAGCTGGCCGCGTACGGTCAGGGACTGGGCCAGCTCGTCGAGGTCGGTGAGGTCCTCGCGGAGGTTGAACGGGTTGTGGGCGAGGGCCTCGATGGGAACCTCGGAGGGCGGGACGACGCCGGAGGTGGGGGCGCCCGTGGCCTCGGCGATGGCGGCGCGGCGGGAGCTGACGCTGACGGGCTGGGCCCGTGCGAAGGAAGCCGAGACGCCGAGCTTGTCTGCCTTGCTGCTCATGAGATCTCCCGGGCGAGGGCGCGCAGGGCGACTGCCTGGTCGCCGTTGGGGGCGTAGACGAAGAGGGGCTGCTTGAGGCGGACGGACTCGCGCTGTTCCTTGAGGTCGGGGACGATCGCCACGACCCGGGGATCCTTTATGTCCATCCAGGCCTGGAGGGACGAGGTCGCGATGTAGCCGCGGCGGCCGTCGTAGAGGTTCACGACGAGGCCGAGGTAGTCGATGTCGAGGCTGAGGTCGTCGCGCAGGTCGTTGATCTGGGACGTGAGGAGGTCGTAGGCGTCCGCCGAGGAGTCCTCCGCCTGTACGACGATCAGCGCGCCGGAGGCGCCGGGCTGTTCGGTGTCGCGGCGGCGGCCGTAGTAGATCGCGGCGTCCATGCTGAGGCCGAGGCTGGGCGGGCAGTCGATGAGGATGACGTCGTAGTCGGACTCGACGGGGGCGAGGGCGCGTTCGAGGGCGGCCTCGCGGGCGCGGACGGTGGAGAGGCGGACGTCGAGGAGGAAGGCGTCCGTGCAGGCCGGCAGGAGGTGGAGGCGGTCGCCGAACCGGTCGTGCTCGATGGGGGCGATGAGGTCCTGGAGGGGGCCCTTGGCTTCGCCGGCCATGTGGCAGGTGAGGCTGTCGCCGCCGATGGGGAGGGGCTGCTGGCCGAGCTGCTTGGTGAGGTGGCCCTGCGGGTCGAAGTCGACGAGCAGGACGCGCATGCCCAGGCCCGGGAGGTCTTCGAGGTCGAGGGCGGAGGTGGCCGGGTGCCCGGCGTCCGCTTCCTCGGGGGTGGTGCGGCGGGCCAGTTGGCGGGCGACGCGGACCGGGTGGAGGCTGGCCGGGTCTTCGGCGAGGGCTTCGGCGGTGCCGGCGGTGACGGCCGTCTTGCCGACGCCGCCCTTCTGGTTGCACACGACGATGCGGCGGACGACGGACGGCCGCTTCACCGTGGGGGCCGGGTTCAGCTCCAGCCAGAGGTGCACCGCCTGGGCGAGACCCTGGATGAGGGAGACGCCGCGGTCCTTGGAGTCGGTACGGAAGGACTCCCACTGGCCGGCGGGCAGCCAGGTGGAGAACGACTCGGCGCCGGAGGTGTCGACGGGGGAGGGGGCGGAGGCGAGGGCGCTCCAGTGCGCGATGCCCTGGTGGACGGCGTCCTGGATGTCGACCCGCAGTTGGGCGGTGCGGATCTTCAACTCCTGGCGGAGCCACGGGGGGAGCTTGGAGACGACCTTCTCTCGGTCGTTCTGGGACGAGGGCGAAGTCATGAGAGGGACTTTACTAACGTTCTTGGGTGCGCGTGGGCGCCACGCTTGGGTTTTGCTAACGAAATGGACGACGGGGCGCCCGGATCCGCCCTGGGTGCTCCGTCAGCCGACCGGTACGGGTGCCTGCGGGGCGGGCAGGTCGAGTTCGGCGCGGCAGGCGGCAGAGCCCGCCGGGTCGAAGAGGGGGATGCGGGGGGCGGGCACGATGCCCGGCAGGAGGTAGTTCCACAGGTCGACGACCCGGGCGTGCAGGTCCTCGCGGTCGGCACGGACGTGCGAGGTCACCTGGACGCCGGTGAACGAGCCGACGATGAAGGTCGAGAGGTCCTGCACGTCGAGCGAGGGCAGGACGTCGCCGCGTTCCTGGGCCGGCGTCAGACAGCTGCGACAGGTCTCGATCCAGGCGTTGTACGGGGACGGGTCCGGGCTGGTGAACGAGCCGAACTCGATGACCAGGCGGATGCCGGCGCGGATGCGGACGTTGGTGCGCAGCCCGAACGCCATCTGGTGGGTGAGGTCGATGACCGTCTGGAGGCCCGGGTCCTCCAGGGCCGGGACGTCCTCGGACACCTGGAACTGCTCGTCGATCAGGGTCCGGGCGAGGGCTTCCTTGGAGGGGAAGTGGAAGTAGAGGGCGCCCTTGGTGACTCCGGCGCGTTTGACGACGTCGCTGAGGCTGGTACCGCCGAAGCCGGCGCGGTCGAAGGCGACGGCCGCGCCGTCGAGGATCGCCTGCCGGGTGATCTCGGCCCGTTCCTGCCTGACCCTCGCCACGTGTGCTCCTGATTGTCGGTTACGTCCGCTGTGGGGAAGGTCAATCTAGTTCGGGCGGGCGAAAGAAAACCAGTCGACCAGTACTTTTAAGGGGCTTGGGCGTGGGGTTTTATGGCTTGTTGGGGCGGTTTTGGTTGTTACTTTTTGCTGGAAGGTGCGGGGGAGGGGGCGTTAACGGCGTTAACGCCGTTAACGGGGGCGGGGGAGGAGGGGCAGGGGGGAGGGTGGCCGTGGTGCGGCCCTGTTTCAGCAGCCAGGCCAGGGCGCGGGGTTGCCTCAGGAGGGTGTTGCGCAGGCGCAGGCCGAGGGTGCTGGCGGGGGCGAGGAAGGGGCCGGTGCGGTCGCCGCCCCGCTGGCAGGCCCGCGCGTAGGGGCGGACGAGGGACTCGTAGCGGCGGAAGGCGGACCGGGGGTCCTCGGGGGTGCGGGCCAGTTCGGCCGCCAGGACGTACGCGGCGACGACGGCGGTGCCGGTGCCCATGCCGCCGATCGTCGCGCCGCAGGCGGCGTCACCCAGGAGGGCCGTCCGGCCGGTGGACCAGTTGCCGACGTCGGCGCGGCTGATGGAGTCGAACCAGAGGTCGTCGGCGGCTGCGAGGGTGTCGAGGAGCGGGCCCACCCGCCAGGGCAGACCCGCGAAGGCGCGGGTGATGAGCGCCTTGTGGGCGGCCGGGTCGTTCCGGTCGTACGGCAGCTCGGGTGAGGCGAAGAGGAAGAAGGCGCCCGCCCGGCCGGGGGCGGCGGGCGGGGCGGCGACGGAGGCGAGGCGGCCGGGGGCGTTGAAGCCCACGGAGCCGGGGCGGGTGGGGTGCGGGTCGCCCGGCAGGCTCCAGGTGGCGGCGTAGTGGCCGAGGTGGGAGACGTACCGCTCCTCGGGGCCGAAGGCGAGGCGGCGGACGGTGGAGTGCAGGCCGTCGGCGCCGATGACGACGTCGAAGGTGCGGGGCGGGGCGTGGCGGAAGGTGACGTCCACGCCGGCCGGGGTCTCGGTGAGGGAGGTGACCGTATCGCCGAAGAGGTACTCGGTGGAGGAGCGGGAGGCTTCCTGGAGGATCCGGGAGAGGTCGCCGCGCAGGACCTCCACGTCTCCGCCCGCGAAGGCGGCGGGGAGGCGGAGGAGTTCCCGGTCGTCGGCGTCCACGAAGGTCATCGGGGTGCCGCCGGTCTGGACGCGGCGGAGCTCGTCGAGGACGCCCATGCGGTCGAGGACGTGGAGGTGGGTCTCGCCGCGGAAGTCGACGGCCCGGCCCCCGGGGCGCGGGGCGGGGGCGATCTCGACGACGGTGGGGTGGAAGCCGTGGCGGGCGAGCCAGTGGGCGAGGGCGGGGCCGGCGATGCCCGCGCCGGAGATCAGGACGGTCGTGACGGGCGGCATGGGGAGTCGGTCCTTCGGGGTATGGGGGCGCGAATTATTGCGTCCGGTGGATGCTGTTTCTTGTGTGTACGGTAGACGCGGTTTTGGTGCGAGGGCAAGGGGATCCGGTGGCGGACGGGCAGTGGGCTGCGGCGGTGCGGTTGTTGTGGGGGCCGCCGGTGACGCCGGCGCGGGGGCCGCGGCGGGGGCTGACCCTGGAGCAGATCGCGTTGGCCGGTGTCGGCATCGCGGACGGTGAGGGGCTCGGCGGGGTGTCGATGCAGCGGGTGGCCGGGGAGTTGGGGGTCACCAAGATGGCGCTCTACCGGTACGTGCCGGGCAAGGCGGAGGCCGTCGCGCTGATGGTGGAGGCCGCGATGCCGGATCCGGCCGGGGGGCTGGACGCGGCGCTGGCGGTGGCCGGGGACGGCTGGCGGGAGCGGCTCGGGGTGTGGGCGCGCGAGCTGCTGGCCGGCTTCCGGGCCCATCCGTGGCTGCTGGACGCGACGGTGGGGGCGCGGGCGGTGGGGCCGCGGGAGGTCGGGTGGCTGGAGCGGGCACTGGCCGCGCTGGAGGGCTGCGGGCTGACCGGGGCCGAGGCGATGGACGCCGTGGTGCTGGTGGCCGGACACGTCCGCGGGATCGCCGAGCAGGAACGGGCGACGGCCGGCGCCGGGGGCCCGGACGAGGAACTCGGGGCCGTGCTGGCGGAGGTCGTGGGGACGAGGGGCGAGGAGTATCCGGCGCTGGCCGGAGCGCTGGCCTCCGTCGCCGCGCACGGGGGGCAGGACCAGGCCCTGGAGTTCGGGCTGGAGCGGATCCTCGACGGCATCGGGCTGTTGGTGGGGCGGCGGGCGACCTCCTGAAGTCGCAGGCCCTCTGGTTCTGGGGGAGGGGCCCGGGGCAGGACAGGGCCGTGGCGGGTGGAGTGCTGGGCGCCGTGGCGGTGGTCGTGCTCGCGTGCGGGGCGGGCGGGGTGCTGGCCCGCCGGGTCGGGCAGCCGGCGGTGGTCGGGGAGATCGCCGTGGGGATCCTGCTCGGACCCACGTTCCTGGGGTGGCTGTGGCCCCGGGGGCAGCGGTGGCTGCTGCCGGACGAGGTGCTCCCGCATCTGGCGGAACTGGGGAACCTCGGGCTCGTCGTCTTCATGTTCCTGGTGGGGCTGGAACTAGACGTGGGGATGCTGCGGGGGCTGCGACGGGCCGTGGTGGTGGTGAGTCAGGCGAGCGTGTGGGTACCGCTGGGGCTCGGGGGGCTGCTGGCGCTCGGGCTGTACGGGACGTTCGCGCCGGAGGGCGTGGGGCGGGCGGAGTTCGTGTTGTTCGTGGCGGTGGCGCTGAGCGTCACCGCCTTTCCCGTACTGGCGCGGATCCTCACCGAACAGGGGCTGTACGGGACGCCGGTGGGGGCGCTGGCGATGGCCTGCGCGGCGGTGGTGGACGTGATCGCCTGGTGCCTGCTGGCGGTGGTGGTGGCCGTCGCCGGGGGCGGTGGGGCGGGTGCCGGGCTGTGGCGGGCGGCCCTGGCCGGGGTGTTCGTCGCGGGGATGTGGTGGGGGGTGCGGCCGTTGCTCGCCCGGGGGGCCGGACGGTGGGGGGTGGGGGAGCGGGGCGGTGGGGTGGTGGTGGTGCTGTTCGGCGGGGTCTGCCTGGCCGCGTACGCGACGGAGGCGTTGGGGGTGCACGCGCTGTTCGGGGCGTTCGTCTTCGGTGCGGTGGTGCCGCGGGGGGTGGAGGCGGTGGAGTCGGCGGCGCGGCGGATGCGGGACTTCGCGGTGCCGGTGCTGCTGCCGCTGTTCTTCGTGGGGAGCGGGCTGCGGACCGACGTGGGGGCGCTGCGGGGCGGCGGGGTCTGGTGGTGGGCGGCGGCGGTGCTGGGGGTGGCCGTCGCGGCGAAGTGGGGCGCGGCGGCGGTGGCGGCGCTGGCGGCGGGGATGCGCCGGAGGGACGCGGTGCTGCTGGGGGCGCTGATGAACTGCCGGGGGGTGACGGAGCTGGTGGTGCTGAACGTGGGGCTCGGGCTGGGGGTGATCGGGGTGGAGCTGTTCACCGTGCTGGTGCTGATGGCCCTGGTGACGACGGCCGCGACAGGGCCCGTGGTGCGGGCGCTGGGGGTACGGGGGCGGGGGTAGGGCGTTAACGGCGTTAACGGTGGCGGTGGCCGCCGGTCCGGGGTGTGGGGTGGGCGTTAACGGCGTTAACGCCGGTGGGGTGGTGGGGGAGCTGCCGGTGTCCGCGGCGTTGACGGTGGGGGGCGGCTCCGCCGGGAGTCCGGTCCGGCTCCGGTGCGGGAGTCGACTGTGGCCCAGGATCTCGTACCCCCTGGATGTGGGGCGGCCCGCGGATGCGGCGATTGCGGTGTGGAGCCCCTCATGGTCAAGCAGGAGCGTGCGGCACGCACGCGGGAATCTCTCGTGCTCGCCGCGGCGGAGGTGTTCGCCGCGGAGGGCTTCGCGGCCGCGTCGATCGCCGCGATCAGCGAGCGGGCCGGGGTGACCTCCGGCGCGGTGCAGTTCCACTTCGACGGCAAGCCCGCCCTCGCCCGCGCCGTGGAGGCCCGGGCCGCGCGGGCGCTGCGGCGGATCGCCGAAGCGGAAGGCGAACCGGATCGGGCCGGCGCCCCCTTGAAGGTGCTCGTCGACGCGACGTACGCGCTGCTGGAACTGCTGGCGGCGGACGTCGTCGTGCGGGCCGGATTCGCGCTGGGCGCCGACGCGGCCCACCAGAGCCTGGTGGATCTGCGCGGGCAGTGCCGTCTGTGGGCGGAGGAACTGATGGCCACCGCCGACCGGGCCGGGCTCCTCGCCGAGGGACTGGCTCCGCAGGACGCGGCACGGGTGGTGGTGGCCTTCACGGCCGGGCTGAAGGCGTTGGGGGCCGTGGAACCGGAATGGACCCCCCATCAGGCGCTGGCCCGGATCTGGACGGTGGTGCTGCCGGGTATCGCACCGGCCGGGGCGGAGCCCGCGGAGCCCACAGAGCCCACGGAGCAAGAAACAGACTGAATGGTTTGATTTTATGGCCCCGATGGGTGTTATATGACCCCTGTTGTGAGGCGGCTGAAGGGCTCCAAGCTGTCCTGGGTGAGCGGGTTGTCCGCGAAATCCCAGGTCAGATGGGATTTCTGGGTGGCGCCGAGATTTCGCCAGGCTGAGAACTGCCTGGACGGCGATGCATTGACAAACCGTCCGTCCTGTTTTCTACTGGCTCTTGCGACCTCATCCAAAGGACAGGGGAGTACGACGTGGACATCGATGTACTGGGCGCGCTCGCCGTGCGGGAGAACGGGATCTCCATCACGCCCACCGCCCCCAAGCCCCGGCAGGTCCTGGCGCTCCTGGCCCTTCACGCCGATCAGGTCGTGCCGGTGTCGGCGCTGATCGAGGAGCTGTGGGGGTCGATGCCACCTCGCAGCGCGCGCACCACCCTGCAGACGTACGTGCTCCAGCTGCGCGCGCTCATCGCGACCGCCCTGGAGGGGAACGGCGACGAGGACCGCACGGCCAAGGACGTCCTCGTGACGCTGCCCGGCGGCTACCTGCTGAACAGCGACCGCGGCACCAGTGACGTCCGCGAGTTCGACCGGCTGGCCGGGATGGGCTACCGGGCGATGGACGCGGGCGACTTCCCCGTCGCCGCGCAGCGGCTGCGCGAGGCGCTCGGCCTGTGGTCCGGGCCCGCCTTCGCCGACGTGCAGGGCGGGGTGCAGCTGGACATGGAGACGCGCCGCCTGGAGGAGACCCGGCTGTGCGCGCTCGACCAGCGCATCGAGGCCGACCTGAAGCTGGGCCGCCACCGCGAGCTGCTCGCGGAACTGACCGTGCTGGTGAGCCGGTACCGCACCCACGAGAACCTGCACGGGCAGTTCATGCTCGCCCTGCACCGCTCCGGCCGGCGCGGCGAGGCGCTCGACGTGTTCCAGCGGTTGCGCGCCACGCTCGTGCGGGACCTCGGGCTGGAGCCGTCCACCGCGCTGCGCAGACTCCAGCGGTCGATCCTGATGGCGGGTCCGGAGGGCGTGGGCAAGCCGGCGGTGGTGGCCGGGGCGGGCACCGGGGCGGCCGTGCGGGCCGAGCGGCTCGTACGGGCCTGACCCGCGCGCGGCCGGCGCCGGGCGGGGCCGGCCGGCGGTAGGTGCAGGGACGGAGCGGGGCGAAAGGGAGACGGAGCGGTGCAGGAGAGGTCGGAGCGGACCCGCAGGCGGTTGGTCTTCGCCGGGGCCGAGTTGTTCCACCGCAACGGGTACGCCAACGCCACACTCGGTGAGATCGCGGGTGCGGCGGGGGTCACGAAGGGGGCGTTGTACTTTCACTTCGCCTCGAAGGACGAGCTGGCGGACGCGGTGCAGCAGCGCGGCTGCGGCCTGCTGCACGAGGCGGTCCGGGGGCTGCGGGAGGGCGGAGCCTCGCCCTTGCAGGCGCTGATCGACACGACGCACTGGCTGGCGCGGACGCTGCACGAGGATCCGGCGATCCCGGCGAGCTTCCGGATCACCAAGGAGTGCGCCGGGCACCAGCCGACCTCGGTCGACTTCCACGGGGCGTGGCTGTCGGCGGTGTGCGAGCTGCTGCGGATGGCGCGGGACGTGGGAGAACTGCCGCTGGACCGGCCGGCCGTCGGGGTGCCCGACGGTGCGGAGGACGCCGGTTCGGCCGCCGACCGGTGGGAGAGCGCCGAGGCGTTGGTGGCGGCGGCCGTCTGCGGGATCGAGGTGCTGGCCGGGACGGGGCTGTCGTACGAGGAGCTCCAGCGGAAGGTGGCGGCCCTGTGGGGGCTGCTGCTGCCGAGCCTGGTGGGCGCGGAGCGGGTGCGGGAGTACCGGATCGCTGCCGATTCCGCTGCCGATTCCGCTGCCGATTCCGCTGCCGCTCGGGAGCCGGGTGGGGGGCGGAGGTACGAGTTCCTCGGGAGTGCGGTCTAGCGGCCCCGGGCGCGCTGGTCTCGCCGGAGTGTGTGGCGGCCCGTCGGCAGTGGTCGTACGGCCGCGGGGGTCCAGGGGTTGCCGGAGGGTGCGGCGGCCGGGGGCCTGGGTGTCGGCAGGGGCCGGAGTGGGTGTGGGAGACGGCGCGCCGGGGCTTCCGGTGTCGTCGGGGTGCATCGACGAACTGCGGAGGAGGAGACCATGAGGATCCGGATTCTGGGACCGTTCAGTGCCGAGGTCGACGGGGAGTCGATCATGCCGTCGGCGGGCAAGCCGCGGCAGATCCTGGCCCTGCTCGCGCTGTATCCCGGGCGCGTGGTGCCGGTGCCCACGCTCATGGAGGAGATCTGGGGCCAGGACCTGCCCAACAGCGCGCTGACCACCCTCCAGACGTACATCCTCCAGCTCCGCCGCAGGCTGGGCACGGCCATGGGGCCGGGCCGGCCGGGGGCCGCCAAGGACGTCCTCACGACCCGGCACGGCGGGTACCTGCTGCAGGTGCCGCCGGAGGCCGTCGACGTCCACGCGTACGAGGACCTCGTCGCGCGGGGCCTCGCCGCCTTCGAGGGCGGCGACGACGAGGGTGCCGCCGCCCGTCTGCGGGCGGGGCTCGCGCAGTGGCAGGGGCCCGCGCTGGTCGACGTACGGGTGGGGCCGGTGCTGGCGATCGAGGTCATGCGGCTGGAGGAGAGCCGGCTGGTCGCGGTGGAGCGGCGGATCGACGTCGACCTGCGGCTCGGGCGGCACACCGAACTCCTCGCCGAACTCACCGAGCTGACGGCACGCCACGCGCAGCACGAGGGGCTGCACTCCCAGCTGATGGTGGCGCTCTACCGGTCCGGGAGGCAGGGCGCCGCGCTGGACGCGTACCGGCGGCTGCGCGGCCGGCTCATCGGGGAGCTGGGCGTCGAGCCGTCGCCCCAACTGCAGCGGCTGCACCAGGCGATGCTGACGGTCGACCCGGCCCTCGACGTCGTGGCCGGACCCCGGCGGGGCTCCACCTTCGATCTCTACGCCGCTTGATCTCAAGCGTGGTTGAGGTGCGAGGATGACGCGCATGGACAACGACACCACGCCGCGCGCGGCGGACATCGCAGCGATCAACGAGCTCGTCGCCACCGTCGAGCGGTCCCAGCAGAACAAGGACCCCGAGGAGTTCCTCGGGCTCTTCCACCCGGACGCGATATGGACCACGGCCCACGGCAAGGTCCTCATCGGCTTCGACGCGATCGCGGAGTTCACCCGGCAGGTGCTGCCCGCCGCCGACTGGGACGGCAAGGTCTCCTACGAGGTCGGGCACGTGTTCTTCATCCGGGACGACGTCGCCGCCGTCAAGGTCCGCCAGCGGTACCTGGGCGCGGGCGAGGAGAGCGAAGGGGCCCCGCTGTACGTGGTCTCCCGGCAGGACGACGGGCGCTGGCTGCTGACCGCCTGCCAGAACACCCAGGTGCTCGGGTAGGACTGGCATCGTGGGGGCATGGACGATCATGGTGTGACGCCGTTCCGGCTCGACGTGCCGCAGGAGGAGCTCGACGACCTCGACGCGCGGCTGCGGCGGACGCGGTGGCCCGACGGGCTGGAAGGCGTGGGGCGGGCGTACGGGGTGCCGCCGCAGGAGATGCGGGAACTCGTACGGTACTGGCGCGAGGAGTACGACTGGCGGGCCGCCGAGGCGCGGCTGAACGAATGGCCGCAGTACACCACCGTCATCGACGGGGCCCGGGTGCACTTCGCGCACGTCCGCTCGCCCGAGCCGGACGCCCTGCCGCTGCTGATGACGCACGGCTGGCCGGGGTCGTTCGTGGAGTTCCAGAAGGTGGCGGGGCCGCTGACGGACCCGCGGGCGTACGGCGGGGACCCGCGCGACGCCTTCCACCTGGTGCTGCCCAGCATTCCCGGCTTCGGGCCGTCCGGGCCCACCACCGAGGCCGGCTGGGAGTTCAAGCGCGTCGCACGGGCCTTCGGGGCGCTGATGGAGCGGCTCGGGTACGACGCGTACGGGGTGCAGGGCGGTGACTGGGGCGCCGCCGTCTCGCGGGAGCTGGGGCGGATCCGGCCCGGCAACGTGGTCGGGGTGCACCTGAACCTGCTGCCCGGGGCCGGGGCCACCGCCGAGCCCGGGGAGGCGGAACTCGCGGCGCTGGAGCCCGCCGAGCGGGAGCGGACGCTGGCCTCCTGGGAGCGGTACCGGGTGTGGGCGCGGGAGCGGCAGGGGTACGCCGACATCCAGGCGACCCGGCCGCAGACCCTCGCGTACGGGCTGAACGATTCGCCGGCCGGGCTGCTCGCCTGGATCGGGGAGAAGTTCACCGAGTGGAGCGACCCCCGGACCCCCGTCGACCGGGACCAGATGCTGACCAACGTGATGCTGTACTGGCTGACGGGGACGGCCGGTTCGGCCGCGCGCATCTACTACGAGCGGGCCCACGCCGACTACCACGGGCAGCCGCCGGAGGTCTCGCACACCCCGACCGCGCTCGCCGACTTCCCGCGGGACAACTTCGTCCCGCTGAGGCACATCGCCGAGCGGACCGACCGGATCGTGCGCTGGACCTCGTACGACAGGGGCGGGCACTTCCCCGCGATGGAAGTACCGGAGCTGCTCGTCGGAGACGTCAGAAGTTTTTTCGGTTCCTTCCGGGAAGGTGTCACATCCGGCGGGGCCCGTCTGTCCCCTGGGTGAGACCACGACGGAGGAGGCCGGGATGTTGGTGCTGATGGCGGGCGCGAGCGGGGTACTGGGGCGGCGGGCGGCGGCCGCGCTGCGGGCCGCGGGCCACGAGGTGGCCGGACTGGGCCGGGGCGCGGGGATGGACGTGCGGGCCGACCTGCTCGACCGGGAGGGGCTGCTGCGGGCCGTCGACGGGCGGCGGTTCGACGCGGTGGTGCACGCCGCGACCGCGCTCTCCGGCAAGGCCATGGCCGCCCACCGGGACATGGCGGCCACGAACCGGCTGCGCACCGAGGGCACGGTGAACCTGCTGGCCGCCGCGCGGGAGACGGGGGCGCGGCGGTTCCTGGTCGAGTCGATGATGTTCGGCTACGGGTACGGGGACCACGGCGCGGGCCTGATCGGCGAGGACGACGGCTTCGGGCCGCGCGGGGCGAACGCCGCGCTGGAGCGGCACATCGGCGCCATGCGGGCCAAGGAGGAACTGGCCTTCACCGCCGACGGGATCGAGGGCGTCAGCCTGCGCTTCGGCCTGTTCTACGGGGCCGGCACCACCGACACGCACCTGGTGCCGCTGCTGCGGCGGCGGAAGCTGCCCGTGGTCGCCGACCAGGGCCGGGCGCTGAGCTGGGTGGACGTCGGGGACGCGGCGCGGGCGGTGGTGCTCGCGCTGGAGTCGGGGCGTGCCGGGCGGGCGTACAACATCGTCGACGACACCCCGCTGGGCTGGGCCGCGCACATGGGGGCGGTGGCGCAGGCGTACGGGGCGCCCGCGCCGATGAGGGTGCCGCTGTGGGTGTTGCGGGCGGCTCCGCTGGCGCACGCCATCATGGGCAGCTCGCTGCGGCTCTCGAACGCCAGGGCGCGGCGGGAGCTGGGCTGGGAGCCGCGGTACGGGAGCAGCGCGGAGGGGGTGCGGGCGCTGGCGGCGGCCGGGGCGGAGCGGGTGTCCGGGATGTGAAATGACCGGTGGGAGCCCCGGTGCCGTTGTGATCATCTGTCGATGGACCTCGAACAGCGCACCCCGCCCGTACTGACCGGCGACGAACGCTCCACCCTGACCAGCGTGCTCCAGTGGCAGCGCGACACCCTGCGGATGAAGTGCGCGGGCCTGACGGACGAGCAGCTGCGGCGCAGGGCCGTCCCGCCGTCCGGACTGAGCCTGCTGGGGCTGGTCCGGCACCTGGCGGAGGTGGAGCGCGGCTGGTTCCGCAACGTCCTGAACGACGAGGACGTACGCGGCTACTTCCCGAAGAACGAGGCCGGGGAGTGGACGGAGTTCCACGTCGAGGACGCGGACCCCGCCGAGTCCTTCCGGATCTGGGAGGAGACCTGCGAGCGGTCGCGGGCCATCGTGGCGGCCGCCGAGTCCCTCGACGTACGGGGGCACTTCGGCGACCAGGCGTACTCGCTGCACTACATCCTGGCGCACATGATCGAGGAGTACGCCCGGCACAACGGGCACGCCGACCTGCTGCGCGAGGCCATCGACGGGGTCACCGGGGAGTAGTCCCTAGACGGAGACCGTTCCGGCCCGGTCCACGGCGTCGAGGGCGACCTGCCACGGGAAGTGCGGCGGGGCGTCGGGGCCGGCCGGGCCGGGCTGGAAGCCGCCCTCGCCGTAGAGCAGTTCGGCGCCGGCGCCGCGCAGCACGGCCAGGGACTGCTCGAACTGGGGGTGGGCGGCGAGCGCGGCGTTCGTGCACGGCATGGCCACCACCGGGGTCCCCTTGCCGAGGGCCTCGGCGGCCACGCCGACGGTGAACCGGTCGGTGAGGCCGAGGGCCCAGGCGTTGACGGAGTTGAAGGTGGCGGGGGCGAAGAGGACGGCGTCGGCGGCCGGCCACACGTCGGGCTCCCCGGGGAGCTTGTACTGCCAGCGCACCGGGTTGCCGGTCAGGGCGGCGAGGCCGTCGAGGCTTTCCTGCACCCACCGCGCCGCCGTCGGCGTCAGGCCCAGGCACACGTCCCAGCCGCGCGACTGGGCGTCCTCGATCACATGGGCCACGTCGAAGACGGGCGGGGCGGCGGAGCAGAACAGGTAGAGAGTCCTCGTCATGCTGTTATGTGATCACATTCCAGGACCCCAACTCTCCTTGAGGGTCCGGCCGCTCGGTTCAGGCCGCAGTCGCGGCGGTGATCCTGGCGGCGAAGGAGTCCAGGTTGTCCCACATCCGCGCGACCCGCTCGTCCACGGTCAGGGACTCCTCGTGGCGCCCGGCGCGCAGCTTCGGCTGCCGCTTCCCGCGTACGTAGAGGGGGCAGGCGAGGTCGGCGCAGATGTACGTGCCGACCGTGTTCCCCTCGCGGCCGCGGGCTCCCGCGAGCGGGGCGGCGAGCAGGGTGACGCCGGAGGAGGCGTGCCCCGTCAGGCAGATCTGGCACAGGCTGGACTTCACCGCGCTGGTGCGGGTCGCGGCGGGCACGCGGAGGGTGATGCCGACCGGGCCTTCGGGGCGCGGGACGACGAGGTGGGCGCGCAGCGGGGCGCCCGGGTCCACCCAGCCGAGGAAGTCCAGGTCCTGCCAGGGCAGTTCGGCGAAGTCGAGGGGCAGGCGCAGGCGTGCGGCCTCGCCCTTGGTGCAGTTCACGAAGGACGAGCGGATCTGTTTTTCGGTGAGCGGTTCCACGGGAGTCGACCCTACGGCGCGTTCGGCCGGTACGCACCTCGTTTACGCAGGTGGGGGGTGGTGGGGAGGGTGTCCGGAAATTTCTCGCGGTGTCGGCGATGAGTTTCGGGGAGGGGGCCGGTCTACCCCTGTGAAGAGCGGGAACCGGGCCGCGGGCCAGGATGTGGACGGCGTCCACTTTTCTGGATAGGCTGCGGAGCGTCTGAATGTGGACGCCGTACACATGATTAGGGGAAACAGCATGCGCAAGGTCATCGCCTCCGTCTTCGTCTCCGTCGACGGCGTCTTCGAGGACCCGAGCTGGTCCATGCCCTTCTGGAACGCCGAGGCGGAGAAGTTCGCCGGCGAGCAGCTCGCCGCCGCCGACGCGCTGCTGCTGGGCCGGGTGACGTACGAGGGCATGGCACCGGCCTGGACGGCGCGCGCCGAGGGCGCCGACGCCGGGACCGAGCGGATGAACGCACTGCCGAAGTACGTCGTCGGCTCCGGCACCGCCGCCCCCGAATGGAACGCCACCTTCCTGACCGGCGACCTCGCCGCCGAGGTCGCCGCGCTCAAGCGGCAGGACGGCGGCGACCTGCTCGTCTACGGCAGCGGCCGGCTGGTCAACGCCCTGATCGAGCACGACCTGCTCGACGAGCTGCGGCTGTGGACGCTGCCGGTGGTGCAGGGCAAGGGGCGCAGGCTCTTCGGCGAGGACTCGCCGGTGAAGACCCTGCGCCCGGTGGGCACCACCGTGCTCGGCGACAGCGGGGCGCAGGTGCACGCGTACGTCCCCGTGGCCGCCGGCTGAGCGGTCCCGCACTCCGGTTCGCATTCCCCGTCCGACTGGCACCAGGTACAAGGAGCGACACGACATGAGCGAGCAGCCGGTGAAGGGCCCCGCGAGCTACTTCCCGTCGATCGAGAAGAAGTACGGCCGCCCGGTGGCGGAATGGGCGGACCTCATCCGCTCCTCCCCGCTGACCAGGCACATGGAGCTCGTCTCCTGGCTGAAGACCGAGCACGGGATCGGCCACGGCCACGCCAACGCCCTGGTCAAGCACACCCTCGCGGAGAAGTAGACGCTCGCGCATGCGGGAGAGCGTCTGAGCCATGTCCACTCTCGCCGGACGCGGCTTGACTGGGTGTCATGACGAAGAACACGAACGAGACGCAGACGGCGCAGAACACGGTCACCCTCGTCATCGGGGGCAACGGCAAGACGGGACGGCGGGTCGCCGAGCGGCTGGAGGCCCAGGGGCGCGCGGTACGGATCGGCTCCCGCACCGGCGAGCCGGCCTTCGACTGGCACCGGCCCGAGACCTGGGGCCCGGCACTGGAGGGCGTGGACCGGGCGTACGTCACCTACCACCCCGACCTGGCCTTCCCCGGGGCGGCCGACAGCATCGGCGCCTTCGCCGAGACCGCCGTGGCCGCCGGGGTGCGGCGCCTGGTGCTGCTGTCCGGGCGCGGGGAGGAGGCGGCCCGGCTCGCCGAGAGCCGGCTGCGGGACTCCGGGGCCGACTGGACCGTCGTACGCGCCAGCTGGTTCAACCAGAACTTCGACGAGTACTTCTTCCTGGACTCGGTGCTGGCCGGGGAGATCGCCCTGCCGGTGGGCGACGCCGTGGAGGCCTTCGTGGACGCCGACGACATCGCCGACGTGGTGGTGGCCGCGCTCACCGACGACCGGCACATCGGCAGGACGTACGAGCTGTCCGGGCCGCGGCTGCTCGGCTTCGCGGAGGTGGCCGCCGAGCTGTCCAAGGCGACCGGGCGCGAGATCGCGTACGTCCCGGTCACGGACGCGCAGTACCGGGCGGTCCTGAGCGAGCACGGCCTCCCCGAGGAGTTCGCCGACCTGTTCACCCTGATCTCGGACGGGCGCAACGCGCACCTGGTCCACGGGGTCGAGGAGGTGCTGGGGCGCCCGGCCAGGGATTTCGCCGACTACGCGCGCGAAGCGGCGGCGAGCGGGGTCTGGGACGACCGAGGATGAGGTCATGGACACGCTGACCGGACTCCTCGAAGGGCCCAGGGCCCGCAGTGCCTTCCTGATGAAGTCCGTCTTCGACCCGCCGTGGGCCATGCGGGTCGAGGACCGGGCCCCGCTGTCGGTGATGACGCTCGTGCGCGGCTCGGCGTGGCTGCTGCCCGACGACGGAGAGGCCGTGCGGATCGGGCCGGGCGACGTGGCGGTCGTACGGGGACCCGTGCCGTACACGCTCGCCGACGCGGCGGACACCCCGGTCGGCGTCAGGATCGGCCCCGACCAGCGGTGCAGTGCGCAGGGCGAGGACGTCACCGAGCGGTTCTCGCTCGGGGTGCGGACCTGGGGCCCGGCGCGGGAGGGCACCGGTTCGGTGGTGCTGCTCAGCGGGACCTACCAGGCGCCGAGCGAGATCGGTCGGCGGCTGCTGGGGGCGCTGCCCGCGGTGCTGGTCCGGCCGGTGCGGGCGGCCGACGCCACCCTGATCACCCTGCTGGCCTCGGAGGTGGCGCGGGACGAGCCGGGGCAGGAGCTCGTGCTGGACCGGCTGCTGGACCTGCTGCTCATCGGGGTGCTGCGGGCCTGGCTCGCCGCCCCCGGCTCGGGGGCGCCGGCCTGGCACCGCGCCCAGGGCGACCCGGTCGTCGGGGCGGCGCTGCGGCTGCTGCACGAGGACCCCGCGTACGGGTGGACCGTGGAGGAACTGGCCCGCCGGGCCGGGGTGTCGAGGGCCGCGCTGGCCCGGCGCTTCACCGAGCTGGTCGGGGAGCCGCCGGTCGCCTACCTGACGGGCTGGCGGATCGCCCTGGCCGCCGACCTGCTGCGCGAGCCGGACGCCACGGTGGCGACGGTGGCCCGCCGGGTCGGGTACGGGAGCGCGTTCGCACTGTCCGCGGCCTTCAAACGGGTGCGGGGGGTGAGCCCGCAGCAGTTCCGGGAAGGAGCGGGAGCGGGCACGGAGCCGGGGGTGCCCGGCACCGTGGTGCTCGCCTAGGCCGTGTCGTGCGGTGCCCGCCCGGCCGTCACGCGAGTTCGAGGACGGCGACGGGCTGGGGGCCGCTGAGCTCGCCCGTGGGGCGGAAGCCGAGGCCGAGGTAGAACGGGGCCGGGCTGTCGTCGCTGTCGTGCCAGGTGACGTAGGCCCGGGTCCCGCCGCGCCGGCGGATCTCCTCCGTGACGGCCTCCACGGCGAAGCGGCCGTAGCCCTTGCCCTGGTGCTCGGCGGCGATGTTCAGGCGCCAGATGCCGGAGCGGCGGTGCTCCGGGTCCTTCGCCGGGTTCCAGACGATGTCCAGGAAGGCCATCACGAAGCCGACGACCTCGTCGCCGTCGAGGATGGCGCGGGGCCACGCGGGCTCTCCGTGGACGTAGGCCTCGGCGAGGGACTGGGCGACGGACTCGACGAGGTGCTCCTGGTCGGGACGGACGCGGACGGCGGTCACCGCTTCGAAGTTGTCCGGGGTCACCGGCACCAGGCGGAGGGATGAGCTGATCATGCGCGCAGCCTAGGCCTTTCCGGCGGATCGGGGTCGGGCGGGCCGTGGGGGTGCCGGCGGAGCGCGGTCGGCCCGCGCCGTCGGCCTCCCGACCCGAGGTGATTGAAAAGAACGGGACAGCCGGTATATTTTCTGCCCGGCGGTACTTCGGGAGGGGAAGGGGAAGGCTTTGCGGGCACAAGTGGCAGTCGTCGGCGGGGGGCCGGTCGGCATGCTCGTCGCGGCCGAGCTGGCCGGGTACGGGGTCGACACGGTGGTCCTGGAGGAGCGCACGGAGGTCTCCGAGCGGCCCAAGGCCACGACGCTGCACGCCCGGGCGGTGCAGAGCCTCGCCCGGCGCGGATACCTGCCCGGGAACGGGGACGCCCTCGGGACCGGCGCGGGCGCGACCTCGGGCGCGTTCCACTTCGCCGGGATCCACGGGCTGGTCATCACCGCGCCCGAGGGGGAGCCGGAGCCGATCCTCAAGCGCCCGCAGGCCGAGCTGGAACGGCTCTTCGAGCAGCGGGCCCGGGCGGCGGGCGCGCGGGTGCTGCGCGGACACCGCGTGACCGGGATCGCCCAGGAGCCGGACGGCGTGCGGCTGGACGTCGAGGGGCCCGGCGGCCCGGCGGCCTGCCGCGTCGAGTACCTCGTCGGCGCCGACGGGGCCCGCAGCACCGTACGCGAACGGCTGGGGATCGCCTCCGACACGGCACCGGCCTCGGTCTCCGCCCTGGCCGGGCTGGCCACGCTGGAGGACCCGGAAGCCCTGGAGCAGGGCTGGCTGCGCACCCCGCGCGGCTGGATCGTCTCCAAGCGGACGCCCGGCGGCGAGACGCACGTCCGGACGCTGGACTGCACGGGCGCGTACGAGGGCCGGGAACGGCAGCCGACGCCGCGGGAACTGCAGGGCGAGGTGTCCCGCATCGCCGGCCGCGACATCGCGATGGCGGGGGCGCGCTGGATCACCCGGTTCAGCGACTTCACGCGCCTGGCCCGGACCTTCCGCACGGGACGGGCCTTCCTGGTGGGCGACGCGGCGCACCTGCACTTCCCCATCGGCGGGCAGGGGCTGAGCACCGGGGTGCTGGACGCCCTGAACCTCGGCTGGAAGCTGGCGCTCGCCGTGCGCGGCGCGGCGGGGGAGCGGCTGCTCGACAGCTACGACCTGGAGCGCCGCCCCGCGGCGCGGGCGGTCGTCGACAACACCCGGGCGCAGCTCGCGCTGATGCGGCCCGGGGAGGACGTCGACGCGCTGCGCGGGCTGTTCGCGGGACTGCTGGCCGAGGACCGGTACGCCGGCGGCCTCGCCGACATGATCAGCGCGCAGGGGGCGGTGCTTCCCGCGTACACGGAACGGCCGTCCTCGTGGGAGGGCCGGTTCCTGCCGAACTTCCGGCTGCCGGCCGGGGCGGACGACCTCGTCACCCTGCTGCGGGACGGCCGGCCGCTGCTGCTCCTCTTCGGGGAGGACGGGGCGCGCCACGAGGAGGAGGCGCGCGCGTGGGCGCCGCTCCTGCGCGTGGTGCGGACCGGGCGGGTGCCCGGCGCGGCGCACGAGGCGCTGCTGGTACGGCCCGACGGCCATGTCGGCTGGTCGCCGGGGGGCAGCCCGCTGGGCGGCGCGCTGTCGGCGTACTTCGGCCGCGGGGGTTGCGCACCCGAGGCCGCGGTGGCGGCCCCGGGAGGCGGGCGTGGGATCCGGCTCAGCTGAGCGAGCCGGCGGCCTCCCGCTCCTGGGCCAGCAGGAGCGCCTCGTGGTAGACCTCGGCGGCGCGGGACTCGCCGAGGTGCAGCGAGGCGAGGACCGAGGACTGGGCGATGCTCGGCAGCAGGTGGCGCAGGAGGGCGCTGACCCGGACCACGAGGTCCCGGTAGTCGGTGAGGGCCTGGGACATCGACTGGATGCCGGCGTAGGCGCCCACGATCACGTCGGCGGTCTCGGCGGGGTGCACGTGCGGCAGCAGCTCGCCCTGGAGCTGGGCCTTGTCCAGCCGCTCGCCGACCGGGACGGCCCAGTTGCGGAACGGTCCGCTGCGGTCGAGTCCTTCGGCGCGCTGGTCCATGGTCAGCCGTACGCCCGCGCGGACCATGGGGTCGGTCTGCAGCCGGTAGGTGTGCAGCATCACTATGTCCACGATCTCCTGGAGCTTGGAGGGGCGCTCCGGGAGCGGGAGGTTCTGGTTCTGGGCGTTGAGGACGCCGAGGGCCAGGTCCTCCTTGGACTGGAAGTGGAAGTACAACGCCCCCTTGGTCACGCCGGCGACCGTGAGGATCTCGGAGATGGTCGAGGCCTGGTAGCCCCGCTCCTCGAAGATCTTGGCCGCAGCGCTCAGGATGGCCTGGCGCGTGCGGATGGCTCGGACCTGTTCAGCCACGGTGGCTCCTCCTTCATCAGGTTTCGTCGGAGCGTCGGAAGCCCTGATGCAAACCGTCCGTCCCGTACGTATCTTACAGCGGGTAACTCCGACGCCAACCATGCCGCCACCCCTGAGGACCAAAAATGAGTGAGGACGGACGATGATTCTTGTGACGGGCGCCACTGGGACGGTGGGGCGTGAGGTGCTGCGACGGCTGTCCCCGGACCTCCGGGTCAGGGCGATGGCGAGGCAACCCGCACGCCTGGCGCAGCAGAACGGAACGGCCGAGACCGTTCGGGGGGACTACGACGACCCGGAGTCGCTCGCCCTCGCCCTCGAAGGCGTGGACAGCGTCTTCCTGGTGACCAGCCGCGTCGGGCGCGACGACGACGCGCGGTTCCTGCGCATCGCGAGGTCGGCCGGGGTGCGGCACGTCGTGAAGCTCTCGGCGGCCGCCGTGGAGGACGGGGACGCCGACGACCTCATCACGCGCTGGCAGCGGGAGAACGAGGACCTCCTGCGCGGCTCGGGGATGGAGTGGACGCTGCTGCGTCCGCGCTCCTTCATGTCCAACGCCCTGTCCTGGGCGTCGTCCATCCGCGCGGACGGCGTCGTGCGGGCCCTGTACGGGTCGTCGGCCAACTCCTGCGTCGATCCGCGCGACATCGCCGAGGTCGCCGTGCGCACGCTGACCGCGCCCGGGCACGCCGGCCGGGCCTATGCCCTGACCGGGCCGCGGGCGCTGACCGCCGCCGAGCAGACCGCACAGCTCGCCGAGTTGCTCGGCCGTCCGCTGCGCTTCGAGGAGCTGGATCCCGCGCAGGCCCGCGCCCAGTGGAGCGCGCGCTACCCGGAGCCCCTCGTCGAGGCGCTGCTGAGCAGTTCCGAGCGGCAGCGCCGCGGAGCCAAGGCGGGGGTGGGGGGCGCGGTCGAGGAACTGACCGGGCGGCCCGCGGGCTCCTTCCGGGAATGGGCCGGCGACCATCTCGCCGCCTTCGCGCGGCCCTGAGGCCGCCGTTGCCGGGGCCGGTGGCCGCCGCCGGGCTCAGTGCCCGTAGGCGGCCGCCGTGACGACGGCGGTGTAGATCACCTGGCCCTCCTGGAGGCCCGTCACGCGTACGGCTTCCTCCGCGCCCGGGATGTCGGAGTACAGGCGCTCGGCCTCGATCACGCAGGGGACGTCCAGCTCCGCGTACCGCTTGAAGTCGCCCGAGATGCTGAGCGGGAGGAAGGACGAGCGCCCCAGCGCGGCCGCCGAGGCCTGCCGGGCGGCCTCCAGGAGCACCATGCCCGGCACGTGGTCGACCCAGTGGTCGAAGAGGACCGGGTGCAGGGTGTCCACCCGCAGCTGCCAGCGGTTCGGCTCGCCTATGGGCGAGAGGACCACGTCGGTCGGCGACAGCCGGCCGACGCTCTGCGGCGCGGCGGGAGCCGTCAGGGGCAGCGCGCGGTGGCCGGGTTCGAGGGTGTGCGCGGGGCGCACCCGCCGGTACACGGACGGGCTGGTGCAGGTGTAGGAGCCCCCGCCCGTCGCCACGACGTGCCCCTCGCGGCGGACGACCGCCTGGTAGCCGAGCCCGGTCAGCCGGCCCGCCCGCCGGCTGATCGTCGTGCACGTGATCTCGATGTCCAGCGAGGCCGGGGTCTGGCGTACCTGCAGGTGCTCCGGGTGGACCGTGAGGTTGAGGTCCCACATGAGGAAGTGGTGTCCGAACGGGACGCCGAACTCCGCGTGTCCCAGCAGGCTGCCGATCTGACGGATCGTTTCGGCGCAGATGAGCGGGTCGTAGTAGCCGCCTGCGACCGGCGTGAAGAAGCTGTGGCTGCGGGGCCACTGCGCGCTCACCGTGAAGTGGCCCTCGTCCAGGCGCTGCCAGTTGGTGAGCAGGACCTCGGCCACGGAGGCGCGGTGGACCAGTTCCTTCGGAACGGTGGCGGTGAGAGACGGGAAGCTGAAGCCGTTCTGCTCCGGCGTCGTGGTGGCGTACCGCCAAGCCGGGTCGTAGATGGCTGCGCGCTCGACATGAAACGTGCTCGCGCTCATTGTTCCCCCTAGACAGCGCTGGCCAGTAACAGGTGTGACTGCCGAGAAAAATATATACCAACCGGTTTTTTATCCAGGGGATGTCCGAGGATTGGCTCCGGAATATGCGGAGGAATTCCTTCCGGCCATGCTGCGACTCCGTGTTTGCCCAGGTCTCGGGCCGTGGGGCGGCGTCGAATCCGCGCCATCGGTCGGGAACGATCTCAAGTGCGCCGAGAGTGATCCTTTAGTCGGCCGATGCCCGCTCGGTAAAGGGGTGGTGAAGCCCGCGCGTCGATTCGCTCAGGACGATTCGCTTCGCACCTTTGGGGCGGGCCGTTCGCCGACCGGGTCGGGTCCGGCGCCCGGCCGAGGGGCCGGAGGGGCTTCGGGCGGGCGCCGGCGGGCCGACCCGGAGCCCGGACCATGCTGCTCACCTCGGGTGCCGGCCCGGCGGCCGGGGATTCGGCGGTGAGCGGGCGGTATGCGGCCGCGGCGGTGGAAGGGAAGTGCTCCGGGCCGGGCGGTGGAGACACCCGGGGAATTGCTGTCGCGAAGAGGAATGTCGCCTACCTGTCTCCCGGCCGGGGCGCGGCGCCGGACGGCCCGCAGGATTCCGGCCAGCGGCCGACGGACGGCCGGTGCGACGGGCCCGTGCCGGGTGCGCGGCCGGGCGGCCTTGCGGCGTCTGGGCCGTGGCGCGAACCCTTTGCGGCCGGCGCGTTGTCGAGGGGACCCCTCCGCCTCCGCTTTGAGCGTGGTTCCAGCGCTCTTCCGCCGAGGCTCCGGCACGAGCCGAGCGGGATTCACGTTCGGCAAACCGCGAAAGCGGTTTGTAGTTGGGGAGTCCGGTACGTACCCGGCCGTCCGGAGCGTGGTGCTCGCCACGCCCCGGATGCCGTTTCCTACCCGCCATGGGTGCGAATCAGCCAACCACCCGGTCGGTTAAGGGGTCATTCAAGCCACTCCGGTACGGGTTTCGCGGCCATTTTGTCGGGCTGAGGTGACCTTGAAGCCATCCTCCAGTGGCGTTGGAACCAATGAAGTGGCAGGTCAGAAGGGGTGTCGAGTGGATCTGGCAGCGGCTGTGCGGCGAAAAACGGTACATCCGGTTTGGTATTGACAAACCGGCGGAGCTGTTTTTTGCTCGTTCCAGCGAAAGTCAAGGGCTCATCCACGGACGAAGCAGGGGAGTACGGCGTGGACATCGATGTACTGGGTGCACTGACCGTTCGGGAGAACGGGGTCTCCATCACGCCGACGGCGGCCAAGCCCCGGCAGGTGCTGGCGCTGCTCGCGCTGCACGCGGACCAGGTCGTGCCCGTCGCCGCGCTGATAGAGGAGCTGTGGGGAACGGAGCCGCCGCGCAGCGCACGCACCACCCTGCAGACCTACGTGCTCCAGCTGCGCGGTCTCATCGGCACCGCCCTGGAGGGCACCGACGGGACGCGCACCGCCAAGGACGTCCTCGTCACGCTGCCCGGCGGGTACATGCTCAGCAGCGGCGGCGGCACCAGCGACGTCCGCGAGTTCGACCGGCTGGCCGGGATGGGCTACCGGGCCATGGACGCCGCGGACTTCCCCAATGCCGCGCGGCTGCTGCGCGAGGCGCTCGCCCTGTGGTCGGGGCCGGCCTTCGCCGACGTCGACGGCGGGGTGCAGCTGGACATGGAGACGCGCCGCCTGGAGGAGACCCGGCTGTGCGCGCTCGACCAGCGCATCGAGGCCGACCTGAAGCTGGGCCGCCACCGCGAGTTGCTCGCGGAACTGACCGTCCTGGCCAGCCGCTACCGGATCCACGAGAACCTGCACGGGCAGTTCATGCTCGCCCTGCACCGCTCCGGCCGGCGCGGCGAGGCGCTCAGCGTCTACCAGCGGCTGCGCGCCACGCTGGTGCGCGAGCTCGGCATCGAGCCCTCGGCCGCCCTGCGCAGCCTCCAGCGGTCGATCCTCATGAGCGGCCCCGAGGCGCCCACCGCCGAATCCGCGGAGAGCGCCCGCAAGCGGCTCGCCCGGGTCGGCTGAGCCCGGAGCTCCGATGATCCCCCGGTGAATGCTGCACGGGGATTTAAGAAAGCGCTGGGAAAAACCTGAGATTTAATTTTCATCAACGGGGATCGGAACAAAGACGACGAGCTCGATCAGCGGTCTGAGCACGGGGTTTGCCATCCAATCGGAATCCTGTCTTTCGAATCCGCCGTCTGTTCGCCTGTTTCGGAGGTCCGCTCGATGTCGGCTTGAATGCCCGGTGATGTTGCCCTGGGCTGGCTTACCGTCATCGGGTCGAATACTGAAAACCGAGAGTATCTCGACGAAATATGGAGGGGAGACGGGAGACCGTGAAGATTCAGGTTCTGGGTCCGTTGAGTGCCGAGGTCAACGGGGCATCGATCGTTCCTACGGCGGGCAAGCCGCGTCAGATCCTGGCGCTTCTCGCGCTCTACCCGGGCAGGGTGATGCCCGTCCCGACCCTCATGGAGGAGATCTGGGGGACGAACCTGCCCGAAAGCGCGCTCACCACCCTGCAGACGTACATCCTCCAGCTGCGCCGCAGGCTCGGCACGGCGATGGGCCCGGGGGCCCCCGGCACCGCCAAGGACGTGCTCGCCACCCGGCACGGCGGCTACCTGCTCCAGATCCCGCAGGAGTCGGTGGACGTCCACGAGTACGAGGCCCTCGTCGCCGCCGGACAGAACGCCTTCGACGACGGTGACGACGAGCGCGCCGCCGACCTGCTGCGCAAGGCGCTCGACCTGTGGCAGGGGCCCGCGCTGGTCGACGTACGCGTCGGCCCGATCCTGGAGATCGAGGTGCTGCGGCTGGCGGAGAGCCGGCTCGTCACCACCGAGCGGCGGATCGACGTCGACCTGCGCCTCGGCCGGCACAGCGAACTGCTCGCCGAACTCACCGAGCTCATGGCCCGCAACCCGCAGCACGAGGGCCTGCACTCGCAGGCCATGGTCGCGCTGTACCGCTCCGGCCGGCAGGCCACCGCCCTCGACGTCTACCGCAGGCTCCGCGCCCGGCTGATCGGGGAGCTCGGCGTCGAGCCCTCGCAGCAGCTGCAGCGCCTGCACCAGGCGATGCTGCGGGTGGACCCGGCGCTGGACGTGGTCGCCGGACCGCGCCGCAGCTCGACCTTCGACCTGTACGCGGCGTAGGCCGCAGGTCACGGAGGGGAGGCGCGGCGGCTCCAGCCGGGCTCGTCCCCGGCGTGAGGGGCTCTCCAGGGCGGGCGGCCAGGCTCCTGGCGACCCGGTATGAGCCGCTGCGCCGGCGGACGAGGAGAGAGGCAGACCCATGCAAGCCACGGTCCGGCTGGAACTCGCCGACCTCACCCGCATCCTGCGGATCTGGGGAGGCGAGGAGGACTGCGTCGAGCTGACCGAGGAAGTCCAGGACCTGTACTGGATCGAACTCGGCTACGACAGCCTCTCCATCCTGCAGACCATCGAGTCGATCGAGCGCAAGTTCGCCGTCCCGCTCGCCCGGGAGATCCTCGAACTGGGCGACACCCCGCGGCTCTTCCTCGACATGGTCAACGACGTGCTGGGCAGCCGCGCCGCCGTCTGAGACTCCAGCGGCGTTCGACGCGCACTCCGGCGGACGCCGACAGGCTCTGCGCCAAGCGTTGAGAGAGGTGTCCCCGATGTCTGTCGAGCGAGTGCACCGGATGTCATACGCGGTCGACGCGGCCGCGCCCGCCGGAGCCCTGTACACCCTGGTGGCCGATGTCACCCAGTGGCCGCTGTTCCTGCCGGACACCGTCCACGTCGAGCGGCTGGACTTCGACGGCGTCGCCGACCGGTACGTCCGGTGGGCCGACGCGGGCGGGGAACTGCGGCGCTCGCTCGTGCGGCGGACCCTGGACGCCGGCGGGCGGCGCGTCCTCTTCCGCGAGGAGCGCCCCGACGCGCCCGTCACCGCCTCGGGCGGCGGCTGGTGCGTGGAGGAACTCGCCCCCGGCTGGTCGCGGCTGACCCTGGAACGGGAGATCACCCTCGACGGCGGCCGGACCGCGGAGGCCGAACGGGCCGTGGCGCGGGCGGAGGAGGGCGCGTGGGCCGCGCTGGGCGGTCTGCGGGTCGCGGCCGAGCGCTGGCGGCGGCTCGACGAACTCATGGTGTCCTTCGAGGAGTCCGTACGGATCGAGGGCCCGGCCGAGCCGGTGTACGAGTTCCTGTACGGCGTGGGCTCCTGGCCCGGCAGGGTCGCGCACGTGCTGGAGGCCGAGGTGTCCGAGGACCGGCCCGGCGTGCAGCGCACCCGGCTGGTCAACCTGGCCGACGACGGCTCCGCCTACCCGACCGAGGGGGTGCGGGCGTGCTTCCCGGCCGCCGGGCGGATCGTCTTCAAGCGGACCCGGCCGCACCCGCTGCTCGCGGCGCACACCGGCGAGTGGTGCGTGGAGCCGGACGTGTCGGGGGTCACCGTGTCCTGTCGGCACGACGTGCTCCTGGACGAGCGGGCGGTGGGGCGGTGTACCGGCCCGGGCGCGGAACTGGCCGCGGCGCGGCGGTACGTGCGCGAGGTGGTCGGGCGCGAGAGCCGGGCCGTGCTGGAGCCGGCGACGCGGTACGCGGGCGACCCGGTCCGGACCCTGCGCTCGGTGTGAGGCACCGCGAGCCCTCCCGGCCGGTCTGACTCCTGCCGGTCTCCACTGGCTCCTACCGGCTTCCACCGGCTTCCACCGGCTCCTGCCGGTCCCCGCCGGCTCCTGCCGGTCTCCGCCGGCTTCCCCCTGGCGGCGGCCCGCCACCGTGTTCCCCCGCGGTGGCGGGCCGTCGTGCTGTTCAGCTGCCCCGCCCGGCGGCGTCCAGCTCGCGCAGGGTGGCGGGCACGGCCAGACAGGGCATGACCACCCGCCAGAAGCCGGCCAGCGTGCGCGGCGCGAGCCACTGCGGGTCGTCGCGGCCCAGCGCCTCGAAGCCGAGGGTGGCCGCCACCACCGTCGCCGCCACGCTGCGGTGGTTCAGGCCGGGCAGCAGGGTGCCCTCCTCGGAGGCCTCCGCCAGCAGCCGGTGCACGTACTCGTGCCACTCGCGGGGCAGGGCGCAGGAGGACGCGTACGCGGACTCCCGGCCCAGCCGGAAACCGGCGCGGGCCACGACGTCCCCCAGGAGCAGCCCGGCGAGCGCCTGGGAGCTGTCGGCCAGGGCCTGGAGGGCGGACGTGCGCCCCGCGTACACCTCGCGGGCGGCCGCGCGCAGGGCCTCGGCCCCGGCGGCCTCGACGGCCCCGGCGACCGCCGCCTTGTTCTCGAAGTGGAAGTGCAGCGCGCCCGGGCTCACTCCTGCCCCGACGCTGATCATGCTCAGCGTCGCCTCCGCGTAGCCGCGCCGTCCGAACACGGTCGCGGCTGACTCAATCAGTGCATGACGGGTCCGGACAGCGCGTTCTTGTTTCATCACGCATAGCTCCTGTATCAGTTTCCTTCCATTATTAAACCGCGCCGTTGGTATGGGAATGGGCTGCTGGTGCCCGTTCCTGGCTGGTTTGACGGCGATTCCTGACCCAGGGTGGCCCGATTTGGTCCTTTTTTCGAGGTCCTTGCCGGAGTTTGCGGGCTTTGACAAACCGACGCAGCGGTTTGTATCTTCGTGGACGTTGGCTCAACCGAGCTTGAGGGGAGGGGGGCAGATGAACCAGCGGACCATTGCTGTACTGGAACCTCACACGGCCGCCACGGGCGTGAACGGGGGGTTCCTGCCGGCCGAGGGGCTCAGAACGCCACAGCACGCGCCGACCCAGTCGGCCCTGTGGCGGATCCTCATCGTGGAGAGCAACACGATCGAGGCGGAGACGCTCGCCCGCGGCCTGCGCCGGCACGGGCACGAGGTCGAGATCGTCGCCACCGGAAGCGACGCCCTGCGCTGCTACACCGACGCCGACCTCGTCCTGCTGGACCTGGAACTCCCCGACCTGGACGGTCTGGAGGTCTGCCGCGGCATACGCGCCGCCCACGAGATACCGGTGATCGCGGTCACCGCCCGGGGCAGCGAACTGGACCGGGTCCTCGGACTCCAGGCGGGCGCCGACGACTACCTGGTCAAGCCGTACGGGTTCCGCGAGCTGATGGCGCGGATGGAGGCGGTCATGCGCCGGGCGCGGCCGACCCGACCCGCCGCGGCCACCATCACCTGCGGTCCGCTGCGGATCGACGCGGGCACGCGCGAGGTGACCCTGAACGGGGAGCCCGTCGAGACCACGCGCAAGGAGTTCGACATGCTCTACCTCCTCGCGTCCCACCCCGACACCGTCATCCCGCGCAAGATGCTGATGCAGCAGGTCTGGGGCGACTCCTGGTCCCGCCGGACCGTGGACACGCACGTGAGCACGCTCCGCAACAAGATCGGCGCCGGCTGGATCATCACGATCCGGGGCGTCGGTTTCCGGTTCGGCCAGGGCGCCTGAACCCCGCCCCCGCGCTCAGCCGCGGGAGGACGACCGCCGAGCACGACGCAAGCCGAGGGGGAACGAGCATGGCAGTGACGGCGCTGTGCCACGGGGAGGGCTGCCGCACCGGAGGGGCGGGCGGACGGGCCCGCGGGCGCGCGACCGACGGCAGCCGGCTCTGCCGGCCCTGCCGCGAGCACTTCTCCGCCGGCCTCGCGGAACTGGCCCACCTGTACGAGGAGTGCGGCCGCGTCCTCGGCGGCGCGGCCCCCGGCAGCCTGCGCGAGCGCACCACCGGCGGCGTACTCCCCGGCCTCCCCTTCAACGGCGCCGCCGCCGACGTACGGGCCGCGATGGTCTCCGTACTCGGCTCCTGGAGCGGGCTCGTCGCCCAGCAGCGCGGCTTCGCCGCACCGCCGCGGACCGTCGCCGCGCTCACCGCCTTCCTGCTCCGCAACGCCGACTGGCTCGCCGCCCACTCCGCCGCCGACGAGGCCACCGGGGAGATCGCCCGGCTGGTACGGGCCGGCCGCCGCGCCGCCTTCCCCGACCCGGCCCGCAGCATCCGCCTCGGCGACTGCCCCGAGCCCGGCTGCGGCGGAGCCCTCACCCTCGCGGTGCGCGCCACGGCCGGCGCCGGCGAGCCGGCCGTCGTCTGCGCCGCGGACCCCGGACACCGCTGGACCAGCGACCGGTGGAGCGCGCTGGGCCGCTCCATGGACTCCGCCCGGGAGCCCGGCACCCCGGCCGCGCCGGCCACCGAGCGCTGGCTGACCGCCGCCGACATCGCGCAGCTGTGGCACACGCCCACGGGCACCGTCTACCGGCTGGCGAGCGAGCAGCGCTGGCGCCGGCGCAACCGCGCGGGGCGCACGTACTACAACGAGAGCGACGTCCGGGACTGCTTCACCCGCCGGGCGGCCGCGCGGACCTGAACCTTTCGTCACCATACGCACGGCACCACACCGAGCAGCACTCCACACCGGTCAGCACGGCCTCCGGAAGGATCCGGAACCAGCCGTCTGACCGGTGTTTGACATTCCCTTTTCCACCGTCCGACGCACCGCACCGGGCCTTGTGGAACCTGACCTACTCCTGAATCCAGCGCCATTGAACGGCCGCTCGCGGCCGAAGAACCTTGTAGTCAAGATCCGGTGCACTGTCTCCGGAGGCCGAACCCAAGGAGACGTGATGGACGCCCCTGTGATCGTCGTCGGCGCGGGTCCCGCGGGCATGATGCTCGCCGGCGAACTGCGGCTGGCGGGAGTCGCCGTAGTCGTCCTCGAACGCCTTGACCGGCGTACGGGCGAGTCCCGCGGGCTCGGCTTCACCACCCGCACGCTGGAGACCTTCGACCAGCGCGGCCTGCTCGCACGCTTCGGCGAGATCGAGCGGAGCACGCTCGGCCACTTCGGCGGGCTGCCGCTGGACTTCGGCGTGCTCGACGGTGCCGGCCAGGCCGCCAAGACCGTGCCGCAGTCCGTCACCGAGACGCACCTGGAGGAATGGGCCACCTCCCTCGGCGCCGACGTCCGACGCGGCCACGAGGTGCTCTCCGTACGCGACGACGGCGAGGGCGTCGACGTCGAGGTCCGCGGCCCGGACGGCACGCACACCCTGCGCGCCGGCTGGCTGGTCGGCTGCGACGGCGGGCGCAGCACCGTGCGCAAGGCGGCCGGCTTCGACTTCCCCGGCTCGGCGGCCACCATGGAGATGTACCTCGCCGACATCAAGGGCATCGAGCTCAAGCCCCGGATGATCGGCGAGTCCCTGCCCGGCGGCATGGTCATGGTGGGCCCGCTGCCCGGCGGCACCACCCGCATCGTCGTCTGCGAACGGGGCACCCCGCCGCGCCGGCGCGAGGCCCCGCCGTCCTTCGACGAGGTCGCCGCCGCCTGGCAGCGGCTCACCGGCGAGGACATCTCGGCCGCCGAACCGGTGTGGGTCAGCGCCTTCGGCGACGCGGCACGGCAGGTCACCGAGTACCGGCGCGGCCGGGTCCTGCTCGCCGGGGACGCCGCGCACATCCACCTGCCCGCCGGCGGCCAGGGCATGAACACCGGCATCCAGGACGCCGTCAACCTGGGCTGGAAGCTGGCCTCCGTCGTACTCGGCCGGGCCCCGCTCGGCCTGCTGGACACCTACCACGGCGAACGCCACCCCGTCGGCCGGCGGCTCCTGATGAACACCCGGGCCCAGGGACTGCTGTTCCTCAGCGGCGCGGAAGTACAGCCGCTGCGCGACTCCCTGCGCGAACTGATGGCCTACGAGGACGTCGCCCGGCACCTCGCCGCCATGGTCACCGGACTGGAGATCACCTACGACGTGGGCCGGGGCAGCCACCCGCTGCTCGGCCGGCGCATGCCGGACCTGGAGCTCACCGGACCCGACGGCCCCACCACCAGCACCGCACTGCTGCGCCCCGCCCGCGGGGTGCTCCTCGACCTGGCGGACAACCCCCGGCTGCGCCAGCGCGCCGCGGCCTGGGCGGAGCGGGTCGACACCGTCACCGCCCGGCCGCGCGGGGCGGCGTCCGGGACCGGTGCGGCGCACGACACCACCGCCCTGCTGATCCGGCCCGACGGGTACGTGGCATGGGCCGCGCCCGGCAGCCACCACGACCTGCCGATGGCGCTCCAACGCTGGTTCGGGACCCCCTGACGGGACTCCCGGCCCCCCGGGGCCGCTGACGACCGGCGCACCCCCTGACGGCCGCCCCATCCGACGGCCGGACGAGAACGTCAACCGGAGGAACCACACATGGCAACGCCGCAAGCAACGATCGAGCGCCTCCCCGCCGGTCCGGCCGGCCACGACGGGGAACGCCGCGACATCGTACGGGCGGCCAGGACCGTCCTCGCCCGCGAGGGCTGGAGGCGCTGCACCGCCGAGGCCACCGCGGCCGAGGCCGGAGTGGGCACGAACGTCGTGGCACGGCACTTCCCCGAACACGAACAGCTGCTGCTGGGCGTCCTGCTGGACAGCTCCGCCTCCGTCGCGGCCTGCCTCGCGGCCGTCGCCGAGAGCCACCTCGCGGAGATCACCGACCTGCGGGCCGACCTGATCGCCCTGGGCCGGGCCTGGCTGGCGCCGCTGGAGGCCTTCCGCGAACACTTCGCGATCGTCCGGCACATCAGCGCCGAGGTCACCACCCTGCCCGCCGAGGCCGTCGACAAGTGGCAGGCCACCGGCCCCCGCCAGGCCCGCCGCGAGCTCGCCCGCCGGCTGCGCCAGGTCGCCGACCGCGGCCTGCTCGGCATCACCGACGCCGACCAGGCGGCCGAACGCTTCATCCTGCTGGTCCCCTCGTCCGTCGTGCAGCGCTCCTTCCACGGCGCGCTGCCGCTCGGACGGCAAGAGGAGGACGCGCTGATAGCCGACGGAGTCGACGACTTCATCCGGCTGTACGGCCCGACCACCTCCCGCTGACCCCGCCGATCCCTGGAGAGAGTAGAAAAGATGCACAGCAACCTGATCGTGGCGCGGATGGACGTACGCTCCAGCGCCGAGGTCGCCCAGCTCTTCGCCGAGTTCGACAACACGGACATGCCGCACCGCATGGGCACGCTGCGCCGGCGCCTGTTCACGTACAACGGCCTCTACTTCCACCTCCAGGACTTCGCCGAGGACGACGGCGGCGAGCGCATCCAGGCGTCCCGCAACGACCCGCGGTTCATGAAGATCAGCTACGACCTGCAGCCGTTCATCCAGCCGTACGACCCGGAGACCTGGCGCACGCCGGCCGACGCGATGGCCACGCGCTTCTACGACTGGACGGCATCCGAATGACGTCCGCCGGATCAGCGCAGATGACGGGAGGGCACCGCTCGTGGCCCGCCGGGTAGTCATCACAGGCATCGGGGTACTGGCGCCCGGAGGCATCGGTGTCCGGGAGTTCTGGGAACTGCTGTGCTCGGGACGCACGGCGACGCGGGAGATCACCCACTTCGACGCCTCCGGATTCCGCTCCCGGGTGGCGGCCGAGGCCGACTTCCTGCCGGAGCTGCACGGCCTGACGCAGGACGAGATCCGCCGCATGGACCGCGCCGCCCAGTTCGCGGTGGTCGCGGCCCGCGAGGCCGTCGAGGACAGCGGCCTCGACCCCGACGGCTTCGACCCGTACCGCACGGGCGTCAGCATCGGCACCGGAGTGGGAGCCGTCAGCAGCCTCGACAAGGCGTACCGCGCGGCCAGCATCGACGGCCGGCTCCAGACCGTCGACCACACGCGGGCGCCGCAGCACCTCTACGACCACTTCGTACCCAGCTCCCTCGCCACGGAGGTGGCGTGGGTGGTGGGTGCGGAGGGGCCGGTGACGGTGGTGTCGTCCGGTTGCACGGCGGGGATCGACTCCGTGGCCCACGCGGTGGACCTGATCCGCGAGGGTGCCGCGGACGTGATGGTGACGGGTGCGACGGATGCGCCGATCACCCCGCTGACGCTGGCGTGTTTCGACGCGATCAAGGCGACGACGACGCTGAACGACGATCCGCAGCGTGCGTCGCGGCCGTTCGACGCGACCCGCAAGGGCTTCGTGCTGGGCGAGGGCGCGGCCGTGTTCGTACTGGAGGAACTGGAGGCCGCCCGCGCCCGCGGCGCCCACGTCTACGCCGAAGTGGCCGGCTACGCCTCCCGCTCCAGCGCCTTCCACATGACCGGACTGCGCCCCGACGGACGGGAACTCGCCGAGGCCGTCACGGTCGCCCTCGACGAGGCGCACCTCGGCCCCGCCGACCTCGACTACGTCAACGCGCACGGCTCGGGGACCAAGCAGAACGACGCCCACGAGACGGCCGCGTACCGCCTGGCCCTGGGACCGCACGCCTACCGGGTCCCGGTGAGCTCGATCAAGTCGATGATCGGGCATTCGCTGGGGTCGGTGGGGGCGTTGGAGATCGCGGCCTCGGTGCTGGCGATGGAGCACCACGTGGTGCCTCCGACGGCGAACCTGCGCACCCGTGACCCCGACTGCGATCTGGACTACGTGCCGTTGGTGGCGCGGGAGCAGCGCACGGACGCGGTGCTGACGGTGGGCAGCGGGTTCGGCGGGTTCCAGAGCGCGATGGTGCTGGCCCGGCCGGACAGGAGGCTGCCGTGAGCGGCAGGACCCTGATCACCGGCATCGGTGTGGCGGCGCCGAGCGGACTGGGGGTGGAGGACTTCTGGGCGGCGACACGGATCGGGAAGAACGCGATCGGGCCGGTCACGCGCTTCGACGCCTCGTCGTACCCGGCGCGTCTGGCGGGGGAGATCCACGGATTCGAGGCGGGGGACCATCTGCCGGGGCGGCTGGTGCCGCAGACCGACCGGGTCACCCAGCTCGCCCTGATCGCCACCGACTGCGCCTTCGCGGACGCGGGGCTGGCACCGGGGGACGTCCACCCGTGTGACATGGGTGTGGTGACCGCGGCCGGGTCGGGGGGCTTCGAGTTCGGCGAGCGGGAGCTGCGCAAACTGTGGAGCCAGGGCGCGAGGCACGTGAGCGCGTACCAGTCCTTCGCCTGGTTCTACGCCGTCAACAGCGGTCAGATCGCGGTCCGCAACGATCTGCGGGGTCCGGCCGGGGTCGTGGTCGGTGACCAGGCCGGCGGGCTGGAGGCCTTCTCGTACGCGCGGCGGCGGCTCCGCAAGGGGAGCAGGCTGATCGCGACCGGTGGTTTCGACGCCTCCGTCTGCTCCTTCGGATGGGCCGCCCACCTCGCCGGCGGATCCCTCTCCACCCGTGACGAGGCCGACCGCGCGTACCTGCCGTTCGACGGGGCGGCGTCGGGCTACGTGCCCGGTGAGGGCGGGGCGATCGTCGTCCTGGAGGACGAGGGCAGTGTCCGGGCCCGGGGCGGGCGCAACGTCTACGGCGAGTTCGCCGGTTACGCGGCCACCTTCGACCCGCGGCCGGGCAGCGGGCGTGAGCCCGGTCTACGGCGGGCGGTGGAGGGCGCGCTGGCCGACGCCGGGTGCCATCCGGACGAGGTGGACGTGGTGTTCGCCGACGGTGCCGGCGTCCCGGCTCTGGACCGGGTGGAGGCCGAGGCCGTCACGGCGGTCTTCGGTCCGCGGCGGGTGCCGGTGACGGCGCCCAAGACGATGACCGGACGGCTCGGCGCGGGCGGCGCGCCGGTCGACGTGGTCAGCGCCGTCCTGGCGATGCGCGAGGGACTGATCCCGCCGACCACCAACGTCGAACTCTCCCCCGCCTACGACATCGACCTGGTGACCGGGCGCTCCCGGACCGCCTCCGTGCGCACCGCGCTCGTGCTGGCCCGCGGCCACGGCGGCTTCAACTCCGCCGCCCTCCTGCGCGCCGTGGACTGAACCGACGACCACCCGTCCCACCCGTACGACAGAACTCCCGCGGCCGGACTCCCCGGCCGCGGAAGACCGATGAAAGGACCCACCGTGTCCAAGCAGGAATTCACCCTCGACGACCTCAAGCGCATCCTCCTGGAGGGCGCGGGCGCCGACGAGGACGTCGACCTCGACGGCGACATCCTCGACGCCGACTTCGAGGTCCTGGGCTACGAGTCGCTGGCGCTCCTGGAGACCGGTGGCCGCATCGAGCGCGAGTTCGGCATCACGCTCGACGACGACGTCTTCAGCGAGAACAGCACCCCGCGCACCCTCGTCGAAGCCGTCAACCAGCACCTCAAGGTCTCCGTCGACGCCTGACGCCCGACGCGTCACGTCGCATCCGCCACCACACCCCCATCCCAGCCCACAGAAAGGGAGTACGCCCATGGCCATCGATCAGGACTGCACCGAGACCCAGGTGATCGTGGTCGGCGCGGGCCCCGTCGGACTGCTGCTCGCCGGAGAACTCCGGCTCGCGGGGGCGGACGTGGTGGTGCTCGACGGGCTCACCGCGCCGACCGCCGAATCCCGGGCGTCGTCCCTGCACGCCCGGACCGTGGAGATCCTCGACAGCCGCGGCCTGCTGGAACGCCTCGGCGACGTACCGCGCGAGAACGCCGGCCACTTCGGGGGCATCCCCCTCGACCTCGGCCTGCCCGGCCCCTACCCGGGGCAGTGGAAGGTCGCCCAGACCCGCCTGGAGGAAGTCCTCGGGGAATGGGCGGCCGACCTCGGCGCGGACATCCGGCGCGGCCACGAGCTGACCGGGCTGACCACGACGGCGGACGGGGCACTGGCCACCGTACGCACCGAGAGCGGCGGGGAAGCGGCCTTCCGGGCCCCGTACCTCGTCGGCTGCGACGGCGAGAACAGCACCGTGCGCCGCCTGGGCGGCTTCGGCTTCCCCGGCACCGACGCCGGACGCGAACTGCTGCGGGCCGACGTCGCGGGCATCGACATCCCGAACCGCCGCTTCGAGCGGCTGGCGGGCGGACTGGCCATCGCGGCCCGCCGGCCCGACGGGGTGACGCGGGTGATGGTGCACGAGTTCGGGGCCCGCCCCCGGGCCGGGCAGCCCGCCTTCGAAGAGGTCGCCGACGCCTGGAAGCGCATCACCGGAGAGGACATCGGCTCCGGCACCCCGCTGTGGGTGAACTCGTTCGGCGACGCCTCCCGGCAGGCCGCCGAGTACCGCCGGGGCCCGCTCCTGCTCGCCGGGGACGCCGCCCACCAGCAGATGCCGATCGGCGGCCAGTCCCTCAACCTCGGGCTCCAGGACGCCTTCAACCTCGGCTGGAAGCTGGGCGCCCGGATCGCCGGGCACGGCACCGGGGAACTCCTCGACAGCTACCACGCCGAACGGCACGCCGTCGGCAAGGCCGTCCAGGGCAACGTCCGCACCCAGGCGATGCTGCTGCTCGGCGGCCCCGAGGTGGACGCGGTGCGGGAGGTGTTCGCCGAGCTCACCGCCAGTGAGAACGTACGGACCCACCTGGCCGGACTGATATCGGGCCTCTCGGTACGCCACGCGGTCGGCGGCGGCGGTGACGGCGGCGACGACGGCGACGGCGGCGGCTCCGGGCTGCTCGGCCTGAGGGTGCCGCACTGGGAGGTGACCACCGCCGAGGGGAGCACCGGCACCTTCGAACTGCTGCGTCCGGGGCGGGGCCTGCTGATCCTCCCGCCCGGCGACGAGGCCCGCCGGGCCGAACTCGCCGACGCGGCCGCACCCTGGGCCGGCCGGGTCCGCACCGTGGCGGCCGCCTCGGTGACCGCCGGCCCGGCGGCGGGCGGTCCTGCCGGGGAAGCGGTGACCGCCGTGCTGGTGCGCCCCGACGGGCACGTGGTCTGGGCCGACGGTCCGGACGCGGGCCCGCTCGCCGGGGCGCTGGGCCGCTGGTTCGGGCCCGAGCGGACCGGGGAGCCCACCGCCCGGCCCGCGGCACCGGCCACCGCCGGCGCCCCCGCCGCGGTGCGCACCGTGCCCGCGGCGGTCCCCGCGCGGACCGGCGCCGGGGCGGAGCGGCTCACGGGCCGCACCGCGCTGGTGACCGGGTCGAGCCGGGGCATGGGCCGGGCGGCGGCGATGCGGCTGGCGGAGGAGGGCGCGCTCGTCGCCGTCCACTACCACCAGGACGAGGCGGCCGCCCACGAGGTCGTCGCCTCGGTCGAGAAGGACGGCGGCCGCGCCTTCGCACTGCGCACCGAACTGGGCGTCGACGGGGACGCGGACACCCTGTTCACCGCGCTGGAGGCGGAGCTGCTGGACCGCACCGGCTCAACCGACCTGCACATCCTGGTCAACAACGCCGGGGTGATGGGAGGGGTGCCGGCGGACGAGGTCACCCCCGAGCAGTTCGACCGGATCTTCGCCGTCAACGCCAAGGCGCCCTTCTTCCTGATCCAGCGGGCGCTGCGGAACATGCCCGACGGCGGCCGGATCATCAACATCTCCTCCGGCCTGACCCGGTTCGCGAACCCGGACGAGATCGCGTACGCGATGAGCAAGGGCGCGCTCGAACAGCTCGCGCTGCACTTCGCGAAGGCCCTCGGCCCCCGGGGCATCACCGTCAACTCGGTGGCGCCCGGCATCACCCGCAACGGCAGCCCGGCCTTCGACATCCCGGAGGCCGTCGAGTACATGGCGGGGCTGTCCGCCTTCAACCGGGTCGGCGAGCCGGAGGACGTCGCCGACGTGGTGGCCTTCCTCGCCACCGACGAGGCGCGCTGGATCACCGGCTCCTTCGTCGACGCCACCGGCGGCACCCTCCTCGGCTGATCCACAAGACACGCCCGAGGTCCCGAAAACCCCGCCGGCGCACAACCCACGCGCCGCGCCGGCGGCGGGCGGGCGGCCCGGGGAACCCTCCCCGGGCGCAGCCGCAGGTAGTCGTTGGAGGACAGCCAGATCGCGTCGTACCGGCCGTCCGCCTTCCCCGAGGCGACCTGTTCGGCCGCGTCCAGCGTC